>DASTMP010000100.1:0-37842 GCA_035714085.1 Blastocatellia bacterium
AGATCAATCATGGTGCGCTCTAGCGGGCGGAACATCGGCGGTACCCATGGCTGCTTGCGAAGCTGTTCCGGCGTCAGGGCGTTATAGCGGCTCTTCGCGAACCGCTCATCGGTAAGCAGTGTTTTGACATCTTCGTAGCGCATCATCAACCAGACTGGAGTTTTGTCCGGCAAAGTGACGCGGCAGATGGGTTGTTCGGCGCGCAAACGGGCAAGGATAAGGAACGGGTTCGCTTTAAAGTCCGGACTGAGAATGTTTACCTGTTGCGCTTTATTCATCATTATTGCCTAGTTTGGTAACCGCACTTAATCCGAGAATGAAAAGTCAGCAGTCAGTGGATTTCTCGTCGCGTTGTTCGATCAGAGAAGGGGTTTCGGCAAGAACGTATAGAGAGCCATTAATCGGCCCTTGATAGGTGATACTAGCTCCAGCATCTCTATTGAAACAATCGGCGCAAGATTGATAGAATTTACTGGAATTGCGCTACCATTGATATTGGTAGTCCTGCTTGAAAATTGACGAGAAGAACACGATGCTCTTCCAATCCCAATGTGGCCGCAAATGTGACCGCAAAAGCAAAACGGGCATCTCGCGACGCCCGTAAGTGCTTGATTTTAACAGTCGGGGCGGAGGGATTCGAACCCCCGACCTCTCGGTCCCAAACCGAGCGCTCTACCAAGCTGAGCCACGCCCCGACATCAAAACGGGTTGATTATACACGTCTTGCGGATTTCCTCAACTGTCTTGCTTTCTAATCTCAACCTTAGTCGCGCATTCCGAACAGTTCAAAGTGTTAACAGAAAGTGTGAATGAAAAATAGGAAGAGAGCGAATGTTGACGTGGTTCGGCAAAATGCGTCGCGACCTGCTCCCTAGTGATGGATCTCGGGTGGCGGCTGCACGACCGGCGCGGCCGCCGCGAGGATTTCCTGGCGATTCCCGGTCAATGGCGGATAAATCCGTTGGCAGTTAATGAGCTGCTTGGTCCTCTTCGCCGCTTCGCCTTTCGTGACTACATGGCGTTCCCAGCCCTCGGTATACACGGCCCCCCACCGCCCTAGATCCAACACGGTCACATACCATGGAATTTGCAGCGGCAGCATCTGCAGTCCGAACAGGTGGCAGACGACATTGTGCCCGGCGAACCGCCCCATGGGTCGCCCGTGCTGACAGGACATGACCGACGTATGATGGTCATCCATCATGGCCCAGGCCACGTCGCCGGCCGCGAACAAGTTGGCCACGCCTTTGACCCGCATGAACTCATCGACGGGAATCCGGCCGAAATGGTCGCGTTCGACCGGGAATAGTCTAGTCAGCGGGTTGGCGCGCATGCCCGCGCACCAAACCACAGTGGCCGCGGGAATCTCCTCACCCGACTTGAGCGTCACACCGGAAGGCCCGATCGCGACGATTTCGACCCCCAACCGGGTCTCGATCCCCTGCGCGGCAAGGGCTTCCTCGATGACCGGCATGGCGGATTCCCCCATGTCTGAGCCGACCTGCGGATTATGGTCAGCCAGGATCACGCGGAATGGCCGCATCGTGTTGGCCCGGGCTAGAAGCGCCTGCAGCTTCCCCGGCATCTCCGTCGCCGCTTCGATGCCTGTCAGGCCGGCGCCCACAACTAAGACCGTCAACTGCCCTGCAGATGCGGGCAAGCTGAGAAGCGCCTGGAGATGGGCATTGAGCCGGGCCGCGCCGTTGTATGTATCCACATCGAAGCCATGCTCGGCCAGGCCGGGCACGTTCGGGCGGAGGAGCTGACTGCCCAGGGCGAAGACCAGTCGATCGTAGGGGAGAGTCCTTTGCCCATTAGGGATGGTCACCGTTACGGTTTGCTCCGCCAGATCGATGCCCGCAACCTCCCCCTCCAAGCGCCGGACGCTGACGGGACCAAGCACGTCGTCGAGGGGGACCCGGACCGCGCTCAAATCCGCTTCATAGTTGCGCACGCGGATGCAGTGGTAGCCGTCGCGATTAACCAGGGTGACCTCCACCGCTTCCGGCCCGTGTCCGAGTTCATCCAGCTTGCGGGCTGCGCCGACCGCGCTCCAGAGTCCCGCAAACCCGCCTCCCAACACTACGATTTGCTTTGCGCTCATATTGTGGCTCCTAGCCAGGGCCTAACGTCCGGTTGGTCAACTGCGCAATGAACATCTCAAGTACGTCGATGAAATAGCATTCGTGCCAGACAGGCTTCCAATTTCAACAAGTGGCCCAGTCGAGAAGCAAATCTTCCCCCTCTCAACACGCTGCTCAAACTCCAAGTGACCCCCACTCCCGGCTTAGTTCAACACAGAATTGTGTGGCGGCTTTCTGAGGCCCGAGGTGATTTATCCGCACGCGCGCCACACGAAATCTTAATACGTTTATGCCGCGCCACACCTCGGAGTCAAAATGCCCTTCGCAAGATGACACCATCATTTCCAAAGGCAAAGATATACTTTCCAGCTACCGTCAGCCCGCGCAAATAACTGCTCGTATCTATACTCTCAAGCCGCCACGTTCCTCCGCCATCACTTGTAAAGAAGATCGCGCCGTCATTGCCCGCGACCCAACCCTGTTTCGGGCTAATAAACTTCACGCTATTCAGCCAATGGTCTTCATATCCTGATATAAGAGTAGATTGACTCCAACTAAGTGAATAGGCAAAAGTTATTTGAAAAAAGGCTCTTAGCCCGCGGATGCGGGCGGCAGAATGTAGCCTGGGGTGAAACGAGCGAAGCGAGTGGAACCCCAGGTGAGAGTTGGAACGCCACCAAGCCCACGAAGTGGGCGACAGCTCAAGGCTGTCGCCCACTTCGTGGGCTGCGGAGCGCTTTACTGACGCGTCCTGGGGCTTACGCCCCAGGCTTTATGCTGTCGCCTGCTCCGCAGGCTCAAAGCGAAGCGTTAAAAACGCGCTCTTAGAGCCAATGGTCTATTTTCCAAAACACTTTTGCCTACTCACTTAGACCCGCCATCAACCGTGTGTATGATGTTGCCACCACTCCCCACAATCCAAGCTTCATTTGGGCTAAGCGCGTCAACGCCGAAGAAGAAAGCCTCTTTTGGTATGTTTTGCCTTTGCCATGTGGCCCCGCCATCCGATGTACGCAGGACAGCTTTGTCACCTACCGCCCACCCGTTAAATGCGTCGGAGAACTTTACCTCATTCAGAAAGGATTCCTTTCCATTTCCTTTATATTGAAGATTCCAAGTTCTGCCCCCATCTTTTGTCCCATAAATGAGCCCCCCGTTTATATCGTTATCTTCGGCTTCTCCGACCACCCAACCCAGCTTCTCATCAATGAACCAAATATGGTGAAAAGCGCTCAACCTGAAAGGAGAGCGGAATGTGACTTTCCAGCTCTGCCCTCCATCGTTCGCCTCAAGAATGACAGCCGATCCTTTCTGATGCGCGATTATCCAACCCTTACGATCATTACTGAAGAACGCGCCGATATGGGCAACGGAAAGGACGGGGCTATTATTCACTCGCGGGTAAATTCTTCGGCGTATCCAGTTGCTCCCGCCATCGGTAGTGCGTAACAAGGCGCCGTCATCGCAAGCCGCCCACCCATTAAGATTATCTTTGAAGAACATTGACCAGATGACGGGAGGGCGCATCTCGACTGAAGGCGGCGCATCAACATTCAGTGTTTTCGTTGGCTGCTTCGGCAGGCGCTTCACAATTTGCCACTGGGCATTCACCTGCACGTCCCTTAGTAGGAGAACTGTGAGCAATAAGACGGTGTGAGGGAATTTGAGCATATGTATCATTTTACTCTACGCAAACGCCTTTGCGTGATCTTGCAGGACGGCGATCTTGTCGAGTGTCTCGCCGGCTGCGCCTCTGGCGCCGACCTTGGCAGTGACAAACCGCGCGAAGTTGGCCGCGCTTCCCTTCTTCTCCGTCCGCCACGCGACGGCTGACGGTTAACACACTTACCGTTCACTGTTCCGGTGAGTTCAAAACGATTCAAAATTCGCGACCTTTGTTGAAGGCCAGCACCTCCTCGACGCCGAGCCGCGGCTTGCGCGGCAAGTTGCCGGGGGCCGGATAACCGACCGTCAAGAGCATAACCGGGACGTATCGATCCGTGATATTGAATTCGCGCTTTACGCCAGCGGGGTCGAACCCGATCATCGGGCCGGTCGCCAGCCCTTTGGCCTGGGCGGCGATCATCAGCGTCATCGCGGCGAATGAGGCCGACCGGATCGCCTCGTCCCGGGCGAACTGTTCGTCGGAGCCGTAGCTGGAAGCCGCGCCCCGCGTCCACCTGTCCGCCGTCGCCTGATCCATCAAACCGCCGTCAACCAACGGCTTCAGAATTTGAGGCAGCTTCTCATAACCGCGCAGGTCGCCCAGCACAATAAACGTCACCGCCGCGTCGACCACCTTCTGCTGATTGTACGCCACCGATCTCAACCGCCCTTTTTCCTCCGGAGTCGTGACCGCAATAAATCGCCAGTTCTGAATGTTATACGCCGAAGGGGCTTCGGTGGCGTAAGAAACCAGCTCTTTGATTTCAGAATCGGACAGAGTCCGCGAAGTGTCGAATTTATTCGTTGATATTCGTTGTTTGATCAGTTCAATCGTATCCATCAAATACTCCTCTTAGGGGTAGTGCGCAGTAGGTAGTGGGTAGTGGGCAGTTTTGATCATGTCGCTGCCCACTGCCCTCTTTTTTATATTACGGCAAGTCGATCAGAATGACCTCGCTCTCGCGATCTCCCGCGATCTCCAGCTTCGCGACGTCGGTCATGCGAGCCTGGTCGCCCGCGCTCAGCCTCTCCCCGTTCAACGTAACTTCGCCGTCAATCACGTAGAAGAACGCGCGTCGCCCCAGTTTTAACTCGTGCGCGATGTTATCGCCGGCGCGCAGCCGCGAAACATAAAACGTCACGTCCTGATGAACCTTCACCGCGCCCGGCGCGTCCTGGCCCGAAGCTATCGGCAGGAGCGCGCCCGCGCGCTGTTCGGCGGTAAACCGCTTCTGCTCGTAGGACGGCGTCAGCCCCTGGCGTTCGGGCAACACCCACATCTGAAGCAGCTTGACGGTTTCCGTTTCCGAAGGGTTGAATTCGGAATGCGCGACGCCCGTGCCCGCCGTCATCCGCTGTACTTCTCCGGCGCTAATCAGCCCGGCCCCGCCCGTGCTGTCTTTGTGCCGCAGCGCCCCTTCTAAAACGTACGTCACAATCTCCATCTCGCGATGCGGATGCGTCGGGAATCCCCCACCGCCCGCGACCGTGTCGTGGTTGAAGACGCGCAACGGGCCGAAAGTCATGTTGTTCGGGTCGTAATAGCGGTCGAAACTGAACAGCCAGTAGGCCGACAACCAGTCGCTCTCCAGGTGAAATCTGTCTTTGGCCTTGATGATCTGCATATTTCCTTCCTCCTCTTATGGTTCTTACATCGGTCGAAATTATTGCTGCGCCTTCATTAATGCGCGATCGATCGAAAATGCGCCGCCGCCTCTGATCAACAGCGCGATCGCAATGCCGATCGCCAGCAGGTGGAATTCAAAACCCTCACCAGCCTGCTTCCCCGTCCAGTTCATAAAGAATCCGTACTTCCAATGGACCGTGATGATCGCGCCCAGCATCACGCTTATTATCCCCAATGCGCTCAGCCTCGTCAGAAATCCGAAGATCAGTCCGAGCGAGCCCAGGAATTCGGCGGTCATCACCATTATCACTATCGCCGCTGGCAATCCCATCCCAGTCATCCCCTCCAATGTGGCTTTGAATCCGCCCCCGCCGTACCAGCCCAACACTTTCTGCGCGCCGTGCGGAAATATCACCGCGCCGAGCGCCAGACGCAGAATAAGCGGGATAACGTCTTTGTTTGTCGCGATCAATTTTTGAAGCATTCTTCTCTCCTTTGTTCCAGATTCCATAACTCCGTTAACAGCCAAATTGTTTCTTAGTTAACAATACGACCTAAAAAATCGGCTCCAGGGGCCGGACCAGAAGATCATTCATCCAACAGCTTGCCCAGCAATTCGAAGAGCGTCTTCCGTTCCTCGCGCGTCAGCGGGCGCATGTCCTGGTTGGCGAAGCCGATCACCTCGGCCATTGTCTCTTCCAGGAACTTCGCCCCGTCGTCGGTCAGCTCGACCAGGTTAACGCGGCGGTCTTCGCAGGACAGACGCCTGACGAACTTGCGCGCTTCGAGCAGGTCGAGGAGCTTCGTCACATTTGCGCGCGACGAAAGCATCTTCCGGCCGATTTCGGCCTGCGAGATCGGCTCGGCCGTCCCGTTCAATATCCGCAACACGTTGTAGTGGTTGTCGGTCAGCCCCCAGCGCCCGAAGCGCTCGTCCGAGGCGCGCCACAAGCGATCGCCAACCCTCATAAGTCTGATCAGCGCCTGCTCGGCGACGCTCGGCGTAATTTTTACTCTCATTGCCATACGCGCGGCATAATACATGTTCACCGGCCGATTGTCAAGCAAGAAACAATTATCCAGCAAACAAACCGGGGATCGGCCGCTAATCAACGCGAATAATCCGCGAGTATGCTATAAGATGCGATTCGGCTCAGACCGACGTAAAGGCTGATTCCGCAATTCGGAACGAAACCTATGCTCTTCTCGATCGCCAAACTAATCGTATATCCCCTGTTCCGCGCGCTCTTCTCGGTCGAACACCATGGCGTCGAAAACGTGCCAGAAGAGGGCGCCGTGATCATCGCGGGCAATCATCCGTCGTACCTGGACCCGCTGTTGGTGGGGCTTCCGATCAAGCGCCGGATCCGGTTTATGGCCTGGGACGCGCTCTTCAGGATTCCCCTGCTCGGCCAGATCATCAAGGCCGTAGGCGCGTTCCCTGTAGACATCCGCAAGGGCCGGGGCGAAGCGGCTTACCGCCAGGCGCTGCGCGTGCTCGAAAGCGGCGAGGCGTTGGGCGTCTTTCCCGAGGGCCAGCGCTCTGACCAGGCGGCCATGGGCGATTTGCGCGCGGGCGTGGCCAGGCTGGCCATCGAGACTGGCGCGCCGATTGTGCCGGTGACGATCGGAGGCGCGATGCGCGCATGGCCCAAATGGAAACTGCTGCCGCGCTCGGCCAAGATCGTCGTGCGCTACCACGAGCCGATCCGTTTGAGCGAAGAGGAGCGCGCGGCGAATCGCGACAACCGAGAATTCCAGCGGCAGGTGACCGAGCGCGTGGCGATGAGCGTCAATCGCTCGCTCCTTCCGTCCATTCGCGGAGCCGAATCGCTCGAACGCTGGTACCATCAGCCGCCGTCGCACGTCCGCAGCTACGAATGGGCGCCCGCGCTCGCGACGCTGATCACGGTCCTCGTGGCGTGGCGCCGTGGAACGCTACCTGCTCGTTGGTTGAACGTCATTCTGCCGCCCGCGATCTACTACGCTTATATAATGGCCGATCTGGCGCTGATTAAACCGAACCGGCTGGCGAAATGGCTGCGCAATTCGGCCCCGATCTGGATGATCCTCGCCTGGCATTACCCGTTGACGAGCGCGCTGATCTTGCCGGCGGGCGACAGGAACGACCTGCTGGTCGCGGCGGCGCTCGCCGCGTTCTTTCCGTTCTTTTACGAAGATTACTACACGCTACAGAAATTCGTGCGAGGCGTTGTGGTGAGCTATTACTTCTCGCTGGCGATTTCGCTGGCGGCGCCGCATGGGTTGGGGACGCTGGTTGCCGTTTTGGGATTCATCACAATCTTCGTTCTGTGGCGCCAGGTGATTTATCGAAAGCTGATCGCGGCGGTAATGCTCGCGTCGGTGGCTTTGGCCGTCGGATTGAGCGACGAGCCGAGAGCGCCTCTGCTGATATATGCCGCGCTGTCTTTGGCGACTATCGGCTATCTGCAAGCATTCGTCACGATCGCTTATGACATCAGGAAGGCTGGCAATGTGTCGCTGAAGTAGCGAGAGACGCGTTACCACGCCGGCGGAGAATTCATGAAGCGCCATCCCTGAGGGCCTTATAATCGCGGCGCTCTCTGCGCGGAGAGCGCCGCGATTAAACAAGTCAGAAGGCTCCATCAGCGGCGTCTTTCCGCGCCGGAACCAGTTGTGATTCGATTACAGTCGCCAGAGCGGTTTCGCTGGTCGCTCCAACGACGCGCTCCACGACCCGGCCGTTGGCGAATAGCAGAAACGTTGGGACGCTCCGCACACCGTAGGCCGAAGCCAATTCGCCGGACTGGTCTATGTCTACTTTGACGACGCCGGCTCGCCCGGCAAAACGCGCCGCCAACCGTTCGACGATGGGCCCCATAGCCTGGCAGGGGGGACACCAGGTTGCGGAAAAATCGGCCAGAACGACCCCTTTATGGCTCAGCAGTTCATTTAACTCCGAAGCCGTCATTTCTTTAGTTGCTGTATTTGCCATGTCGCCTCCATTTGAATCAGCGTTCGTAAAACCGGCCGCGCCGGTCAAGACTGCGAATAATCGAGTGAGACCGGCCCGCTCGATGACTGATCTTCTTTCATTATCAATCGCGACGATTATGGCAGTCCGCGCCCCCCGGATAAGTAATGACGGCCACATAGGACGCGATTTTTTCAGTAATCATGATTACTGAAAAAAAGACGGCTGGAGTGATTAGATGGCGTCGCCTTTGCAGGCTCTTGCGGAAAGGCCTCGACGGCATGTATTTTGGCTGTTCGGGCGCCAACTGATGAGCAAGATCTAGAAGGTAATCGGCAATGGACCTGTTTCGTGATCTGACGCCAGAGGAAATGGAGGAGGTCGAGCGCGCGACGGTGATGCAAACCTATCCGGCCGGCCGCGTGTTCTATACGCCGGGAGACACCGGTGAAGTGTTGTTCATTCTCAAACAAGGCGTGGTGCAGCTCTACCGCATGTCCGCAGAAGGGCGCAAATTGGTGATAGCCAGGCTTGAGCCGGTCTGTTTCTTCGGCGAGATGAGCTGTCTCGGTCAAGGCATGTACAACACCTATGCCGAGGCGACGGAAGATTCCCTGATCTACGCCATGGGCTGTCACGACGTGGGGCGGCTGCTCTTAGCCAAGCCCAAAGTCGCCGTGCGGATTCTTGAAGCCGTCGGCCAGCGATTGGTCAACGCCGAACGGCAATTGGAAGAAATGGCTTTCAAAGGATTGATCCCGCGCGTCGCCACGCTGTTGTTAGGCGCGGCGGAAGGGAATGAAGTGAAAGGATTGTCTCATCAGGACCTCGCCGACCGCCTCGGCGTATATCGAGAAACGATCACCCACGCGCTCAATGAATTGAAGAAGGCGAACATCCTTAATGTCGGCAGAAAGCGCATCACCATTGTCGACCGCAAACGGTTGGAACGCGCCGCCGGCGAATAAATCGCGATGTGTAGGAAAGGCGTCGAGACTCCATTCCGCCAGGTCACTGCCTGATCATCGTCGCGACGTAATTGAGGCGCGCGCCCGCCACCGCCCAGATCGCCTTCAGCGCCTCGTCGAGTTTCAGATGATCCGCCTGCGCCAGACGATCGACTTCCGGCTTGATCTGGTACTTCCTCATCAGGGTAGCTCCAGGCTCGCTCTTTACCGGTATGCCTTGTTCGATAACCCGCGCGGAGCCCCAGGTCATGGGTGTCCGACGGGGCTCGTAAGACTGCGCGGCTCCCAA
Source organism: Blastocatellia bacterium (assembly GCA_035714085.1). GTDB lineage: Bacteria > Acidobacteriota > Blastocatellia > RBC074 > RBC074 > JAJVID01. The sequence continues at coordinate 9,590 of DASTMP010000100.1, forward strand.
CGCCTGGCCCGCGTCATAATAAGCCTCCAGCGTGCGAGTAATGGCGTTCTTCAGCGAATAGTCAGAAATGTCCATCAGAGCTTCATCTATGGCCGTCTTGGCGTCGATCAACCGATCGCCATATTGTCCTGCGGGTAGTTTGATCTTCGCCGCTTCGTCCAATTTGCGAAGCGCCGCATACGCCTTGCGCTCGGCCTGCAAGCCAGGATCCGGGGCGGCAGGCGAGGCGGCGTCCTTATGTTCTTCTTCCGCAGGCTTCTCATCCTCGCCGATAAAGTACAGGCTGGATACTTCGCTCGTTCTGATCGTCAATTTCCCGCTCTGTGTTTCGACCTCCATCGTCTCAGTGTCGGCGCGCAGGAAATTTCCCGATATCTCGTCGCCCTTTTTGAGAGTGATGTTTACCGGACGCTTGACCGGCGCCGTGGCGGCGCCAGGAGACGTTTTAGGCTTCGGCCGCTCCCGCTTTTGGCCGTAGGCGATTGTGGAAATAACCAGGATGGCGGAAATGATTATCGCCAGATTTTTAAATTTCAAAACGTGGTATCGCATCATCTCTTCCTTTTCGTAAACCGTCGCCAGATTCCCCAGGCGATCAAAAGCGGCCAGGTCGTCAGCACCGCGCCGATGGCGAAAGCGGCGCCGCCGAATCCATAAAGCATTCGCTGCAAATCGGACATCGCCTGATCATTGATCAGATAGGTCCATGTCGAAGACGGCCCGCGCAGGCCAGCTTGATCGAGATCTATCCCGTTCTCGGTGATCTTCGCCGTCGCGAAAGTCGAGACAATCCGCTCTTCGATAGTCTGATGCAGTTTCACAAACGCCTCGGCGACCAGCTTCGTGAACTCGTAGAGCGGGTCTTGCCGTCCCAGGCTGACCAGATGGATTCCCTCGCGTATCTCGGCGATCAAAGCCAGGTGTTCGGCCCAGACCACATCAATGTGGCCCAGCGTGATGGCGCGCTCGGCCTCGCGCGGGACCTCCTCTCCGAAACTATCACGCAGTTCGGCGTAGCGTTTCGGGAAACGTTCGGCGCAAAGCCCCAACTCCGCTTCGCCGGTGAGAACGCTCATACGCCAATCCTGCAGCGCGCGCCGCTGCTCTTCGACCAGCGAGGAGTAGCGCCAGAGCGTCTTGCGGATTTCGTAATTCTGTCCCTCCACGATCCGCTGCAGCCGTTCGACCTCGTGGCGAACCGCCGAATGCTCGATCGGCTCGTCCTGCGGAGCGGGGCGAATTTTCGGCGGGATCAGATGGTCTATGCCGAAACGCGCCATCAGATCATCCTCCAGGCTGACGAAGAAGCGCGACGTTCCCGGATCACCCTGACGGCCGGCGCGCCCTCGGAGCTGGTCGTCTATCCGCCGGCTCTCGTGCCGGTTTGTTCCGATGACGTAAAGGCCGCCGAGGGCGACTACGCGTTCCCGTCCTTCTTCCCTGGCCCCGCCCAGACGGATGTCCGTGCCTCGGCCGGCCATGTTCGTCGAGATGGTCACCGCGCCGATGGCGCCGGCCTCGGCGACGATCTCGGCCTCAGCCTCGTCGTTCTTCGCGTTGAGCGCGCGACAGGCGACTCCGGCCTCGCTCAGCTTACGGGCGAGCGTCTCGGATTCTTCAACGCTGCTGGTACCGACCAAAACGGGACGCCCTGTCGCGTTCGCGCGTCTGATTTCGGCGATGAGCGCCCGGCGCTTCGCGTCCTTGTGGGTGAAGATCACGTCCGGCAGGTCTTCGCGTATGCAGGGACGGTTCGGCGGGATCGGAACCACTTTGAGACCGTAGAAAGCTTCAAGCTCCTCGGCCGCAGGCTGCGCCGTGGCGGTCATGCCGCTCAGCCTGGGGTAATGCTTCAGGAAATGCTGCAAGGTGATCGAACCGAGGATTCGCCCGCCAGGTCGTATCTGCAGCCCCTCTTTGGCCTCCAGCGCCGCCTGTAATTCGTCGGGCCATCGCCGGTCGTCCATAACGCGCCCTGTGAATTCATCCACCAGCTCTATACCCCCGTCGCGCACGATGTAATCCACGTCCCGCAGCAGCAGCGCCCGCGCATGCAACGCCTGATTGATCTCAACGAGCAGCAGGTAATTTTCGGCGGCGTACAGATCGCCGCATCCTAACTCCGCTTCCACGCGATCAACCCCGCGCTCGGTGAGCGAGACGTTGCGGTCGTTTTCGTCAGTTTCCCAATCTTCGCCTCGCGCCAGCGCGGCTATCAACTCGGCGATGCGGTAAAGGCTGGTTTGCGAACCGGGCCGTTCGCCGGCGATCACCAGCGGCACGCGCGCTTCGTCAATGAGGATCGAATCGGCTTCATCAATGATCGCGAAGTTGAATGGCCGGTGGACCAATTCGTCTGGCGTTCGGCAAAGCCCTCCACGCAGGAAGTCGAATCCCGCCTCTTTGGCCGTGGCGTAAGTGACATCGGCGGCGTAAGCCTCCCGGCGCGCGCTGGCGCTCATGCCTTCCTGAATAGCGCCGACGCTCAGTCCCAGAAAGCGGTAGACCGGCCCCATCCACGCGGCGTCGCGGCGGGCGAGATAGTCGTTGAATGTTAGGACGTGAACGCCTCGGCCCGTCAGGGCGTTCAAACAGGCCGGCGCCACGGCCGCCAGAGTCTTGCCTTCGCCGGTCTGCATCTCGACGAGCCTTCCGCGACCGAGCGCCACGCCGGCCATCACCTGAACGTCGAAAGGTCGCAAGCCCAACGAGCGATCAGCCGCTTCCCGCGCCAGCGCAAAGACCTCGATGAGCAATTCGTCAGAAGACGCGTCGTGACGCGCTCTTTCGCGCAAAAGGATCGCGACTTCACGCAACTGATCGTCCGTTTTCCGAGCGAAATCTTCTCCCCGGCGATTTATCTCATACAGCGCCTCTTCGTAAGGGCCGAGGTCCTCTTCAACACGTTCGACTCCGCGCAACTTATCCAATCGCCGCATCCATCGCTGGTTCTTCATGGCAATCGCTCTTAAAACATTGGTATAGAGGAAGAAGAAATAGACAGGATTTACAGGATTGATCATGATTGGCGATCAAAACGATGATTCGAGATGGTCCCATCCTGAGAAATCCGGTTAATCCTGTCTGAAGGCTTTCCGTCTCGGTTTAGCGGTCCTTATTTCATGCCGCCTTTCGAAATCCGATAAAGCTTCGACGCCGTGCGAATGATCAGGCTGCCGCGCGCGATCGCCGGCGTGGCCATGCACATCTCGTCGAGCGAATTTTTGCCGAGCACTTTGTATTCGGCCCCGGCTTGAATGACGAAGGTGTCGCCGTCCTCGCTCAGGCAGAATATCTTGCCGTTGTAAGCCCAGGGCGACGAGGTGAAAGCGCCGGATGCCGGATCAATTCGCTGCTTTCCGTAAACCTCCTTGCCGGTTCTAGCGTCGTGCGCGGTGAAGAAGCCTCGGTCAAGGAGCGTGTAGTAATCATCGCCGTAAATGATCGGCGAAGGATTGTATGGCCCGCCCTGCGGCAGGCTCCAGGCGATGAATTGATTGCTGGTCTCGCCCTGCTTCAATGAGATGTCGCCCGAAGCCCCTGGGCGAACCGCGTAAACCGGGCGAATTTGGTCGCCGACGTACCCCGATGCGATATAGAGCAGATCGAATTTCGAGAACGGCGTCGGGATGGAGATTGAAGACATCCCTTTAAATTCCCAGAGGACCTTGCCGTTCAGATCGTAAGACCGAACCGCTTTGGTCGCAGGCAGAACGATTTCCGTCCGCTGCTTGTTCTCCCAAACGTAAGGCGTGGCCCAGTTGGTGCCGACTTCGCGCTCGACCTTCCAGACTTCTTTTCCAGTCTTCTTATCGTATGCGGCAAAGAACGATTGCTCGTCATTGTCGTTGACGATATATACTCGATCTTTGTGCAGGACTGGCGAAGCCGCCGTCCCCCATCCGAACCTGGTCTTGCGCCGCTCGAAATTCTGTTTCCAGACCGGATCGCCTTTGAAATCGAAGCAGAAGAGTCCGAGATTGCCGAAGTAGGCGTATATGCGCTCGCCGTCGGTCACCGGGGTCTCAGACGCGTAACTGTTCTTCAGATGCCGCGTGGTCTGGGGCGCGCCGCGATAGACTTCGCGCTCCCACAAAATCTTTCCGGTCTTCCAGTCAACGCAGTAGACCATCCAGCGATGTTCGTCTTTTGGGACGCCGCGTTCGCCGCCAAAATAAAGCCCCTTCTTCGGCGGTTCGACCTCGGCGGAGCTGATGACCGAGGTGACGAAAATTTTGTCGCCCCAGACGATGGGCGAAGACCAGCCCAAGCCCGGAATGTCCGTCTTCCACGCGACGTTCTCGGTCGCGCTCCATTTATCGGGGAGTTGCGGATCTTCGGCGACGCCGATGGATTGCGGGCCCCGGAATTGAGGCCACCGATCGTTGTCTGATACGGAGGCCAAGAGCCCACTCACAATGAACAGCGCTATCAGTTGAAGGATGATCATAGGGAAACACCTGTTGGAAAATGCGCCGGAGCGCGGCGCCTTGTCAGACGATTTCGGGCGATACGGCGGAGGGGATGATAAATCAATTCAACGCCGGCAGACCAACCCATAATTTCATATGCCATATTTCTTATGAAATATGGCATATAGATAAGTCGGATGAGAAAACATTCTTGCGGTCATCCGGAAGACCCGTTAATATGCGTTTTGTTCTTACAAAATTCATACACCCCCTATCGCCGACAATAGAATCGCAAAGGGATGGCGCGCCCAAACGCCGCTGATAATTAACGATGGAGTCCATGAATAATCAAATCATCACCTTAAGCAAAGATCTGCCGATACCGCTCTATCATCAGTTGAAAACCTTGCTATTGGAGCAGATTCGCACGGGCGAGATGAAGCCGAACGATCGGCTGCCGGCCGAAGATGAACTGGCCGCCATTCATGGCGTGAGCAAGGCGACTGTGCGGCAGGCGTTGAACGATCTGGCCGTCGCTGGCGTGCTTCGGCGCGAACAGGGGCGCGGCACATTCGTCGCCGAACCCAAGCTGGCGCAGGGGCCGCGCGAGATGACCAGCTTCACCGACGAGATGCGGAGCCGCGGCCTTCACCCCACATCCAAAGTGCTCAAACAGGACGTGATCAAGGCCGACGCCGAAATAGCCGAAAAACTGCGGGTCGCCGAAGGCGCTCAGGTCATGCGACTCAAGCGCCTCCGCCTGGCCGATGAAGAGCCGATGGGCATTCAAACGGCCTATCTCCCGCTGGCGCTGGCGCCGCAATTGGCGGAGGAGGATTTCACCGACGCCTCACTCTACGAAGCGCTCGAACGGAAATATGGGCTATGGCCCGCGCGCGCGCAGGAAACCTACGTCGCCGTATTGCTGGATCGCTCCGAGGCCAAACTGTTGAAAGTCGCCGCCGCTTCGCCCGCGCTTTCGGCGGAGCGCGTCTCCTATCTGAGTTCGGGCCAACCGCTCGAAGTGACCTATTCGATCATGCGCAGCGACCGCTACCAGATCGTGCTCGACCTGACCAGGCATCAACTCAAGAAGTAATCTCAAATTCGACAGCGGCGATAAGGAGACGACCGAAGAAGTCAAACTCCGATCGAGCAACGTCCACACAATTTAAACCCTACACAAGGAGGTTTCTATGACCCGCCCACATATGACCGCTCTTTTGGCGTTGGTTTATCTGGCCCTGGGTCTGAGCGGCGAAGGCCATGCGCAGACCGTGACGGGCACGCTTAGCGGCACGGTCGCTGATGCGACGGGCGCCCTCATTTCCGGCGCCAAGGTAACGGCCAAGAACACCCAAACCGGCATCGCGCGTGAGAGCGCTACCAACGCCGAAGGCTATTTCAACATGCCATTCCTGCCACTCGGCGTCTATGACGTGACCGCCGAGGCGCAGGGCTTTCAAAAGGTCATCAAGACCGGCGTCTCGGTCGAGTTGAACAAGAACACGGTCTCGAACTTCAAGCTGGATATTTCGTCCGTAGGCGCTGAAGTGCGGGTCACCGGCGAAACGCCGCAGATCGAAACGACCACCGGCGAGGTCAAGTACTCGCTCGACGAGAAGCGCATTGAAGACACGCCGCTGGCCGGCCGCAACTTCATCTCGCTGGTCGAGCAGATCCCCGGTTTTCAGATTTCAGCCTTCGGCGGCGACGCGTCGAGCGGGCAAAACAACCCAACCAACTCTAGCGGCTCGTTCGCGGCGTTCGGGGGCCTCGGCGGGCGCGCAACCACCTTCCAGGTGGACGGTGTGAGCAACAATGACTCGTCGGAGAACCAGAACCGGCAGGGCGTGAACATCAGCACGATTAAGGAATTTCAAGTGCTGACCAACGCCTTCTCGGCGGAATTCGGCGGCGGCGGCGCGGCCGTGTTGGTGCAAACCAAGTCAGGCACTAATCAGTTTCACGGTGACGCTTTCGACTTTATACAGAACGACATTTTCAACGCCAATGGCTTCTTCCGCAACGCGGCTGGGTTGTCATCCACTGATGGACAACCGTTGGCGCCACGACCGGCCGTGCGGCGGCATCAATACGGCGGCACATTCGGCGGCCCGGTTTGGCTGCCGAAGAAGTTCTTCGGCCCGGCCGGCTTTGACGGGCGCGACCGGCTCTTCTTCTTCGTCAGCGCGGAACGGATTTTCAACAAAACCGACAGCAGCTTTACGCGCGTGGTCTTCCTGCCTGGCGAAGAGCCGAAGGCATGTCCCATCGGCCCCAACGGCCAGACGATCAACTCTAAGCCGGGCGACCCGCTGCGCACCTTCTGCGTGGATCCGCAGACGCACCCGAATCTGCAACGCGATCTGGATTTCATGAAGTCTGTGATCCGCCTGTATCAGACACCGGTGTTACAAGGTATGCAGCCCAACGACCCCAACGCCTGCCGCGATCTGATTGCCAGCGGGCGCGAGAACCGCTGCGTCACGCTGGGCGTGACTACGCTGCAGCCGCGTTCCGATTACACCGGGCGTATGGATTTCAAAGCGACGAGCAAAGACAACCTCTGGTTGCGGTATCAATACAGCCGCCAGTTGGATGACACCGGGCGCTTCATCCTCGGCGACACCTTCGGCTCGCGCAACGACCGGCAATACAACCTGGGACTGACTGAAACTCACGTCTGGTCGTCGCGCCAGGTGAGCGAGTTCCGCTACAGCTTCGGCAACCGCACGACGTTGCAGGACGTGAGCGACGGCAACGACATTCCGACCATCAGATTTTCAAACAACCTCTGCACGGGCATCGGCGTGGGCGCCTGCGGCGGGATCATCGGCACCTCGACCAACGTGCCGATCAACCGCCGCCAGCATGATCACCAATTCGTTTACAACCACACCTTCAACTTCGCGCGCCATACGCTGAAGACCGGCGTCGATCACCGCAAACAGTTGCTGGATGACGTGAGCGGCGATCGCTCGCGCGGCTTCTGGACATTCGGCACGAACGATACGACGGCCAACATTATGGCGCGAAACGGCTTCACCAGCTTCGAGAATTTCATGCGCGGATTCGTCACCGCGTATCAGAAAGGCTACGGCAATCCGGTCGGCGAGAACCGCTTCGGCGAAACCGACCTCTATGCGCAAGAGGACGTGCGCCTCAATCACAACTTCACACTCAATTTGGGTATGCGCTACGAATACGTCCGCGCGCCGAAAGAGAAGGAAAACCGCTTCGATTATGGCTTCGTCGATGACAAGGACAACATCGAGCCGCGCATTGGCTTCGCCTACTCGCCCGATCTCAAGGGCGGCTGGCTGCGCGCGCTGACCGGCGGCGCCGGCAATTTCGTCATTCGCGGCGGCTACGGCATCAACCACGAACGCCTCTTCCAATCCATCTTCTCGCAGAACCAGTTGAGCATCCGCACTCAGCCTCCCAACGGTTACGCGGATGTTTTTAGCGGGCGCTGCTCCAATGAAATCTCTGACCCGGCCTGCGGCCTCGTCTTCACGCCGGGCTTCGCGGTTCGCTCGACGCCTTTCACGGCGGCCAGCGCCAACAACACGGGCGCGGTGCGCGACATCGGCGGGCGGTTGGGTTCGACGCTGCTAATCCCGAAGAAGGATTTGCAGATGCCCTACGTGCAGCAGTGGAACCTGACGCTGGAACGGCAACTGCCCAAGAATTACGCCATTCAGATCAGCTACGCCGGCAATCGCGGCATCGGCTACGCATGGTTCGACAGCGGCAACGACGCGATCTTCCCGATCGTCTCGCCGTCGTTATTGGTAGATGTCGGCGGCGGTAACTTCAAGCCGGTAGTGTTTGACCGCGCTTGCACCGGCGCGACTGACCCGATCTGCCTTGACCCGGCCAATCCGACTTCGACGGCGATCGGTTCGCTGCGCAACTTCTCAGCGCTCAACCTTACGACGGCTACGCTGGCGCAGAAGGGCATTGTGATCGAAAACGGCGTGCCGCACGGGTACATCTCGCTGGCGCAACCACGCGCGCAGGAGCGCCGTCCCGACCCGACGCTCGGCCGCTTCGTCAATCTGCAAAACTTCGGCTGGAGCTACTACCACGCGGGCACGATCAGTGTGAGCAAGCGATACTCTGGTGGGCTGAGCTTCAACGCTTTTTATACGTTAAGCAAAGCCATTGACACCGGCTCGGAAGCGACATTCACGGTGGTAGACACTAACGCGCCGGCGAGCAAGATTGGCGGCGCGGCGGCTTCTTTGCGCGGATTGAGCGCCTATCACGCGGCGCACCGTTTCGTCGCCAGCTACTCGTACGAGTTGCCGATTATGCGAGAGCAGAAAGGCTTCCTGGGCCGTGTGATCGGCGGTTGGAATATCAGCGGCGTGACGACTTTCCAGTCGGGCAATCCGTTTACCGTCACGCTCGGTTACGACGCCAACAGCGATGGGCTGAGCGGCGACCGCCCGCGTCTGGCCGACCTGAGCGTGCTAGGTCGTTCGATAGACAACGGGCGGAAGGACGCCAATGGCGTGCAGTTCTCAACTCTCCAACTGCCCGGCGCCGCCTTCATTCCAGCGCAAGCCGCTACGATTGGACAGCAGGATCGTTTGTATCTGCCGGGTGGCGGATTGGACGGCCAGGTAGGGCGCAACATCTTCTTTCTGCAAGGTCTTAATAACACAGACATGTCGGCCTTCAAGACCTTCCGCGTGAGCGAAGGCGTCGAGCTGATCCTGCGCATGGAGTTTTACAATGTCTTTAATCGAGTCACCTTCGGCGCGCCTAGCCGCACTATTCTGGGCGCCAACACGTTGGGCACAATCACGACCGAACGCAACGTGTCGAGTTACGTCAACTCCGGGCGCATTGACAACAGCAGCGGACGGCAGGGCCAGTTGGCGATCCGGCTGGTCTTCTGAGGCTGTGATCGCGGTCATCGTCATCGACCTGGGCTTCGCCGCCGGCTTCCATACTACGCCGGCGCAGGCGGGCAAAGTGGCGGGCGCAGCCAATGTCAGAAGCTAACTGACGTTTAAAACTTCGATAACGCCGGGGCCGTAAGGGCGCCAGCGTTCGGCGAAGGCCGGCGAGTTTGAGTTGACGAAGAGCGTCAGCGTGGGAACGCGGAGCGCGGCGGCGATGTGCTGGCCCGCCGAATCGTAGCCGATGTACTGGTCGCTGGCGGCGATCAATCCGGCGAAGTCGCCGAGGCCTCCGTCCCACGTGATCGCGTCGGCTTCGATCTTTTCACTTGAAATCGCCCCGGCCCGGTCGCTCTCGTTGATTTCAATGACGGCGCGGCCCGCGACTCGGAGCGCGGCGACGACGCGGTTGACTTGTTCGCGTTCTTCGACGGTCGCGCCTTTGTCAAGGATGAGCGTGGAATCTTTGATCAAACGGCTGACCATCTCGATTTCAAATTTTTCCGAGACGCGTTTGTTCTGATTGCCGCCCACGCCTAGGCTGACGACGGTGACGCGCGACGCCCCGGCGCGACGCAGTTTTTCGACGGCGAGACGGCCGAAATCCCGATGTTCGGCCGGCAACGCGACGTATGGAAAGGTCTCTCCGGTTGCGCCGAAGACCTCATTCACCCAACACGAAGACAACCAACCAATTGATCGCGGATTGTGACTCTGGGATTGCGGAATGTCGTCATCGGCGGTTTTTGCGCCCTGGTAGCTCCTGCTTTCAAAGAAGAGGTAGTTGCGCTCGTTCTTGAGCAGCGGCAACAGTCCGAGTTGCGTCAGCCGCGAATCGGGATCGATCAATAAGAATTCGTCCGCGCTCAAACCATTGATCTCCCCGTTCACCGCTTCAACCACTTCGGTCCAGCTCTTCAAACGCGATAACAGGTCGCCGCCGCGTTCGTACTTGATCTCGCGGATTCGAGCGTGAGGGTCGCCCCCGAACAGTTCACGAAGTTTGGCCGAGCCCAGCAGGACGAATTCGGCGCGTGGGAGCAACGCGCGCAATTTGGCGATGATTACGCTCGTGACGGCTACGTCCGCGCCGATTGTGACGCGTGAGAGAAGGAGAACTTTGCGGATTGTGGATTGGGACCCTGGGGTTGCGGATTGCGGCCATTGATTGTGGCCGATTGCGGATTTGCGGGCGAGCAGGTCGGATTCGCTCATCAGCCCGAAGCCGCGTAAGGCGTCGTCAAAATCTCTCGCAGCCCGCAAGCGGCGGTAGAAATCGATCATCTGGGCGAAGATTCGGTCGTAGAGTTCGCAGGCCGCCGGGTCGAAGGAATCATTCAAGCGCTCGATCAGGGCCGGGAATAAAATTCGGACGCCCGCGCGCGCGACCTCCCGATTTTCGTCCGCCGTGATTTCGCAGAGCAATGTCACGGCGTCGCGAAGGCCCCCGCCCCGGTCCCCCATCTGTCTGTGATAGCCGATAATCAAATCGGCGGCGCGGCGCGCCTCTTGCTCAACCTGTTCGGCGTCGAGCAATCCTTTGTCTCTGCGCGTTCTGAAATCGGCCAGCAGGCTGGCGGCTTCCAGGATTTGTGTCATATTTATAAGGATACGAGACAAGCGGAAATAACGGAACAGGTCAAGCGCGTCCAAAGTCGCAAAATCGCGACTTAACGCTTGCTTGACAGCCTATAGGGCGCCTTTGTTAGACTGCGGCGCCTTTCGGCTCCTTGCTTTAAGCAATGCTCTCGACGTCTCAAAAAATCAATCGCAATTACAGCCCTGAGTCAGGAGATATGTCTTTATGCCTGTTTTTAATGGAATAGAACCCCCCGCCGACGGCCGGGCCATCAGGGTCGAAGCGGGACGAATGATAGTTCCCGACAATCCCGTGATCCCCTTCATCGAGGGCGACGGCACGGGGCGCGACATCTGGAAGGCCTCCCGTCGCGTCTTCGACGCGTCAGTCGAGAAGGCTTACGGCGGCGAGCGCCGCATTGTGTGGTACGAAATATTCGCGGGTGAGAAGGCCAACAACAAATTCAACGAATGGCTCCCGAAGGGGACGCTCGACGCGATCCGTCATTTCGTCGTCGCGATCAAGGGGCCGCTGACCACGCCGGTCGGCGGCGGCATCCGCTCTCTCAACGTGACGCTGCGGCAGGTTCTCAATCTTTACGCCTGTGTGCGGCCGGTGCGTTATTTCAACGGCGTGCCCTGCCCGGTCAAAAAGCCTGAGAAGCTGGATGTCGTGATCTTCCGCGAAAACACCGAGGACGTTTACGCCGGCATCGAATTCCAGGAAGGCACGGAGAAGGCCAGGAAGCTGATTGAGTTTCTGAGCGAATTCGGCTACGAGATCAATAGGGATTCCGGCGTCGGCGTCAAGCCGATCTCAATCACGGCCACGAAGAATCTGGTGCGGCGCGCTATCCGCTACGCGATCGGGCATAACCGCAAGGTTGTGACGCTTGTCCACAAGGGCAACATTATGAAATTCACCGAGGGCGCGTTCCGCGACTGGGGCTATCAACTGGCCAGGGAGGAGTTCCGCGACCAGATCGTGACCGAGGAGGAATTATGGAAGGATCACGGCGGCAAGGCGCCGGCGGGCAAGATCCTGGTCAACGACCGAATCGCCGACGCGATGTTCCAGCAGGTACTGCTGCGACCTGATGAATACTCGGTCATCGCCACGCCGAACCTGAACGGTGATTACCTGTCGGACGCCTGCGCGGCCCAGGTCGGCGGACTCGGCATGGCGCCCGGCGCGAACATCGGCGACAACGCGGCGGTCTTCGAGGCCACCCACGGCACCGCGCCGAAATACGCCGATTTGGACGTGATCAACCCCTCGTCAGTCATCCTTTCGGGCGTTATGATGCTGGAGCACATCGGTTGGCAGGAGGCCGGCGATCTGATCACTAACGGCATTGTCAAAACCATCGCGCAGAAGCGAGTCACTTACGACCTGGAACGCCAGATGAGAGGCGCGACCAAGGTTAAGACCAGTGAATTCGCGAGCGCGATTATTGAGAATATGTAGAGGTTCCAGGTTTCAAGTTTCAGGTTCTAGTAAGAAAGCGCCTTGCGCCTCACCTGACACCTCACACCTCACACCTCACACCTGGAGAAAAAATGGGAAGAAAGAAAATCACAGTAGTTGGCGCGGGAAATGTCGGGGCAACGACGGCTCATTGGCTGGTTTCAAAAGAACTCGGCGACGTGGTCCTGGTTGACATCATCGAGGGGATGCCGCAAGGCAAGGCCCTGGATCTGGCTCAGGCGGGACCGGTTGAAGGTTATGACAGCCGGCTGGTCGGAACGAATGGCTACAAAGAGACGGCCAATTCCGATGTGGTCGTAATTACTTCAGGCATCGCTCGCAAGCCGGGCATGAGCCGCGACGATCTGCTCAACACCAACGCCGGGATAGTCGCCAGCGTGACCGAAGAGATCGTCAAATATTCGCCGAACTGCATCATCATCGTCGTCTCGAATCCGCTTGACGCGATGGCCCAAGTGGCGTGGAAGAAATCGGGGTTCCCGAAGCATCGGGTGATTGGAATGGCGGGCATTCTCGATTCGGCGCGGATGCGCTGTTTCCTGGCCGAAGCGCTGAACGTTTCGGTCGAAAACGTTTCGGCCTTCGTGCTCGGCGGCCATGGCGACACGATGGTCCCCCTGCCGCGATATTCGACTTGCGGCGGCATCCCGATCACCGAGTTGTTGCCGAAGGAAGTCGTCGACCAGATCGTCAATCGGACTGCCAATGGCGGGGCCGAGATCGTCAGTCTGCTCAAGTCCGGGTCGGCCTACTATGCGCCCTCGGCGGCCGTGGTCGAAATGGTCGAGGCGATTTTGAAAGATAAGAAGAAGATTCTGCCCTGCGCCGCTTACCTGGAAGGCGAGTACGGCGTCAATGGCCTCTTCGTCGGAGTCCCTATAAAATTAGGCGCGAAAGGCATCGAAGAGATCATCCAGATCAACCTGACGACCGAAGAGCGCGCGGCTTTGCAGAAATCGGCCGCCGCAGTGCAGGAGTTGGTTGACAAGCTGAAGCTCTAAATCGGCGCAATGAATTTAGTTGAGAGGAAGACAACGGCAGTGAACGAACAGAAGGAATTGATCGGTAAGGACAAGATTATCGCTGAGCTGAGGACGCTCGAATATGAGTTGACCGTGGAGTTGCCCAAAGCGCTCCGAACCGCCGCGGCGCTGGGCGATCTTTCGGAGAATGCGGAATATAAATTCGCGCGCGAGCGGCAGGATTATGTGCGCGCCCGCGTTCGCCAATTGCAACAGCAACTGGCCAACCTTTCGAGCATCGACGTGAGCAAATTGCCGCGCGACCGCGCCTCTTACGGCTCGACGCTGAGCTTGCGCGACCTGAATCGCGACGAAGAGATCACCTTCCGTCTCGTCACTCCCGAAGAGGCCGATTTCGAGAAAGGATTGATCTCGACGGCGTCGCCGATCGGGAAGAGCCTGTTGAATAAGGAAGAAGGCGATGAAGTGAAGGTTCAGACGCCGAGCGGCGTGCGCAATTTCGAGATCGTCAAATTGACGACGATTCACGACGAAGAAGATTGAAAGCTCAACATTAAAGATGTTACACTCCCCTGCCAATCAATAGCGCGACCCAGATAAATAGTTTCCTCCATTGATTTCCCCCTTCCGCAGCGCGGCGGGGAGAAATCAATGGAGGAAACTATTTATCTGGGTCGAAAGAAAATTAGGAGAATGCGTTTGCTTTCTCAAAATGATTTGAGCGACACTTTCAAAAGTTTGCTGACGATTGGCCTGTTGGCAGGCGTCTTTTTCGTCGGCGCGGGAGTAATTACATATCTTGCCGTGCGCGGTCGCACGGTCGCAGTCCCAAACGTAGTAGGCAAATCGAAGGAGGCGGCCAGAGAGGTGTTTGACGAAGCTGGTCTAAGAATGGAATTCAAAAGCTCGGCGCACAACCCCAAGGCGGCTGCCGGCGACGTCACCGACCAATCGCCTTCCGCAGGGACGATTGTTAAAACCGGTCAGATCGTGCGCGTCAGCATAAGCCTCGGCGCGGCGCCTGTCGGACAAAATGCGCAAAAGTAGGCTCCGGCTTCGTTCATTGTTTATTAGTCTATGATTGAGATCGCGCCATCAATTTTATCGGCGGATTTCAGGCGTCTGGAGGAACAGATCGCAACGGTCGAACACGCCGGCGCCTCTTACATTCATGTTGACGTAATGGACGGCCATTTCGTCCCGAACCTGACGGTTGGTCCATTCATCGTCGAATGGGTGAGAAAGGCCACGAAGCTGCCGATAGACGCGCATTTGATGATCGAGGCCCCGGAAAATTTCATCGGCGCGTTCGCCCGCGCCGGCGCGAATATGATCTCGGTTCATCCGGAAGCGACCTATCATCTGGATCGCACGATCAATCAAATCCGGCAGGCAGGCTGTCAGGCCGGAGTGGTTCTCAACCCGGCGACTCCCCTGGCGATGATCGAAGAGGTCATCGCCGAGGTTGATTACGTCCTGTTGATGTCGGTCAATCCCGGCTTCAGCGGTCAGAAGTTCATCCCGTCATCGCTCGACAAATTGCGCCGGCTGCGCGACCTGATTCGTATGAAATTCTCGCCGGCGCGCATCGAGATCGATGGCGGCGTCGGCCCCGACAACGCGGCGGATGTCGTCGCCGCCGGCGCCGAGATTCTGGTCGCGGGATCAGCCGTCTTCGGCGCGGAGAATCCCGCCGAGGCTTTGAAGGAGCTGCTGCTCGTCGTCGAGTCCGCCGAGTCCGCCAAGTCCGGTGGACGAGTCATGGCCTGATTGGCCGCAATCAAGATGACGCAGGTAAATCGCTGCGCATTACTGGGAGTGCAATATGAAGCTTGGAAGCATTATCACCATCGTGTTCGTATCCGCCCTGGCCCTGGCCCTCGTCGGGTGTGGCCCGAAGGACAAGGTCAAAAACGAGAACGCGTCGGCAGAAGGACGTGACCGCGATCTTTACACTCAGGCGTCGAAGAAGGCCGAGAAGGGCCGCTACGACGAAGCGCGAATCACTTACAACATAATAATCACGACCTATCCCGACAGCCCTTACCTGCCGCTGGCAAAGCTGGCCATCGCCGACACGTTCTACCTCGAAGGCGGAACGAGCAATCTTCAACAGGCGATCGGCGGTTATAAGGAATTCGCCCAATACTTCCCGAAACACCCCAAAATCTGCGACGTCAAACATCGAATCGCGATGTCTTACATGCGCCAGATGGGCGCCTACAATCGCGACGCGTCGATGGCCGCGCAGGCAGAGAGACAGTTGAAGGACGCCTTGGCTGCTTGCCGCAATTCTCCATCTGAGCCGAAAGTTAATACCGACCTCGCAACCGTGCAGCAGGTGCTGGGATTGCATGAACTCGACATCGCGCGCTTCTACAGCGACAAGCGCCAGGCCCCCAAAGCGGCCGAAGGCCGGCTGCGCGGCATCATCGCCAACTACCCGAACTTCAGTTACATGGATGAAACGCTTTATCGGACGGGCGTGACTTTGGTCGAAGAGGAGCAGCCGGAAGAGGCCGCGGAATTCTTCACGAGGCTGGTGCGCGATTTCTCGAAGAGCGAGTACGCCGGGAAAGGTAAAGAGTATCTGGAAAAACTTGGCAAACCGGTTCCCGAACCGAGCAACGACAATCCCGCGCCCGAACGCCCGGGCTTCATAGGCAAGTTCGGACTGATTATCGGCCGCAACGGTTTGGAGATCTCCGATGACGGAGTCTTGCTGAGCAAGAAGGGAGAGGAGAAAGAGGATACGAAGGCCACCGCGAAGCCTTCCGAGGTCAGTAACCAGCCGGGCACGCGCTCGATTCGCACCAGCTCGAAAGGCCCGGCAGTGGCTGACCGAGCCGACTCTTCAGCTCCCGCCGCAACCCCCGCCGCCGGACAGGCGACCGGCGAGGCGGGAAATGGAACGAGCGCTGATCAGACGGCGACTCCCGAAGCTAAAAACAGCGATTCGAAAAAGAAAGACAAGAAAGATAAAGATTCAAAGAAAAAGAAAGAGAAGAAAGATTCTCCCGGCGTCTCCGAATAAGGACTGGCGCCAAAAAAGAAGCGAAAGGGCGAATAGGAGCGAAAAAGGCGCAAAAGGCTTTTTTCGCTCCTTTTGTACTTTTTGCTTCTCACATTGAGATCTAAAACTCATAGTTACTGAATTTATTGACAAACAGTCCGCAGTTCAGTTTTGCGGTGAACGGGGACTATAATCTCCCGCCAGCGACTGGTAATAATCCTGGAGTCGCTTCGGCCTTGGAAACTTGCTGCTTTGGCGCCTGGCTCGGTTTAGGCCGCTCCGACCTCAAAGGTTGATAATCAAGGCATCCGGCTTGTCTTTGGAACAGGCGATTGATGGAACGTCCATCGTATCGCAAAGGTTGTGAGGTTGCGCCAGAGATTGCTGCGGATGTTTATGATTGTATATGGAGTGAAGGATCGGATTTGATACTCCCTCATTCTCCCTCTCTTTACGGTATAATTATAGGCTCGGTGGCGGAAACCACTTTCGTTGGATCGAATCGGAGGTTCATGTGGATTACAAAATTTTGCTCGCCGATGACAGCGTGACAGTGCAGAAGATTATTACGCTGACCTTCTCGGACGAAGGCGTCGACGTGATTGCGGTGAATAACGGCGACGAGGCAATCAATCGGCTCCGGCGCTTGAGACCTGCTCTGGTGATGGCCGACATATCCATTCCGGGAAGAAACGGCTATGAGATTTGCGAGTTCGTCAAAACCCATCCGGATATGGAAGGGACGCCGGTGATTCTGCTGGTTCCGGCCTTCGAACCTTTCGATGAAGAGCGCGCACGACGGATCGGCGCCGATTACCATATGACAAAACCATTTCAATCCATCAGGATGCTGATATCTATTGTGAAAAACCTGATAGATCGCAAGGGCGGCGCCGATTTCCCGATCGCCGGCGACGGTTCGACGCCGGCTCGCGAAGGATATCAGAACAAATCCAACACAGCGGAATTTAATTCAAAGAGAGCGAAGATAGAAAAGTTGATCAGGCTGTCGGCCCAGCCAGCTTCAGAGAACGGCGCTGAAAGCGGAACTTTGCTGAAGGTCAATCCGCCGCCTGGTAACGGACACCATTCGGATTCGCCCCCGGTCACAACCACCTCCCGTGAAGTCGAAATAATAGAGGACGTAAATATGGACAACATACTGGAACTGGATGACGTTCTCCCTAATCCCACACCCGTACATGTCATGGGGCAGGTCATGGACGCTGACGCCGTCGCCGACCGCGCCCAAGCCCAGCCGCCCGCAGGCGCTGTTTCTTACGAACCGCAAGAGCGCATGGTCATTCCGCAAAGCGTCATCGATGAAATAGTGAATCGGGTCTCCGACCAGTTGTTTGAAAGATTGAGTGGCGAGATCGCCCGTCGGATCGCGCCCGAAATCGCCGAACTGGTCAGACGACAGCTTTTCTCTGCGCCTGCCCCATTCCGCGACTCGGAGAATCTTCTCGACATCGATTGATATGGAAATTCCGAAAGCATACGATCCGAAAGAGGTCGAAGGGCGGTGGTATCCCATCTGGGAGAGCCGCCATTACTTCACGCCTGAAGAGAACACCAATCCGAAAGCCAGGGTCTTTTCAATTGTCATTCCCCCGCCGAATGTGACCGGCTACCTGCACATGGGCCACGCGCTCAACCACACGTTGCAGGACGCGCTGGCGCGATGGCGTCGAATGTCCGGCGACCGCGTGTTGTGGCTGCCCGGGACCGATCACGCCGGGATCGCCACCCAGATGGTCGTCGAAAAACAGCTCACGCAGGAAGGCGTGAGCCGGCGCGAGATGGGCCGCGAGAAATTCGTCGAGCGCGTCTGGGAGTGGAAGTCCCATTCAGGCGGGACGATCCAGAGACAGATGCGCATTCTCGGCGATTCGGTGGACTGGACGCGCGAGCGCTTCACGATGGACGAAGGACTCTCGAACGCGGTCAAAGAGGTCTTCGTGCGCCTCTACGACGAGGGGCTGATATACCGCGGCGAATACATGGTCAACTGGTCACCCGGGTTGCAGACCGCCATCTCCGACCTCGAAGTCGAGATGAAACAGGTCAAGGGCAAGCTATATCACATCGCCTATCCGGTCCATCCGGTTGGGCGCGCGGCCGCGAACCGCGTCGCCCGCGTTGAAGGACTGGCCGAGGTTTACGCGGGGCAGACTGAATTTTCGGGGTGGCTTAAAACGTCTGACGGCGACTTCGTCGTTGTCGCGACGACGCGCCCCGAAACGATGCTCGGCGACACGGCCATCGCGTTCAACCCCGAAGACGAGCGCTATCGCGATCTCGCGGGCAAGAGCGTGACGCTGCCGCTGGTCGGGCGCGATCTGCCCTTCATTCAGGACGAGATCGTCGAGAAGGAATTCGGAACCGGCTTCGTCAAGGTCACGCCCGCGCACGACCCGAACGATTTCGCGATGGGCCGCCGCCACAACCTGGAATTCATTCAGGTCATCGGCAAGGACGCGCGCGTCACAGACGCCGCGCCCGAAAAGTATCGCGGCATGGACCGCTACGAAGCGCGCAAACAGGTCGTCGCGGATCTCGAGGCTCTCGGCCTGATCTTGAAGACGGAGGACTACACGCACAACGTCGGCCATTGCCAGCGAAGCGGCGTCGCCATTGAGCCGCTGGTCTCGATGCAGTGGTTCGCGCGAATGAAGCCGCTCGCCGAGCCCGCGATCGCGGCGGTGCGCGAAGGCAGGACGAAGTTCGTGCCCGATAGCGCGGCAAAGATCTATTTCAACTGGCTCGAAAATATTCAAGACTGGTGCGTCTCCCGCCAGTTGTGGTGGGGCCATCGCATTCCCGCGTGGTATACGCCCGTCGGAGAGATAGTCGTCGCGCGGGATGAACAGGAGGCGCGACGAAGACTGGCCGAGCGCGGCTCCAATCCGGACGTCGCGTTACGCGAAGAAGAAGACGTGCTCGACACCTGGTTCTCGTCGCAGCTCTGGCCCTTCTCCACACTCGGCTGGCCTGAGCAGACCGAGGATTTGAAGAAGTACTATCCGACCGACGTGTTGGTCACGGGCTTCGACATCATCTTCTTCTGGGTCGCGCGAATGATGATGATGGGCTTGAAATTCATGGGCGAGGTCCCGTTCCGCACGGTATACATCAACGCGCTCATTCTAGACCCCGAAGGCCAGAAGATGTCGAAGACGAAAGGCAATGTGATCAATCCGCTGGATGTCTTCGACAAATACGGAACGGACGCGGCGCGGTTCGCGTTGACCGCCGCATCGACCGCCGGACTGACGATGTCGTTACAGGAATCGAAGCTCGAATCGGCTCGCAACTTCGCCAATAAAATCTGGAACGCCACGCGGTTCGTCCTGCTCTATTGCGACGACGTGCTCGACACTCAGGGCGGAGAGCCGCTCGATTGGGAGACCGAGCTTGCGCCGCCGGAACTGGCCGACCGCTGGATTCTGAGCCGGTTGAACCGGGTCGCTACGGAAGTCCACGACGCGCTGGCCGGGTTCCGCTTCCACGAGACGGCCTCGACGCTCTATCATTTCTTCTGGGACGATTTCTGCGACTGGTACATCGAGATGTCGAAGCCCTTCGTGATTGCGAAAGAACCAACGCCGCAATCGACGGCGGTCAAGCGCAGAATCATTTACGTCCTCGAACACAGTCTGCGTTTGCTTCACCCGATCATGCCGTTCATCACCGAGGAGCTTTGGCAGCGATTGCCGCATAAGGGCGAGACCATCACCCTGGCGGAATTCACGCCGGGCGACCCGGCGCAAATCGACGAACGCGCTGAACGCGAGATGGCCACGGTCATCGAAGTGATCTCCAGGCTGCGCAACATCCGTTCGACGTTCAACATCGCTCCTTCGATCAAGTTGAAGGCGCAGATCGCCCCCGCCGACGCCGCGACGCGCGACCTGATCGCGCGGATGGAAGAACATATCAAACTGCTGGCGAAAATCGAGGAGTTGCAGATCGTTGATAAACTCGACCACGGAAAAGGTTCGGCGCGGGCTGTTGTCGGAGCCTCTGAAATCGCGGTCCCGCTCGAAGGGCTGATCGATTTCGAGAAGGAGCGCGGGCGCCTCGAAAAAGAGTTGAACAAATTGATCAGCGAACGCGGAGGCCTGGAAAAACGCCTCTCCAATCACGACTTCATCAGCCGCGCCGCCGACGACGTGGTCGAAACGACCCGCGCTCGCGCCGAAGAACTGGACGATCAGACCGCGAAGCTTCGCGCGGTGATCGAAGCCTTATAAAAGGTGTCAGGCGCCAGGTGTCAGGTTTCAGTAAGAAGGCGTCTTGCGCCTGACACCTGGGACCTGACACCTGAGACCTGACACCTGACACCTATGCTCAATCCACTCGATCTATTTGTAGCCGGTGAAATCGTCAATCGCGCGCTCGACGAAGACGTCGGGCGCGGCGATATCACCTCTCGATCGATCGTGCGCTCGGGACTGAACGCGCGCGGCAGTTTCATCGCCAAACAGGACCTGGTTCTGGCCGGGCTTGAGATCGCCGATTTGGTTTTCGGCTGGTTCGACGAGTACATCCAGATCGAATCTACAGTGGCCGACGGCGAGGAGATCAAATCGGGCAAAATCTTCGCACGCGTGATCGGCGACGCTCAGATGTTGCTCTCGGCCGAGCGCGTCGCGTTGAACTTCCTTCAACACCTTTCGGGCATCGCCACTGTGACGCGCCAGTACGTTCAGGCCATCGCCGGCGCGAAGGCGAAGATTGTGGACACGCGCAAGACGACGCCCGGGTTGCGGATGCTGGAGAAGTATGCGGTGAGCGTCGGCGGCGGGAGCAATCATCGCATGGGGTTGGACGACGGCGTGTTGATCAAAGACAACCACCTGGCGATGGCCGGCGACGTCGCCGAGGCCGTCCGCCGCGCGCGCGAAGCCGCCGGCCATCTGCATAAGATCGAAGTCGAGGTCGCGACGCTCGAACAGGTCAAAGAGGCGCTCGACGCGCGGGCCGACATTCTGCTGCTCGACAACATGACGCCTGAGATGGTCGGGCAGGCCGTTCGGATCGCGCGCGAGTATGAAGGCAATGATCGCCGCACATTCCTCGAAGCTTCGGGCGGGATCAACCTCTCGAACGTGCGCCAGTACGCGGAGGCCGGAGTCGATCTGATCTCAATCGGCGCGCTGACCCATTCGGCCCCCTCGGTCGACATCAGCTTCAAGATTCGGCCGGCGTAGTCAGGTGTCAGGTGTCAGGTGTCAGGTGTCAGGTAATAGGAATCTGCGTATTCACTGTTTTACTGAAACCTGAAACCTGAAACCTGAAACCTGAAACCTGAAACCTGACATGATTATTCAACATCCTCCTTTCACCATCCATCATTTCGCTTCGCTAGGTTCCACCAACGATCAGCTCAAAGCGATGGTCGCCGCGCCGGAGTTCACGTGCGTCGTCGCCGACGAGCAGACTGCGGGGCGCGGCCGCCGCGAGCGGACGTGGCATTCGGCGCCCGGCGAAGGACTCTACATGTCCGTCCTGTTTCTACCCCGAAGCGATTCCTCTTCGAAGCTTCCGCTGACGGGGCTGCTGGCCGCTGTCGCCGTCGCCGAGACGCTGATCGACCGTGGCCTCGCGGGCGTCGACATCAAATGGCCCAACGACGTGTTGGTCAATGAGCGCAAGATCAGCGGCGTCCTCGCCGAAGCTGTTAGCTCAGGTTCGGAATCGCTGCGACTCGTTCTCGGCGTCGGAGTCAATCTCAATCATCGATCCTTCCCGCCCGAGTTGAGCGAGACGGCGACCTCGCTCGCAATCGAGACCGGCGAGCGAATCGTCGTCGAAGAGTTTCGTGACCGACTGCTCGATAAGATCGCGCAATGGTATGAACTCTGGCGGCGCGACGAGTCGGCGTTGATTATCGATCGCTGGAGCCGGCTTTCGACCTATGCGCGCGGCCAACGGACCGTCGTCACGCTCGAGGACGAAAAACTCATCGGCGTGACCGATGGGTTGACCGAAACGGGGGCGCTGCGACTCGTCGTCGACGGCGGCGCCGTAAGAATGATTCTAGCCGGCGAAGTAACCAAACTTCGTAAAGGCGTCGATTTTTCCATTCGACATTCTTCCGCCTGACCTTTTTCACCCGCGATAAAAATTTTCTTCATCATCGATGCTCAACCACACACTCGCAAGTTGTACAGAGGTGATGTGAGAGTTAAGATGTGATTGCTGACTTCCCCACATATGAAAACACATGAATGAACGAGACCGAGTTGGGAGAGTGAGACGCCTTGGCATATCGATGATGAACTACTTCAACTATTTCACCGAAATCGAAGGAGAGTTTGTTAAGCGGCGCGGCAGCCATATGCTGGTCTCGCCGCTCGACTGGACGTTGATCGAGACGTGGAAGCGGCGCGGCATTCCATTGCACATCGTATTGCGCGGCATCAACTCCTCGTTCGACGGGTACGACCGGCGACTCAACCGCGGGCGTCGAGTCAATTCGTTGTTCTTCTGCCAACAGGAAGTCGAAGCGATGTTTCAGGAATACGTCGAATCGCATGTGGGCGCGGCCCACGGCGCCGGAAATGGCGCATCGCAAAACGGCAATGGCGCGTCGCCATTCGCTCCCGTCGCGATCATCGAGTTTTTGAAATCGCAGTGCGAAGCGTTGTGGCGCCTGGAGGCGAGACAGGCCGACCCAACTTTCCGAGAGACTTTCAGTCGCGCGTCGGGGCGCCTCTCGCAAATCATCGAGGACATGGAGACCTCCGGCGTCGTTTCGCCCGAACTGCTCGAAATGGATTTGATGATGATCGAAGAAGTGGTTCTCGACGGATTGAGGGGACATTTCGGCGAGGAGAAACTCGGACAGTTGCAAAAAGAAGCCGACGACAAGCTGCGCCGCTACAAACAGATTATGGAGCGGGAAGTTTATGAACAGACTGCCGCCAACTTCGTCGCGCAGCGGCTGCGCGAAATCCATGAGGTTCCGCGATTGAGTCTGTTCTATCTTTGATTGCGGATGAAAACTATGGCCACACCAGCGGAGATCATCGACTCAGAGAAAGACGCCAGCAGATCAGTGGCGATCGGCGAAAGCTATGAGGTCGCGATCGAGAAGCTGGTCTACGGCGGCGACGGATTGGCGCACGTCGGATCGCAGGCGGTCTTCGTGCCTCTGGCCGCGGCCGGCGATTTCGCGCGGATACGGATTATCGAATGCGAGCGCAACTACGCCCGCGGCGTGATCGAAGAGTTGTTGGATCCGTCACCGCTGCGTCGCACGCCGCCATGCCAGTACTTCGGCGTCTGCGGCGGTTGTCAATTGCAACACCTCGATTACCCCGCCCAGCTCGAAGCGAAAGCCTCTTTCGTGCGCGAGTCGCTGCGCCGCATCGGCGCCATCGAGTGGGGCGAGGAGATCCGCGTGCGCTCAGGCCCCGAGTTCGGTTATCGCTCGCGCGCCGAAATCAAAGTCTCTCGCGATGAGAACGGGCGCGCGCGCATCGGTTATTTCCGCGCGGGATCGCGTGAGGTTTGCGAGGTCGAAAGCTGCCCGATCCTGTCGCCGGCCGCCAATCGTGAGTTGCAGCGGCTTCACTCCGAAAGTTCGTTGGTGCCGAACGACGCGACGCGCGTCTACCTGACGGTCGGCGACGAAGAAGTGATCGTCACCCCGGCCAACGGCGAAGACGGGCGCGCCGCCGAATTCGATTCGATGGGCACGGCCCATCAGCGCATCTCCGGGATCAATTACGGCTTCGGCGTGCGGTCGTTCTTTCAGGGAAATCGACTGCTGGTCGAAGAGTTGATCGAAGAGGCCCTCGGAGACGCCGCCGGCGAATTCGCCGTAGATCTCTATGCCGGAGTCGGTCTCTTCTCGTTGCAGT
This sequence comes from Blastocatellia bacterium, assembly GCA_035714085.1. Lineage (GTDB taxonomy): Bacteria > Acidobacteriota > Blastocatellia > RBC074 > RBC074 > JAJVID01. The sequence continues at coordinate 33,855 of DASTMP010000100.1, forward strand.
TGGCGAAGACGTTCGAGCAGGTTTGCGCGGTCGAGGGGAATAAGACGGCGGCCAATCACGGCGCTGAAAACGCGCGTCTCAATGGATTGAATAATGTGCGATATGAGCCGATCTCGGTCGAAGCATGGCTGAAATACAAGTCTGCTGAAGCGCCTCGACCAGACTTCGCGCTGCTTGATCCGCCTCGCGCGGGCGCCGGAGTTCAGGTCATCGAGCGGTTGGCGGCGATGGCGCCGCTCGCGCTGACTTATGTCTCATGCGACCCGGCGACGCTGGCGCGCGACCTGCGACTGCTCGTCGATTACGGTTACCGGATCGATTCTATCACCGCCCTCGATATGTTCCCGCAGACATTCCACGTCGAGACGGTCGTTCGATTGAGGATCGAGAATTGAGAATTGAAGATCGCATCATTGCGCTGGCCCGGCTGTGATCACTGCTGGCGAATTGCTTGAATTCAACGGTGATTACTCAGTTTGGCTAGGCGTTTTGCACTCAGCGCAAAATCAGCGCAATAATTCTTGACTCTTGAATTTGACCAAGTATAATTTGTCCCGCCGTTTCTGATCAATCAACAAAACAGCTGTAATATCAATAGCAGAGGAGGTGAAGGCTTGGTAATGCTGAAGCGTTTCACTTCTTCAGCGGTCAGATTTTATCGTTGTTTTGACCAAATGCCTGCTAGAGGGTACTAGTCCGATCTTGGCAAGATTGTTGGTTCCGGCAGGGTATTAGTCACTATCCAAACTGCTCATTCGAATACGAAACTATCTCTCGTCGGCCTGTTATGTCAGGCCGCTATAGGAGGACACAGCTGGTCTTCCAAATCGCCTAAAAGGAGGTTGTATGAAAAATGTCAGAACCGTTTTGGCGCTTGTCGTATTATCCTTTGCGATCATCTTAGGCTTAAGTGTAAAAAAAGCCGAAGCTGATGAAGGCGTGCTTTGCAACTGCAATTTTGGTGGACTGGGAGTATGGGTGGACAACCCTGAGCGAGGGTCTTGTGATTGTGTACAAGTACCATGCGCTCCGCTTCCACCTATCCTGGAGTAATAGTGAAGTGGTTAGGCGCCTATCACGTCTTTGCGTGATTATGTATAAGTAGGTCGCCAATTGAATTTGCACGAAACAATTAAAGAACAGCTGTAGATAGCGCGCTTGAGCGATTATTTGCGCAAATGCTTTTGGCGATCCGCTTAATTGACGCTTTTTCAGGCGGAGCCAGTCCGAGCTGAGCTATGCCGCGCCATCAACCTTCAGACAATATAGGCAGTACAAAGTCATGGTAGTCGCGAAAAAAGGATTCATAAGCGTTTTGATGCTATCTATATTCGCGCTCGCCTTCGCCCATCATCCGGCAAATGCGCAGGCTAATAATCAGAGTAATACCAATAAGAGGCCTGATAATAATCAAAATAAACGACCGGAACCCTCGGCGCAGGGCAAAGGCGATAACAAGCCCGGGAAGGCGCCTGGGAATAGAGTGGGTAATCCCGCACTCAGTGACGGCCCAGAAAGGCTAAAAGAGAACAACCCTGATTCAACGGCGCCGGCCATGGATTTCCTTACAACGGTCGCTATCAACCAGATGGAGTATGCGGTTGATGATCTAAAGGATGTCGATAATTTATACGATTCGCTCCCGATTGCAAATTCTATAATCAGGAAGCTTGCCCCCCATAACAAAGACCTCTGCAAGAGCTTGGTGGAATCCCTATTCGATAAATTTGTGAAACAGGTAGAAGGCGAGAATGGCAAGCTGATGAATGGAAGTCGCTCATTGAAATATGGCTCTGTCTATAAGAAGCAATTACAAGATATTGTCAGCATTGCGGCGATTATAGATCCGGAATTATCAAGGAGTTATATATCGCGGTTCGCAGATATGGAGATGTCATCAGCGATTACGAACAAGTCTGAAATGTCTCTGTCTTTAGCGAAAGATTTGGTCGACGACTCACCGAGCAGAGCTGCCACTATCGCCGAGAGCTCCCTCGGTGAGGCGGTCACGTATCATTCATTGGAATTCCTTGGACGTTTGCGACAAAAAGACCCTGCGCTCGCAAAGAGCTATTTTATATCCCTGCTGCATGGTGTGGAAAGCCGAAAACTCGTTTCTGTTAATGAGATGTTCTATTTGTATTCTTACGTGACTCTCTCGAAGAGGATACCGGCATATGTTTCCGGCCAGCTCACCTTCCTGGCAAACGTCGATTATGGCGAAGGCCTGGAAAAACTCACTGTGGACGTCGATCTCATACGAGAGTACGTGAAGGTCGCCGCCAGGATAATTCTGGGAGAAGAGAGATCGAGTCTATACTCCTCAAATGCTTCAACAAGTGTGGATGCGCTATCTGATCTTATCTTTATCGACGTGGCGTTGTTGCCTTCTATGAAATATCTGACCGGAGATCCCATGTCGGCTCTGTTCAACTCTTTAGCCGAAAGGAAAAAGGCGCTTGCCGCAATGTTGGATCCGGAGTCGTATCGCAGGGCAAAAGAGAGCGCGGATCGCTTTAATGCGCCCGCGGCGGACGCCATTGATAGTACGCAAACTGGAGACGGTAAGGAATCAATCCTCGGGGAAGGCGACGAAAAATATAGCCAGGACAAGAAAGACCAGATGCGCTTCGAGACGGCCCGACGCCTGGTCGGAAAAAAGAAATATGCCGAATCCCTGGAGGCGCTCGACAAAATTTCTAGCAAAGCCATCAAATCGCAAGCCCGCGGACTCATTCTCTTTGATATCGCGCAGGCCGAGATCAAAGATGGCAGGCTTGAAGAGGCGCGGCGCTGGATTCTTGAAGACGGCGACTTAACCAGAAGAGCGTACGCGCTGACACAGATCACCTCTTACTGCATTGAAAAAGATGGCAAGACTGAGGCGATGCGGAGAGTGGAGGATCTCTTGACCGAGATATCCAACATAGCGGCCGGATTGCCATCGGGGATTGAAAAAGTCGCCGTTCTTAGTGGGATGACTGTTATTCTCTCGAAGTTCGATAAAGCGAGAGCGAGCGATTGTTTAAGAAGTTGTGTACAAGCGGCGAACGAGGCCGAGAAATTTATAGGCCGCGCCACCATCAATATATTCGTTCAAATTAACGGCTTCTACTATGGGCAAACCTTATATAAGGATTTCGGTTTTAATGACGCTTTTACACAGTTCGGGAGTGAATACTTTGATCGGACGTTGGCGGCGGCTAAGGGATTAAGTAATAAACTAGCCAGAGCTATCGCAGTTACAGCAGTATGCGGCGCAGTCTTACAGCGCGCGCAGAGAGTAGCCGAGGCCAGGAAATAAACCGAGCATGATGCTTAATCACATGATTTCTGGCGCTCCACAAATGACAAGTGTTAAGAAAAAGGTCCGAGAAACGATTCGTGAGATCGTATTCAAAGAGCCGGTCTATTCTATTCTCCTCACAGCCAGTATTTTATCTACAGTATTCTTATTCATCTCGCGAAAAAGCGTAACACAACTATACAAGCAAGTAGCCTGGTATAAAACACAAATCGCGTGGTATCAAAAGCAGGTCGACGAGTTATATGATTTGAGGCTCGGCGATCTAATTCCCGCAATAGAAGCTTCGGATAGTCAAGGTAACTCCCGAAGAATTGTTTATCAAGAAGGACGGAAATATTTGTTTATAATCTTTTCGAAGGGGTGCCACGCTTGTGAATTACAAGATAAAAACGTTTGGACTGATCTCGCCGCGAAAGCGAAGGAAAAAGGATATACCGTCACCGGCATATCACTCGAATCTCATGACGCCAGTCGTGAGTTTCTTCAGGCGAATAAACTGAATTTTGAAGTTTTGTTCCCTGATCCATCCGCTTTCAACAGGAGGGTCTCAGCTTTTCTGTGTAAATGGCCTGTTGATGGTTTAGGGTAACGGCATTCTGCCCTCGAACACGATCGCGAATTGTTGCAGTGCTCGCTTCCATTCCCTGATCGGCATCGTCCATTTTTTCTCGATGTTTTTCA
>DASTMP010000101.1:0-2849 GCA_035714085.1 Blastocatellia bacterium
CCCAGTCAATCTCGATGTCGGTCAGCAGCGGATTGCGTACGCGTTCGTGAAAACGGCGAGCCGCGGCCGATCCGTCATCTTCCAGCGTCACATACTCGACTTCGCCCCGGCCGTGTTCGGCCATCTTGTCCAGCAGGAAACGGTTCGGCGACGAGCCGATACCGAACGCGAAGACGCGCGCGTTCGGGTGTTTTTGCACTTCGGAGATGATCTCCATGTCGTTGCCGACCTCTCCGTCAGTCATGAAACAAACTATGCGAACGTGATCTTGTTTATCAGAAGAATCGAGCGCAGCGCGAATGGCGTCCATCATCTCAGTCCCGCCAGACCCTTGACGGGACGCGAGAAAACGCTGCGCCCGAAGCAGGTTTTCTCGCGTCGCATGGACCGGCTGAGGAAACAAAATGTGAGTGTCGCCGGAGAAAGTGATCAGGTTGAAGGTGTCGTCGGGGTAGAGATTGTCGAGCGCGAGCTTCATCGTCTCCTTCGCCTTTTCAATCGGGAAACCCTCCATCGAACCGGAGGTGTCGAGCACGAAGACCAGTTCTTTCGGCGCGACGTCGGCTGCGGTCACGCGCTCAGGAGGCTGCAAGATCAGAGTGAAGAATCCGCCCTGCGCGCCGCGATGAGTCATAACGGCGTCGGAGATCTTCTTGCCCGCGACATCGAATTTTAGGATGAAGTCTTTGTTCGGAATCGTCGCCTGGTCCTTCAAACGCACGACGGCGCGATGGTCGTCGGGACGGGCGACATCGATTTCATGCAGCGTGGATTTCAACCCATCAATCGGGACGCCAGTGTCGAGTTTGACCTCGATTGAGATGTCGTGTCCCGCGCGCGTGTCTTTGGAGGCGACACGAGGCGTAATGCGTGATGCGTCAGGAACCTGGTTCGTGTCCGGAGCCCGGCCGCCCCCTCGCTTTCCGATCGGCCGGCCAGGAATGTAGCGCGGGCCGACGACCATCGGAAAAACGAATTTGTACGTCCCGTCTTCATAGTTCAGAAATTCGACGTAGCTGATCGTGATCTTCACCTCGGCGCCGGGGGCGATATTGGCTACGGATTGCGTGAAGATGTTGGGGCGCTCCTGATCGAGCAGGCTCGCGGTGTGGCCGGCTTCGCGCGCGGCTTCATAGATCGCCTGCGCCTCTTCTCGTCGATTGATTTTGCCTTTGATCGTGCGGTCGCCGACGATCATCGTCATATCGTCGACCGCCGCCGATTGAGGGAGCGGGAAGACGTAAACGGCCTCGATCTTTTCCTGAAACTGATTGTGAAATTCCTGGGTGAGGGTGACGCGGGCGAGTTGGCCGCTGACGTCGGCTTTGACGTCAGTGTGTTTGAGTGGGCATTCGGCTCGCGGCTGGCCGTCACTGCCTATCGCCTGCAGCGCGCCCTGGCTGACTTTGCGGGACGCGGCCTCGACCACGCCGAAATCGCTCGCGGGGACGAGATTGACTAATGCGATCGCGATGGCCAGAAAGATCGCCGCGCAGATCAACGAGAGCAATAACCTTTGTTTCATCACTTCTTCTCCATCTCCTTGACGTGGACGCACTAACCCCTTGCGTCACGATGTGACGCAAGGATCGAAACTTCACGAGTCGAACTTGCAAATCGCGATTTGGCTGTTTGGACGCCCGACGAGAGCGATTGGTTCCGCGCTCTTTGATTTTCTTCGATGTCAGAACGCGTCGCGTCGCGGGAGCTTGCAGTCGAAGCCACGAAAATTTTCAGGCAACCTCGCCTACGTCTCCGGGCCATTTGCAATGGTTACGTGCGCAGGTCAAACATATTTCTTGCCTCGCTGTTTAAGGAAGAAGTTAATGAGCTCGGCAGAGGAATTGTCCATTTCGGCCGCGAATTTACCCACTTTGTTGGTGAAGTAATTAAGCAACCATGCTGCGAGGATCCCCACGGCGAGTCCGATCGCCGAGGTGACGAGCGCTTCCGCGATACCGGGAGCCACCGCCGAGACGCCAGCGTAATACGATTCGCTCACTCCCTCGAACGCGTAGATGATCCCGAACAACGTGCCGAACAACCCCACGAGCGGAGCGGTCGATCTGATTGTCGCCAGACCGGAGAGACCACGTCTGAATTCCGCGATCTTGCTCGTCGTGGCGCGCTGCAAGGCGCGTGTCGAAGCGTCTATAACTGCGCCGGAAATATCGTCCGATAGTTGATGATCGCGGAACCCCTGCAAGCCGGCGTTAATCACCATCGCCAGGTGACTCTTCCCGTATTTGTCGGAAAGGCTGATCGCTTCATCTATCTTTTGGCTCTTGAGCGCTAACGCGAGCTTCGGAGCGAACTCACGAGATTGATTCCTGGCCGCGCTGAAGGTCAGATAGCGCTCAATCATTATCACGATTGCCCAGATTGACATGATCAGCAGAATGAGCATCGTGACTTTCATAACCGTGTTCATGTGGCGCCAGGGCCCCATCGGCGACCAATCGAAGGCTTGGGCGCCGTCGCCGTATTGTGTCGCCCATTGAGGTGTCTCGTTTGCTCCGCCCCCCACTTGGTGGCTCATGCCTTCCGGCGTCACCACCGGCACATCGATCCGGCGCGGCCGGCCGCCATCAGTCACCGTCATCTCTTCGACCGCGACGAACGAAGTGAATTGCGTCATCAACCGGTATTCCAGGCCGAGCCGCGTAATCGCTTCGCGCACGTCAGGTTTGGCATTGCCATATTGAATTCCGGAGTAATCCTGGCTCATCAAGTCGTCGATTCGTGTCCGCGCCCAGAGCGTCGCCAACACATCGTGTTCGGGTTGTGATTCTGGCAGCTCGACTGGAATCTCTTTCACGAAGCTCTGACCGGCCAGATTGCCGCGCAAT
>DASTMP010000102.1:0-7668 GCA_035714085.1 Blastocatellia bacterium
CTTATCGCTACCAACCACCAGCCACCAACCACCAACCACTAACCAACACCAACAGACAACGTTATGACAAAGAAACGATCAACCTGGGAAAAGATCATATGGACGTGGCGGCCTGAGAGCGAGCGCGAAGCCGGCGATTCAATCGTCCGCAACTTCCTGCTCCATTGGTTTCCGGCGAAGGTCACGCGCGAGAGCCTTTCGTGGAGCTACTCGTTCTGGCTCGGAACCATCACTGCCGTTCTGTTCTTCATCCTGACGACCACCGGCGTTGTGTTGATGTTTTTGTACGTGCCGTCGGTTGAGCGCGCTTATCTGTCGGTGAAAGATTTGGAATACACAGTCTCGTTCGGGTGGTTTCTGCGCGGGCTGCATCGCATCTCGGCGCACTTGATGGTGGCGGTCGTCTTTCTGCACATGGTTCGCGTGTTCCTGACGGGAGCTTACAAGAACGGAGTGGCGGCTGGTCAAAACCGTCCGCTCAACTGGATTGTCGGCGTCGCGCTACTGTTGGCGACGCTGCTGCTCTCGTTCACAGGCTATCTGCTGCCGTGGGATCAACTGGCCTTCTGGGCGATCACCGTCGGAACGAACATCGCCAGCGCCGCTCCGGTTGTAGGCGAAGCGATCCGATTCATCCTGCTCGGCGGGAACACGATCGAGCAGGGCACGCTGATACGGTTTTACGTGCTGCATTGCTTCTTCCTGCCGCTGCTCGTGATCGTTTTGTTCTCTTACCACATGTGGCGAGTGAGGAAGGACGGCGGGCTGGCGTGCGTTGACCGGCTCGCGCTCGGACAGAAGCGCGAGAAGTCGCTGCCGATCAAGAGCAAGACCTACTCACTGCTCGGCGTCACCAGCGGGGTGACCGTCCATGTCGAGACATCGCTCGTTGACGAAGATAAACACACGGTCCAGTCGTCGCCCAATCTGACGCGGCGGTTGGCGCTTGTGACGATGTTGACGACGGCGCTGGCTTCGGTTCTGACGCTCATCTTCCGCGCTCCGCTGGAAGAAGCCGCCAATCCAGCAGTCACGCCCAACCCGGCCAAAGCCCCGTGGTACTTCCTGTGGCTACAGGAACTGGTCACGGACACCACATTCACCATCGCCGGGTTCACGATCAATGGCGCGCTCGTCGGCGGGATTATCATTCCGGGACTGCTGGTCGTGGCTGCGCTCGCATGGCCTTACTTCGACAAGAGCACGGTTCGTTCGGTCGGCGTGTGGTTTGCGAAGGAGCGCCGCAGACAGAATCTGATCTTTCTGCTGCTCGTGTTAGCGATTTTGATCCTGACCGTGCTCGGCACGTACCTGCGCGGGCCGTATTGGAACTTCTACTGGCCGTGGAAGAGCTGGCCTGGAGCGCCGCGCAAGTTTTGAGTTTGGAGTTCCGCCTTCAGGCGGTGAGAGATTGAAGGATCGGAACGCGGCCGCCTGAAGGCGAAACTCCAAACACGGAGGAGACGCAGTGTACAGCAAAGACGCAATCAAGATTTACGCGCTCGGCGCGGTGATGTTGTTGGTCACGGGTTTTGTCTTCTGGGATCACGCCGCGCCCGAATGGCAAGGCTATCAGCGCGATTTCCGCGCGATGGTGGCGAAAAAGTTCGGGGCGGCGCGCGCCGAGCAAGTCCCCGAAGGCTTGCAGCAGGTCTGGGTGAAAGAACTCGACCGCGTTGACCGTTGCACAACCTGCCATCAGGGCATCGAGTGGAAAGGATTGGAAGGCGCGCCCAATCCTTTCAAATCGCATCCGCAGGAGATATTGAAATCGCACCCGATCAATCAATTCGGTTGCGCGTCTTGCCACGGTGGTCAGGGTTATGCGACCGATGTGGACGCGGCGCACGGGCGTGTCGAGCATTGGGAGGAGCCGCTGCTGGGCAAACGAATGAGCGATCTCTACCTGGTCAAAGACCGCAAGGCGCTGATGCAGATCAATTGCAACCTCTGCCACCGCTACGACCGCGAGACCGCAGGCGCCGATTTCATCAACGAGGCGAAGAGGATCGTGCAGGAGAAGAATTGCCGCGCCTGCCACGCCATTAATGGTCGCGGCGGCGTGATTGGCCCTGACCTGACTTTCGAAGGGGAAAAATCGCCGGAGCAATACGATTACGGAAGGGTTTCGGGCGTGAAGTCGGAGTTCGCGTGGCACTTGGCGCACTTCCAGAAACCGAAAGCGATGTCGCCCGACACGGTCATGCCCGATTTCAATTTCTCCAGTCGTGAGGCGCAGGCGCTCTCGCTGCTGGTCATGAGCTGGAGGCGAACCAAAATACCGACGCGCTACATCCCCGGCGCGACTCCGAAAGATCGTCCGACCGAAGCCGAGCTTGAGAAGGAGCGACAGATGCTGGCGGGCGAAGGCGCGTTCTTCGTCAAGAAAGGTTGCTTCATCTGCCATTCGGTCAACTCGCTCGGCATAGACACTGCGGCGAAGATCGGCCCCGACCTTTCGGACGCCGTCACTGATGTGCAGAGCCGCTTCGGGCGCACGCTAGAAGACTTTCTGAAGAACCCGACCGGGACGATGAGCGTCGTGCTCTCCACTCAGATTCAATTGACTGACGAAGAGAAGCGCGAGGCGGTTGAGAAGCTGAAGACCGCGTATCAGCGAAGGCAGGAGCAACAAGCTCAGGCGCAGAAGACCGAGGAGAAAACTCAACCGAAGAGGTAGTCGATGTCGAGCGTCGCTTCGGTAAGACGCTCGAAGAGTTCTTAAACAATCCTACCGGCACGATGAGTATCATGCCGACAACCAGAATTCCTCTGACCGAAGAGGAGAAGAGAGAAGCGATTAAGACGTCGAAGATCGCTTATCAACGCAAGCTTGAGCGGCAGGCTCAGAATCGGAAGTAAGACATATTCCCCGAAAGGAGGGAACGATCATGAAAGGCGCTCATATGAATCTGAATAAAATCAAGTTGAAATGGTTCGGCGCGGGCGCATTGCTCGTCGCGCTGTCAGCGTTCGCGCTGGTGAGCTGCGGCCGCGCGCCTTCGACCGCCGAACTGGGCGGGGCGGCTGAAGCCGCGGTGGCGACCTATGTCGCGCCGGGAGACACCGATGAATATTACCTGTTCTATTCCGGCGGTCATTCCGGCAACGTTTACGTCGCGGGCGTGCCCTCGATGCGCCACATCTCGACGATCCCGGTCTTCGCGCCCTATCCGGCCACCGGCTACGGCTTCGACGAAGACTCGAAGAAGATGATCGGCAGTTACACATGGGGTGACGTACACCATCCGGCGATAAGCGAGACAAAAGGCGATTACGACGGGCGCTGGCTCTTCGTCAATGACAACTCAAACAACCGCGTCGCGCGAATCGATCTGCGCGATTTCAAAACCAAGCAGATTCTGGGGCCGATTCCGAACGTTTCCGGCTTTCACGGCGGATCGTTCGTGACGCCGAACACCGAATACATCCTGGCCGCGTCGCGCTTCTCGGTTCCACTGCCGAAAGGCGCGTATGCGCCGATCGAGGAGTACGCGACGAAGTATAACGGCGTGGTCTCGGGGGTGAAGGTCGATCCGAAGTCGGGCGAGATGAGCATCGGCTTCCAGATCCTCACGCCACCGTTCAACTGGGATTTGGGCGACGCGGGCAAGGGGCCGAGCGAGGGTTGGGCCTTCTGGACCTGCTACAACTCCGAACGCGCCACCGGCAAGCTCGAAGTCACTTCAACGCAGAAAGACCGCGACTACATCGCCGCCGTCAACTGGAAAGAGGCCGAGAAAGCCATCAACGAAGGCAAATTCAAAATGATCAGCGGCGCCAAGGTGATCGATCCGAAGGAGACGCCGGGAATTATTTATCTGATCCCCTGCAGCAAGTCGCCCCACGGCGTTGATGTCAGCCCCGACGGCAAATACGTCATCGGCAGCGGCAAGCTGCAATCGATCACGACGGCGTTCAACTTCGAGAAGATGATGACCGCCATTCAGAATAAAGACTTCACGGGCAATGAAGACGGCATCCCAGTCTTGAACTACGACAAGGTCAAAGACGCCGAGGTCAACGTGGGCTTGGGCCCGCTCCACACGCAGTTCGACGATCAAGGCTACGCCTACACCAGCCTCTTCGTCGAGAGCGCCATCGCCAAGTGGAAACTCGGCACGTGGGAAGTGGTGGACAAAATTCCGGTGACTTATAACATCGGCCACCTTTGCGCCGCCGAGGGCGACACGATGCACCCTTCAGGCAAATACGTCATCGCGCTGAACAAACTTTCACATGGACAGCATCTGAACGTCGGGCCATCGCAGCCCGAATGCTCGCAACTAATCGGCATCGGCGGCGAAAAGATGAAACTGTTGTATAACGCATTCACCGAACCTGAGCCGCATTACGCGCAGATGATCAAGGCTGACAAGCTCAAACCATTCGAGGTCTATCAGAAAGAAGATAACAAGAGTCCGAACGCCATCTGGGACGTGAAAGACGCCGGCGTCACGCGCAGCGGCTCGAACGCCACGGTCAAGATGGTGGCGGTGCGAAGCTCGTTCGAGCCGAACAAGATCGAGGTCAATCAGGGCGACACGGTGACCATTTACATCACGAACATCGAACAGACCACAGACGAGCTGCACGGCTTCGGCCTCGGCGAATACAACATCAACGTGGTGATCGATCCGGGCGAGACCAAGACGATCAAGTTTGTGGCCGACAAACCCGGAGTCTTCCCGTACTACTGCACCAACTTCTGCTCGGCGCTGCACCAGGAGATGCAAGGATATCTGCTGGTCAAGGGCGGCGGCGTGTTGGCCAAAGCGAAGTAATGGTACGGGGACGAGCGCAATTGCGTTGAGTGAAGCCATTGGCCATTGTCAATTGGGTATTGTTTTGCAGGGAGTCAGGTTTCACCTCCTGCGAAACAATATCCAATACTAAATTGACAATCCCCAATGGCCCGAACTTAAAGCACTGCGTTCAAGTTCTCTCGCCGATTCAATGAGGTGATTTATGGCAATCGCGCAATACTCAACGCCGGACACCGGCGCGACGGAGCGCGTAACGATGGAGGAGCGCGCAATGAAAAACTGGCTGGACAAAGCGAACGCATTCTTCGAGTTGCCGCTGGCGCTCAGGAGCCGCGTGTTGATCCTGGTGGCGGTCATCGCGCTGATCCCGGCCTTTCTGTTCCCGCTCTGGAATATGACGTTCACGTCAAACCAGTATCTGGACGGGCTGACGCTCAACATCTACTCGCACAGGCTCGAAGGCGGGAAGACCCCGGCGCGTGACGACCTGCGCGAGATCAACGCGCTCAACCATTACATCGGCATGCGTCCGCTGCTCGAAAGCGATTTCAGCGAATTCGTCTGGATTCCCTTCGTCATCGGCGCGCTGGCCGTGCTGGCGCTGCGGGCGATGGTCATCGGCAAGATGTCGAACATGGTGGATGTCTTCGTGATCTTCACCTACTTCGGGCTGTTTTCGTTCTGGACCTTTTACAACAGGCTCTACACCTACGGTCACAACCTCGATCCGACGGCGGCGATCAAAGTGGCGCCGTTCACGCCGCCGCTCATCGGCAGGCAGATAGTGGGCAACTTCACGGTGACAAGCTCTCCGGGCGCGGCGTCGTTCGCGCTGGGGGCATTCGCATTGTTGTTATTGGCGGCCATCTTTCTGTCGAGGAGGGCGAGTCAGGAGGCGTAGCGATGCGGCAAGTCAGGAGCGACGTTTGGTTGTTAGTCGTGACGCTTTCAGCTTTGTGGAGCGTCGCGCGGGCCGAGGTGTTGACCGTCGGCCCATCGCCCGCCCGCTTTCAAACGATCCAATCGGCCATCGTTGTGGCGAAGCCGGGCGATGTGATTCGAGTTCAGCCCGGCGTCTATACGGGCCAGTTCATTCTCGACAAACAACTCGCGCTCGAAGGCGCCGGCAAGCCCGTGTTGCGCAGCGAGGGCCGAGATAGCGTTGTGATCGTGATCGCCGATCGTTGCTCGATTCGCGGTTTCGTGATCGAACACAGCGGCGGCGATCTGCAGGCCGAAGATTCCGGTCTGCTGCTCAAATCGAACGAGAACACTGTCGAGGGCAATGAACTGCGCGATGTGCTCTACGGCATTTATCTTTACCACTCGCAGCGAAACAAGATTCTGGGAAACACGGTTCGCGGGCGGCGCGAACTCGAAGTCGGCTCGCGCGGCGCGGGACTGCACCTGTGGAATTCGCCCGACAACACTATCGAGGAGAACACGATCACCGACGCGCGCGACGGGATGTATATCCAAAGCAGTCCGGGCAACAACATCCGCCGCAACCGCGTCCTCGGCGTCCGCTACGGCCTGCATTACATGAGTTCGGACGCGAACAAATTCGAAGAGAACGTCTTTTCGGACAACGTGGCGGGCGCGGCGATCATGTATTCGCGCAAGATAGAGCTTCGCCGCAATACATTCGTCCACAATCGCGGCTTCAGCTCGTTCGGCGTTCTCTTTCAGGATTGCGAAGAGATCGTGGCCGAAGAGAATCTAATCGTCAACAACGCGACCGGCGTCTTCGCCGAGGCTCTGCGCAAGAGCGTCTTTCGCCGCAACGTGATCGCCGAGAACGACCTGGCTCTCGAAATCTTTAGCAGTTCCGCGCAGAATCTGTTCGTCGAAAACAACTTCATCGAGAACCTCAGCCCGCTGCGATTGATCGGCAGGCGTAGCGACACGCGCTGGCAGGAAGGCGGGCGCGGAAATTACTGGAGCGATTATCGTGGCTATGACCTGGACGGCGACGGCGTGGGCGACGTGGCGCACAAAGTTCAAAACGTTTTTGAATATCTCGAGGGCAATTATCCCCGGCTACGGCTCTACCTGAGCAGTCCCGCAGCGCAGGCGTTGGCCGCGGCCGAACATGCCTTTCCGATCATCAGAGGCTCGTCGGAGAAGGATGGAGCGCCATTGATGAAGCCGATCGCGCTGCATCTCCCTCTTGCCCCCCCCTGGCAGGCTGCGCCCGCTCGAACTCTCTTTGCTCTACTTTCACTCTCTCTAGCTGGCACGGCCATTGCTGCGATGTGGCGCGGGAGACTGCGATGATCCGGGTAGAACATCTGATCAAAACATTTGGCGAACACACGGCGGTTGACGACATCTCTTTCGAGATCAAACATGGCGAAACGTTCGCGCTTCTGGGGCCGAACGGCAGCGGCAAGACGACCACGCTGAAGTGCGTCGCCGGACTCATCAAACCGTCGAGCGGAAAAATCCGCATTGATGGGTTCGACGTGTGGAAAAATCCGCGCCAGGCGCGGAGCCGGATGAGTTATTTGCCTCAGCGCGTAAGCTTCCCCGACAACCTGACGGCGCGCGAAGTTCTGGAATTTTATCGCCGGCTGCGCAAACTCCCGCCACAGCGCGTTGACGATACATTGAGCGGGGCGCGGTTCGATTTCAACGGATTCGCCGACAAAGCGGTCGGAAAATTTTCAGGCGGAATGGTTCAACGTCTGGGGCTGGCGGTGGCTTGTTTGCCGGAGGCCCCGATTCTGCTGCTAGACGAGCCGACAGTGAGCCTCGATCCTGAAGGCGCGATTCGCTTCCGTGAATTTCTGCTCTCGCTCAAACGCGAAGGCAAGACAATCGTCTTCACTTCGCACACGCTGGCAGACGTCGAACGGCTGGCAGACCGCGTGGCGATACTTGTGGGCGGGCGGCTGGTCGC
>DASTMP010000103.1:0-10070 GCA_035714085.1 Blastocatellia bacterium
GGAAATCGGATTCCATTGCACATTGCGCATTGCACATTGCGCATTGACTCGCAGGAAGAACGATTGGAGAAAGACCTCCCCGCGGGACTATGCGCAATGTGCGATGCGCAGTGGGCGATAAATTCTGTTGACCCTTATTCAACCACCACGCGGTCAGTCGCCCCGCGCCCGAAAGTTTCCGGATGGTACATCTCCTCGGCCTTCGATGGCGGAACGACGAACACGCCGGGCGTCGTCGCCCGCGCCACATACGAATAGTTGTAGACGCCTTCCCACAACAACGACGTGAAGGCTTCGACCCGCTCGTCACGCATGTTCTGATGCTCGAACCATCGCCTCCACCAGAACCATCGCCCATTGTTCTGCGTCTGATCGTTCGGGTCTTGCGGGATGCGGCCCGTGATCGCCAGCTCGGGGTTGAGCGTTTCAAACCCGGCTGGCAGCGGATCGACCAGCGCCACGTGATAACGGCGAGTTGGCGCAACCATCGTCAAACGCACGCGGACCTGCGCGCCGGCTTTGATTCGCCACGTTCCGTCCTCCAGGCGGCGCACGTCGTTCGGGTCGTCAATCGCCTCGTACGCGCGCGTGACCGTGAAGCCGTAATCTGCGGGTTTAAGCTGCAAACTGGTCGGCGAGTAATTCATCCCGATGCGATAGTAGAGCCGGCCAGCGCCCTCTTTGCTCAGGATCAGATTCTGCGCGCCTGATTGATCCATCAGGTATCTCATCGGCACGTTGATCTGATGGCGGTCGGTCGTGCGGCCTCGGAATTCCTGGCTTCCGGCGAAGGCATCGCCCAGCCACGCGCGCGCCACGAAATCAGGCGTGGCCTTCTCGTAGACCTCGAAGTAGCGGTCGAGCGCCAGCAGCACGAAACAATTCTCCTGAGTGTTCTCCCAGCGCCCGGCTTTGCGATGCGCGAGCAGGCCGCGAACGATCTTCGGGATCAGATCGCTCTTCGGGCTATCGCCGATCAACGATTCCAGAATGATACCGTCGGCCCGACGGTCAGAATGGAGCATCACCTGCGCGCCGTCTTTGTACGAGGTCGTGAAGTGGGCCGCGCCGGCGGTCTCTTCGACGCGGTTGTTCAGATGGAGGCGAATGGCCGCGAGCGAATTCACGTCGCCCGACAGAACCGGCATCAACCAGCCCAGCGCTTCCATCGAGAGCTTGTCCACGCCCCCGGCCGAAGCGATCAACGAGCGCGCCTTGGCCGCGTCGCGGTCGCCCATCCGGTTACGGACGTAGAGCGCATAAGCGACGAGCGCGCGCCGTGATTCGGCGCTGTACCAGTGCGGGATGTTTTGCTCGATGTTGCGCAGGTAGCCTTTCGACAGTTCGAGCATTTCGGGAGGCGTCTTGAAGCCTTTCTCCTTCGCGCGCTGCAGCGCATGCGCCACGTGAATGCTCAGATATGGCCATGTCTCGCTGTCCCGCCGCCAGAATCCGAACCCGCCGCCGGGATTCTGCATTCCCTGCAACCGTTTGACGTCGCGGTCGACGGCCGCGATCAGATCATCGGCTTTCGGCAGTCCCTTTGCGTCAAAGGCTCCGAGCACATCGCGCAGCGCCGCGATGGCCAGCACGCGCGACGAAATCTGCTCGGCGCATTCATATGGATACTGCGTCAGGTAGATCACCGCGTCAGTCAACGCCTGAAGCTGCGTTGACGAGGTCGTGACCTCCAATCCGCCGAACTGTTTGAAGGCGTCCGACGGAGCCTTGACCGGTTGAATGATCGCGCCCGCGTCGACTTCGCCATAAGTCGCAAAGGCCTCGGTCGTGGCCGGAATCCACACCGGCAGACTTACCTCGGCCGCATCGGCCCATTTGCCGCTCGCCGCCGCGATCTGGAATCGAGTCGTGCCGGGCTTCGTAGTCGTCGCCGGAAAACGAACCTCTACGCGGTCGTTTGCGGGCACCGTGACGCGGCGTCCCCGGCCTTCGATCAATTGAGCGTTCGCCGCGCGCATAGCCACATCGACCTGCAACGGCTGATCGGTTTGATTCTGCACTACTACGGGCAATTCCACCTTGTCGCCGAAATTGAGGAATCGCGGAGCCGAAGGCCGCGCCATTATCGGCAATCGCGCGGTGATCGCGGATTCGCCGACGCCGAACTGTTTTTCGCCCGCGACTGCTACAGCCATCACACGATAGCGAGTCAGGTTGTCGGGAAGTTTGACTTTGACGCTGGCTCGCCCGTTAGCGTCGGTCGGAAGCGAGGCGGCGAAGAAAGCGAGGGCGTTGAAGTCAATGCGAGCGCGGATCGATTCGTCCACCGTCTGTTCGCGTTCCTCAGTCCTGGTTATAGAGTCTGCTTTTCCAAATTCCGCTTTCGCCTTACGCGCCAACGGCTCCGGCGCCGCCGAAGGCGCTGGCGCCTGCGTCGCCATTGCGGAGTCGCCATCAACCACACCACCACCTACTCCTTTTCCCATCTGACTGATTAACGCATCCGCCTTAGCCAACTGCACCTGCTCCCGCAAATGATGGTTCCTGACATCATCGCCGCGCTGGAAATAAAAAGTGTCGAGCGGATCGGCGAGCTTGTATCCCGTCAACGCCAGCACCGATTCATCCACCACGACCAGCGCGACCTCGGCGTTCTGCGCGGGCTTGCCTGTGGCGTCGCGCAATTCAACGTCCACCATGGTCTCGCCGCCCGGCTCAAGCTCTTTGTCGCGCGGCGTCGCCGCAATCGTCAGCTTGCGCGTCGCGGGCGGGATCGGAAGGTTGATCGTTCCCGAAGCGAAAGCCGGTCGCTTCGGCAGCTTCGGATCTGGCTTGCCTTCATCGTCCGGTCGTGACGAAGCGCCGACCAGATCGACCTGGACGTGAACGTTCGGCAGATATTCTTCCTTGATCGGAATCTTAAGCGTGTATGAAGCCGAATCCATTGTGAACCGCTCGCTGGTCACGAGCCCCGAACGGCGCAGCGTCAAGACCCCTTCCGCCGGGAAGAAGGGCGATTGAACGAGAATCTCGGCGGTGTCGCCCACCTTGTACTCTTTGCCGCTCGGGATCAACTCGACCTTCTCCTGCGCCAGATCGCGCTGCGGGGGCTGTTTGCCTCCGGCCACCCACAATGTCATTTCGGTCTCGTTCGGGCGTTCGCGGTCGTCGTAGATTCGCGCGGTGACGCGGTAGCGCCCGCCCTCGCGCGTCTCGAAGCGGCATTGCGTGGCGTTCGCGCCCGATTTGATCACGCACTCCTGCGGATCGGTTTCGCGCTCTTTCCATTCGCCCTTGTCGTATGTCCAGTCAATCAAAGCGGCGCGCATTCTGATCTCGCGGTTGGCGACGGCCTTGCCGTCAAGATCGGTGACGATTGATTCGACGATGAGCGGCTCGCCCTTCTGCACGAACCAGCGTTGCGTTCGCAATCCGACGTAGAGGTCGGCGGGATGCACAAGGAAGTTGAATGAAGACCCGACACTCTGGCGATTGACGTCCTGCACGTTCGCCGTGGCGGTGACCGAGGTCGCGCGCGGCGGCGCGACCGAATCGAAATCGATTCGCAGATGGTGCTTACCCGAAGCGTCAGTGCGACCGGTGAATTCCTTGGTGTTTGCGGCGCCAGATTGATAGTTGTGATACTCCCACCATGGCGTCCATTTGCCGAAAGTGAAATCGCCGCGATTCGGCGGCGTGAAGCTCGCGGGCGTGGCGTTCACAAACCAGCGGACTTCGGAATCGGCCAGTCCGCCGCCAGCGTAATAATTCGCCGCGACCGTCAGCGTCGCATGGTCGCGGACGAAATGCGGGCCTTCGCTCGCGGTGGTTTTGACTTCGTATTCGGGGCGGCGGAATTCCTGCACGCGGATATTGTGATTATAAATATTGCTTTTTACGCCTCCGGCGCTCACGGCCGTCAACATCAGTGGCGAATAGCCCAGGTTCATTGTCGACGGGAGTTTGAAAGCCATATCGAACCCGCCCGCCGCATTGACTCGCGCGTCGCCCTTCAAAACATCATTTCCGCGCGAATCTTTGAGCGAGTAACTGAGGCCGGTCACTGCGCCGGCCATTTCGACGTCCCCGCGCGGGCCTGCGCCAACTTTGCGCAGCCAGCCTTTGACATGAACCTCTTCTCCGGGGCGATACATCCCGCGATCATCGAAGACATGCCATCTCAACTCATCGCCAACGCGCTGCTTCCTCCATCCGCTGTAATTGCCGTCGTCCCACCAGCTCAGGTCTTCAGGCAGAAATGCGACGTCCTTGCCGTTTCGCGCGACGAGCATCTTCTTGCCCGGGCCGTTCAGCAGCGCAAAATTCGCCAGCCCGTTCGCATCAGTTTTGAAGGGCGCCTGCTCGACGGCCTTGTAATTCGCAATCGCCATTTCGATATTGCCGAGCGGCCTTCCGTCCTTGAGCGACGTGGCCCAGCTGATCAGCTTCGATTGATCGACAAAGGCGTCAAGTCCGATGTTCGTCGCCTGAATCCAGACTTGCAGTGAACGTCGCTCCCAATCGTTGCGCGGCGGCTGAACAGCTTCTACGCTGACTATGACGTGGCCGAAGCCTTCGTTGAGCGCGGGCTTCAGATCAATCTGCGTCTCGGTGATCTCGTCCTGCTTATTCGCCACATCGATGACCTTCGAAGAGATCAATCGCCCGATCGGCGGCATGGCCTGCCTGCGACGATCATTCGCATTCCGCATGAACGCCACGTATTGTCCCCAGTGCTCGGGAGTGACGGCGTAAAGGCTGACCTTCAATTGCTGGTGATTGACGCTGAAGACAGAAAACTTAGGCTGGCTGTACGGATCGAGCACTGTCATTCCTTCGCCGGAAGCGGCCAGATTGGGCATAGCGTCGCCGACCTTGAAAGTCAGCGTCTTGTTTTCGCCCAGCGTTTGCCCGAAGACGTCGCGGATCGAAGCGTCGAGCGTGACGGTGTAGACCGTGCGGCCTTTCGACTGTCCCTGAATGTAGACCCAATTGCCGTAGTTGGGCGCATTCATTCCCGGCAATTCGGGCGTCACGCGAATCTGCGCCTTGTCGAACGCCTTTATGTCGAGCTGATTGTTGAACTCAATCATCCACTGCATACCTGGCGCGCAGTTGTTGTCATATCCGCAGCGATGACTTTTCACGAGTAGCGGGCCGTAAGTCGAAAATTGGAATGACTGGCCGCTGGTAGTCACGCGCGGGCCTTCGGCGGAAGGCGCGCCCGGCTCGACCGTATAGGTGTGGGTCGCGTTCGACAGCAATGGGTTTTGCGGATCGTCGCCCTTGGATGCGACGGCGCGGAAAGCGACCCAATTATTTTGGCCATCCTTATTCGCGGCTTTAACCATCCGGCTGACATTCTCGTCCGCCGCGATCTCGTCGTCGGCCGCACGTCGTAACGTCCACGCGCGACCCGACGCGCTCAGGCGGATTTTCTTGAGCATCGAGTTGGGTTCGATGCGCTGGTCGAATTCGATGAAGAAGAGCGGATTGCGGGAATGCGGGCCGCCGGTGGGCCAGCTGGATTTGACCTTAGGCGGCGGTGTCGAGAAAGTCCATCGCTTCGCCGCGCCGAGCGCGCCGCCAATGGCCGATTTCGTCCCGGCGGGGATTTCCACGGAGTATTCTGTCGCCATCGGAAAGCGACCAGCCGGCTCGAACAACAGGGTCTTCGTCCCGAGCCATCGCCATTTGCCGGCCCACTGACCTTGAGGCTGCGGCGAGAGTTTGACCGGAACCTGGGCGGCGCTCAAATCTTCATTCGACGTGACGGCGACCATCGGCTGCGAGAATGTGACGCTCAGATGCGGCGCGATTGGCGTATCGCCTTCGGGCGAAACGCGCAGGACTTCGAGCGGCCCTGACGCGACCCCTTCAGATTGTCCCGCGCCGCTCGTCGGCGGAAAGGCCTCGCTGATCGTCTGACCCGTGCGCGGCGCGGGCAGTGAACGGTCGCGAAGCGCGAAATCCTTTTCGTCATCGCCTTCGACCTTGATCGGCGGCAATCGCTTGAGCAGGTTCTCGGTGGCTTCGTCGGAGAGCGGCTCGGTAGCCGGTCTGGCGATTTGTTGTTGTGCTTGCCGTTGGGCTTCGTCCTGGGCTTCGCTCAAGCGGAAGACCAGGCCGGCGTTATCACTGGAATCTCTAAGCATAGGACGCCTCCTCTGACCGTTGACGTCGGATTTGATTGCGAAGGGCAAGAGTATAAGCGTCAGACACATTAGGCTGAACAACCGCGGCGGAGAATTTTTGAAGTGAACAAATGTCGCTTTCATTGGCCAAGATTCCTTTCCTCAGCAAGCTGTTAAATAGTCCATAGACAACGTGGGGGCGATGACCGAGACCATTTCACTTTCGTTAGGAAGAACGCGTGATCGAGTCGCCTCTTGCGGAGATTTTCGCGACCACTCGCGGTAATGACGCTCGACAATAAACTTTTGTTCCATTTGTCGCCAGCTATGGATATGATTGCGCGCATGAGTGTACCGACGGCTGCGATACTTGTGATCGGCGATGAAATTCTGAGCGGGAAGACCGAGGACCGGAACGCCCGTCTGCTGATCGGCGAGTTGCGTGATCTCGGCGTCGCGCTGCGCCGGATCGTAACCATCCCAGACGACGTGGAAGAGGTCGCGGCGTCTGTGCGCGAGCTGTCATCGCGGTTCGATCACGTTTTCACCTCGGGAGGAGTGGGGCCTACGCACGACGACGTGACGCTCGCCGGAGTCGCGCGCGCCTTCGACGTTCCGCTCATCCGCCACCCGAATCTCGAAGCCAGGTTAAAAACATTCTTCGGCGCCGATGCCGACGAATCGCGGCTGCGAATGGCCGACGTGCCCGAAGGCGCCGAATTGCTCGTGACCGAAGAGGCGCGATGGCCCATGCTGAGAGTCAGAAACGTCTTCATCCTGCCGGGCGTGCCCGAACTCTTCCGCAAAAAGTTCATGGCGATACGCGAGCGGTTCCGCGTCGCGCCTTTCTTCACTCGGGCGTTCTACACGCTCCAGGAGGAGTTCGATATCGCCGGAGGGCTGCGCGCCGTGGCCGACGCTCACCCGCAGGTCGCCATCGGCTCCTATCCGAGTTTCTCCTCGCCCGATTACCGCGTCAAAGTCACGCTCGAATCGAAGGACGGCGTCGCGCTCGAATCGGCGGCCAGGGAGCTGATCGCTATACTGGATCACGAAAAATTCGTGCGGAGCGAGTAAACAATGGCTCTGATCGCTAGAGGCAAAACAAAGTGCGCACTGTGCGACAGCGTGTTGAAAGTGGATGACGAGATCGTTGCGACATCCCACTTTATCGCAGATATTCGACATCCGCTTTATCGTTTCTCAGACGCGGGTATGCACAAGACGTGCTTTTTAAACTGGGATCAGAGACAGGCCTTCGCTGACCTATTTAATCAACTCTTTGGTAGCATTACTTGGGGTGACGGAACAAATAAACTTATGAGAGACGATTGCGCAATCGTTTCTCTCCCACGGCGGGATAAAAGTTCGTAACGTCGCTTCCTTATCAAAAGGCGCCTGCTCAGCCCCCGATGCCGCGGTAGCGGCATTTGAACTTAGCCCGGCGTTTGTTTCAACGCCGGGGACGCTGTGGAAAAAGCTCCGCGTCGCGTCAGCGACGCCTGAATCAACTGTCGCTGACGCGACACGGAGAAATCTCATACGCAAACCGTGGGTTGAAACCCACGGCTAAATTCAAGCGCCGCTAACGCGGCTAGGGCCTGAGCAATTACATCAAAACTACCTCTTCCGCTTCAATCTCTCAACGAATTCACCAGCCTTCCGCCGATGATCTTCTGACGACAATCTTTCGATGATCGCGCCTTTCATTCGCTCGAAGGCCGAAGCCGTGTCTAGGTCGAGCAATTCATGGCTCAGCCGCTTGGTTTCAAACAACGCCTGGCGCGGTCTCGACGCCAGTTTTCCGGCCAATTTCAAGGCCTCATCGAGCAGTTCGTCGCCCGGATAGATGTGATTGACCAGCCCGATGCGATAGGCTTCATCGGCGCTAATCGCGTCGCCGGTCATCGCCATCTCTTTCGCACGACCGAAGCCGATGATCTTGTAGAGCGGGTAAGCGATCTGAGTCAGCCCCAGCATGATTTCGGTTTGAGCGAAGGTCGCTGTCGGCGCGCTGAGCCGCAAGTCGCACATCGCCGCGAGGTCGAACCCGCCGGCCACCGCCGGGCCGTTGATCGCCGCGATCACGGGTTGCGGCAGAGCGTAGATTCGCCGGAAGAGCGCAAAGGCGGCTTCGACATACGCGATCTTCCCCGCCGCTTCGAGGCCGAGCAGGTGGTTCAAATCCAATCCCGCGCAGAAAGTCGTCCCTGCGCCTGTGATGACGACGACGTTCAGAGCTTCATCATCCGCCGTGTCGTCGAGCGTGTTTGACAGGTGGTCGATCAGATCTGGGTGAAGCGAGTTGCGTTTTTCCGCGCGATTGAGCGTAAGCAACAAGATATTGGCGCGTCGTTCGATTGTTAGCATGACCCCTCCGAGAATAGACAGGATTTACAGGATTATTCAGGATTCGCCTCATTTCAACAAATCCTGAATAATCCTGTAAATCCTGTCTATTTTCATTATTTCTTCTCCGGAATTCCGAGGAGAGTCTGATCTCTAAAAGGCGAATTTGGCCAAACCCGCGGCTATGCTACAATCCGCGACTTGATCTGTCAGGCCCGATCCCGCCTGTGGCGCCATTGCGTCGCCGGTCGTCCAAAATCAGCGAAAAACAACTGAACGACGACAACAGAGACAAATTATGATTCAGACTGTTCGAGGAACAAGAGACATTTTGCCTGAAGACACGCCGCTGTGGCGGCGGGTCGAGGACGTGGCGCGCGAGGCTTTCCGCCGCTACGGCTACCGCGAAATCCGCACGCCGATCTTCGAGAAGACCGAGCTGTTCGCGCGCGGCATCGGCGAAGCGACCGACATCGTCCACAAAGAGATGTACACCTTCATTGACCGCGCCCGCGCCGACAGTGAGGGCGAATCGCTGACGCTGCGGCCAGAAAACACCGCGCCGGTCGTGCGCGCCTACATTCAGCACAAAATCTTCGCCGACAAATCGCCCGGCGAATTGACCAGGCTCTATTATTCCGGCCCGATGTTTCGTCGCGAGCGTCCGCAGGCGGGCCGCTACCGCCAGTTCTATCAGATCGGCGCCGAAGTCATGGGGTCGAGCGATGACCCGGCGATCGAGGCCGGAGTGATCGAGATGCTCGATTGGTTTTTGAAAGAGCTGAAGATCACCAACACCACGCTTCTGATCAATTCGGTCGGCGAACCGGCCAGCCGCGCGACCTATCTGGAGAAATTGCGAGAGGCGATCATGCCGAAACTCGACTTGCTTTGCGCTGATTGCCATCACCGGTACGAGACGAACGCGCTGCGCGTCTTCGATTGCAAAGTTGAAAGCTGCCAGCCGGTGATCGCCACGTTGCCGGTGATCACCGATTCGCTTGACGAGGCTTCGCTCATGCACTTCGAGGAGTTCAAGGCGCAGCTGGACGCGCGCGGCATCGCCTACACGGTTAATCCTCGGATGGTGCGCGGGCTGGATTATTACACCCGCACGGTGTTCGAGATCGTCGAAAACGACAAGCTCGGCGCGCAGAACACGCTGATCAGCGGCGGACGCTACGACGGCTTGAGCGAAACGCTCGGAGGGCCGCCGACCAAGGGCTTCGGCTTCGCGTTCGGTCTGGATCGGATGGTGATGGTGTTGCCCGACGACGAGGCCGCAAAGTTGCGCGCGGCGGACGCGCTCGACATCTTCATAGTCTTCCTGGGCGACGCGGCGCGCGCCCGCGCCTTCGAAGTCGCCCGCGATCTGCGCGCCGCCGGCGTGGCCGTGGCGATGGAGTTCGAGGAACGCAAGATGAAAAAAGCGATGGCTGCCGCCGACAAATCGCGAGCCCGCTACGCGCTGATCATCGGCGAAAACGAGGTGGCCAGCGGCAGGTACGGTTTGAAGAATCTGGCTTCGGGCGAACAGGAATCGCTCACGCTCGACGAAATCATCACAAAACTATCTCGAAAATAGCCACAGAGATCACCGCAGATCACAGAGATTGGCTCGAATAT
>DASTMP010000104.1:0-6072 GCA_035714085.1 Blastocatellia bacterium
AAAGTGGCGGGCTTGGACCTGGAGTTTCTATTCAATTTGAATCTCATCGTTGGGTGCTCCTTCGGGGTAGATGCCAAAATTCTGTCGCTCATCAGGGAGCGCGGCTTTATTGAGGTCTTATGATGGAAGTCGGCGTTAATCGGAAAGCAGGCTGGGCGTCTTACGATTTCTGCCAGTGTGCGCCAACAATCCCATCACTTAGGAAAGAGAGGAAGCTGAGGCGCTGGCTCCGCGTGGGGCCAGCGCCTCAGGACGGCGCTCTATTTAAGCGCCGTATTTACTGCTTAGTGACCTGATTGATGGGGAACCTGAATGTTCCCGCCTCTCAGGGTTATCGGATCGAACGTCAGACCGGGAATGATTGCTCCGTTCGGAGCGGTCACCTGCAAGCCGAACTGATCGTTCCTTCCCGGCTCGCCGTTGTCAACGACAGTGACACGGAACTTGTGGTTCCCCACGCCGTTGAGCGTCGCCTTGCCGATAAATACAGCCGTATTGCCGACTATCGAGAGTGACTGCATAGAAACGCTCTTGAGTTTCACATTGCCGGTCGGGCTGCATTCACTGTAAAGCAATTCGCCTTCTGGCGCGCCGTTCCTCTTGTACTTGACGTTGAACCCAAAATTGGCGGTCACGCCGTTGTGGCTGATAGTTCCGCCGCCCGTAACGAATCCGAGCGAGGGATCATAGACCGCCAGCACGTCGCTGCCGGAACCGGTGTAGTAGTTTCCGCCGACGCTGATGGTCACGTCATAGACGTTCACTGGAACGTTGGTCAACGTCACACAGGCATTGAGCGTCCCGCCAACGCCCCCACCGGTCGTGGTCGCCGTCCGAGTGATCGTCGCCCCAGGCGCGACGGGCGCCAGAGTGAATGTCACCGGCGTCGCCAGTGAGATGTCGCCGAGACTTTCGTCATTCGTCTCGTTGATCGCGGCGCAGAGAGTGATCGGGCCTGCCGTCCCTCCAGCCGAATTGACCTTGACCGATGTCGGATTCGAATCAGACGGGGTCACAACGGCGTCCTCTTTGGCGACAGTCAGCGTTCCGGAACCGCTGCTGCCCGTGCCAGGAGACGAGCTGGAGTAGGTGGCTACAATCGGATAGCTCCCCTGCGCCAACAGGATCGTGTAAGGCAGAGTGGCCGTACCGCTGACGACCGGGGCTGATCCGACGACGGAACCGTTGACCTTGAATTCAACCGCGCCTCCCGGACAGGTCGCGTTCGTCACATTCGCCTTCAAGGTAACAGGGTCGCTGTACTGCCCGGCGACCGCGGGAACGGTCGTGGTGGTCGGCGCGTTGACAGTCACCGTAAACGAGCTGACGGTCATCGTGCCGTCCTGTCTGGTCCCCTTGACCGTGACGGTCGTGGTCCCGACCGGGAAGAGCGAACCTGAAGGAGGATCGCTGGTCACCACGCCGCAACTTCCCGAGAAGCTGGGCGCGGAGTAATTGACGACCGCGCCGCACACTCCTGGATCGTTATTCACGACGATGTTGGACGGCACGTTCAGCGTACAGGGCGAACTGCAGCAGGCCGGATCCGTGGTGGTGATGTTGATCCGCCACCCACCGTTGAAATTCCCAGTGTCGGCCGCGGCGTCATCAACCACATACAGGCTCCAAACCCCATTGGGATTCACTCCGTTGAAGACCGAGAGCTGCTGCGGATCGGGATAAGGCCCTGGCGGCGCAGGGGCCGGGAAGAGATCGCCGGCGCCGATGTTTGTCGGGCTGAACGTGCCTGTGACGACGGTCGCGCCAACCGCAGCCGCCGCGTCATCGAACGTCAAGTTGACGTTGACCGCGTCAGTGCCACCTCCGACGTCGGACATCAGGAGCAGTTTCTGACCTCCCGGTCCGACAAGCAAAACGTCAACGTCGCCGGGGAAGGTGTGGTTGAAGTTGAAGAGATCCACCGTCACCTTGCTGACCGTCCCGGTAATGCCGGAGACATTGATGTTCGACGGGTAAGGATTGGACGGCGCTCCGGTCGAAGCTCCTGTGCCGGTCGCCGGAATGATGATCGCGGTCGGGTTCGAGAATGACGACGTCGCGGAAATTGTCGCCCCGACCCTGATCGTGAAGCTCACCGCGCCGAGACTCGTAGCGCCGTCCTGCAGCGCCAGAGTCGCCGTGAGATCTCCGCCGCAGAATCCGGCGACGGTGAACGTGAAGGGTCTGGCGACAGCCGGGCCGCCAGGAACGAGGACGCCATATGTCTGTGGGCCGCTCGGCGCGAGGACTCCGCCGCCGGGTAGCAGCGTGGCGACCAGGTTGGAGGTATTGCCCGTCCCGATGTTCGACAGCGGGAAGTTAACCGTCACGGTCTCGTCCGGATCGGGCGCGCCGTTGCCGGGGAGGCAACTCTCGCTCGTCAATGTGACGGGAGGCGCGGCCTGTATCTCGGGCGTTCCAGGCACGCCGCAGCAGGCGAACCGCTGGCGAGCGATCTCGAGCGTGACGCATCCGACCGTCCCGACATCTATGGCTCCGGTGTCGGATACCCTCAATATCCAGGTTCCGTTGACCGCCTTGCCGTTGAACGCCGATAGAGGCGAGTCGGGCCTGAATGCGCCCGCGAACGGGACCGTTCCCGAGCCGATTGCTATTGGAGCAGAATCGTCAAAGACGGTAGGGACGCCCGAACAATCGTTCGCCCCTGTCCCAAAGTTGTCGCCGGAGCCGCCGCGGTTATTGGCTAGCGCGACCGACGTTCCGTCCGGCCCGATCAGCGTTATCACAAGATCGGCGTCGAAGGTATGGTTCAAACGAATCTTGGCGTTGACATCGGCCACCGCGCCGACGTCGGTCACATTGATCGGTATGTCCACCGAACTGACGTCGGGAATCGGAGCTGCGATATTGCCGCTTCCGTAACTGGCGGTGATTGTGACCACCGGCCTGCCGATCTGCAGGTTAAACGTCCTGGTCACCGTCCCGAGGCTGCTGCTGATGACCACGCTCAGTGGCAACTGGCTTCCGCAGACCGCCGCCGACGGGACTGTGAAAGGAATGCCATGCGACACCGTCGCCCCGGCGGGAATGTCTCCGTAACTGACGGGGGCGCCGCCGTCCACAGAGACCGTCACCCCATTCGCTGGAGTCGCGCAGAACGGATTGCTGAGCGGGATGGTCAATGTCAACGTCTCGCCAGGATCGGCGAATCCGTCGGGCGGCGGGCAGGAATCGTCCGAGATCGTCACCGCGCCCATACTGAGATTCGGAGTGTCGAAGGCTTCGGTCACGGATGTGGCCGAGTTGTATCTAGCGCTGAAGCCCATTCCGCGCGCCGCGAATCCCGCCCAGATGTCCAGCTCATCACTGCCTCCGAAGCCCGCGCAATCAGCCGTTAGAATAGAGTCGCGGGCCTGAAGCATATTCGGATTGACCGGGTCGAGCTTCATTCCGTCAGTGACCAGTTGGAGGGCTCGCTGGTTGCCAGTCGCGAAGCCCAGATGGGTGATCAGCCTTGCCCGCATTTCGAGCAGAGTCATGCACCAGATTTCACCAAGGTTGTGAACCTCGGTCGCGCCGTTGCCCGAGAAGCCGAGCGGGGTTTCGGGAAAAGCGCCGTCCGTCGTGTTCAACTGCGCCGGGTCGGTGTCCGCGAAGGTCAAAGGATTATGTGGCTTTCCGTTCGGCCCGACCGTCGTCTTCACCGCATATGGAAATCGGCGGATGCCGTAATAGGAATTGTCGGTACCGAGTGGGCCGAGTTGCAGCGTCGCATACGCTCCCGACGCGTAAAGGCCGTTGACGTCTTCGTCCGCCGTCGAAAGCAGGCCGCGCGCGTAAAAATCCGACCAGCCTTCGCCCATTCCCCCGGACACGTTGCTGCCCAAGCCGGTAGCGTTCGCGTGCAGGCGGTTGGACACGCCATGCGTCAACTCGTGCAGAACCACGTCCAGGTCCAGGTCTCCGTCGCGATCCGGATTCGGGCCGGGAAAGATGTACATCTGCATGCGCCCTGATGTCCCGTCAGGCGGCGTGGAGAAGTTGGCGTTGTTTGTGCCGGAGGAGTCCTGCGCCTCCGCCAGAACGCGGTCATTGCCCAGCCCGCCACGGCCGAAATTATCCTGCTGGAAATTTCTGGCCGCCTCGTTGAAGCCCAGTTCGTAAAGCCGGTCGTGGTAACGGTTCGACCAGAAGAAGAGATGCGTCACCACCCCCATGCGGTAGTCGGCGAGCGTTGGGGCGTCGCCAGGCGACGGAATTCCCGGAGAGGGATTGTAGTTGAAGTCGAAAACTCTGAAAGGACTGCCGACAGGACGTCCGTCCACATCAATGCCGTTCGGAGATACTATGTCCAACCCGGCGTCGACGTTGTTGCCCGTGGTCGTATTCACTCCGTCAGTGATCCATCCGAGGTTGTCAAACAACGGAAGCTCGCTGATAAGTGTGAAGAGGGTACGCTGGATTGGCGCGCCCTGAATGCCGGAACCCGGAAACGCGTTCGTGGGCGAAAGCGGCGCCGGGCTGTCGTCGTTGTAGACTTTGTATGTGGCGGGCTGCGTCTGGTAGTTGGTGATGTTCTTGCGCCACAAAACCCCGCCCTCTTGGGCGTCAACCAGTGTGTAGTAAGCCGGCGAATCCTGCCACAATACCATTGACCAGGCCAGGGTCGCGGCTCTGGCGTCCAGTGAGAAGTACATCAATTCGAGCTCGATGTCGTTCGAGAACGGCCCTGCCGGATAAAAGACAACCGTCCTGCCGTCCGACGACGACGATTTAACGACCAATTCGCTCGGATCCAAAGTCAGGTCTACGGAAGCCGCCGCAGCCACCACGGCCGCCGCCGGGTCCACCTTCGGCGCGGTCTCAAGTTCCGTCTCATCAGGCCCGCCGGTGAGTCCGCCCACCATTCGCGCCAATTCGCCGCCGCCGGTGAAGGCCGCCACCGTCTCGCCTTGGAAGACCCGCATCCCATTCCATCGCTGCTCCATTTTCAACCATGAGAGCTTGCCGTTCGGATTTGTGTACTCGGCGATCTTCCTGAGTCTGGCCACTTGCCGCGGACTCATCCCGAATACATCGGCGTGTTCATTCATGAAGCTTCTGACGACGCTCTCGCGCGGCAGCGAGGAGGGCGGCGTCAGGAATTTGCGCCCTCTCCCTTTCACCTGGACCACTTCGAGAGAGTTGGTCAGGTCGCAGAAGGCCACATCCAGTTCCGGGACGCTCCTGGCCTTCATCTCTTTAGCGACCCTGATCGCCATCTTGAAGTTTTCGTTCTTCTCCTTCAACTTCGAAGAAAGTTTTCCCATGCGGCTTTCGAGCTTCGAGGCCGCGTCTTTAGAGCTTTTGTTTCGGATGTCGAAATAATCCTTTTCGGAATTATTGGCGTCGTTGCGGCCCTTGGCCGCTCGGCCGGCGGCGCCGGCCGCCTTCATCGAGAAATTCCATAACAGCGATGAAGCCAACAATGCGGCGACGATAGCGGCCAAAATACATACGGGCTTTTTCTTCATATCAGGGTGTCTCCATTTTGATTTTGGTTGAGGATTGAAGCGACCTACTCAATGGGATAGTTACGCCATGAAGTCGCGCTGGCGCAAAGCTCGCGCAGCCTCGCCATAATAGCGAGGAGGGCCGGGATGCGCCCGGCGAACAAATCTGCGATCTGGGTTTGCTGGAAAAGAGCCTGGTTAAAGCCTATGCCTTCATGACAATTACTGAAGGCGCGTAGTAACGGACTGCTGAATCACTGTCACTCAATCGGTGTTGAGGATTACCGCAAATAATAGTTGGTGTGTTTATGCGAGTTCCGAGAAAGTAATGCTACCGCAATCTACGGTAGCTCTTCGGGCTTGTCAATAGTTTATTTGGACCAGTCAATGGCTTATTTGGAACGGTCAATGGCTTTTGTCGACAGGAGTTGATTTTTTACCAAACAAACTCAGCAGCACTCCGACGGACACCACGACCACACAACCGATGACGTTGTACCAGAGAAAGCTGATCCTCGTAAGATTGCTGACCGCCGCGACAGAGGCCAGCCCGCACAACATTCCCCAGAACGCGCCTCGTCCCGTCGCGCGCCTCGTCCCGATCGCCAGCATAAATACG
>DASTMP010000105.1:0-4125 GCA_035714085.1 Blastocatellia bacterium
TTCCGGCGGACGGTGCGTTTGACCGGACCTTAGCCGTTATGTGGCTGCCTCTCGCTTTCACACCCGCGAACATGACGCGCAATACTCACTGGCTTTTTGCCATTGCTCGCCTTGAGCCCGGCGTTAGTCTGAAGCAGGCCCGCGACCAGATGGACACGATTGGAGCGCGCATTGCCGCCATGTACCCGGATTCGAATAAGGGTTGGGGCGTAACGGTCGATCCTTATCTCGATCAGGCGGTTCAGCCGGAACTCCGCCGCTCGCTTTGGGTGCTGCTCGCAGCGGTGGGAGCCGTGCTGCTGATCGGGTGCGCCAATGTCGCCAATCTGACCCTGGCGCGGGGTACGGACCGCGAACACGAGATCGCTATTCGTTCGGCATTGGGCGCGCGCCGTCTCCGTCTGATCCGGCAGTTGCTTACGGAAAGCATATTTCTCGGAATCCTAGGTTGCGTGGCGGGCCTCGCGCTGGGCAATGCATTAATGCGCGGGATGAAACTGTGGTTTCCTCCTGACATGCTGCCACCGCAAGCAAACGTCAACATGGACTACGGCGTGTTGCTTTTCACGATGGTTATCGGAATCCTCACGGGAATCCTTTTCGGCCTGGCGCCGGCGCTCAGCGGCCCGCGGCCCGATCTTGCCGGATCGCTGAAGGAGAGTGGGCGAACGAGTGCCGGGCTGGCGCCGCAGCGGATGAGGACAGCCCTGGTCGTTGTCGAAGTGGCGCTGTCATTTGTATTGCTTGTGGGCGCCAGTCTGCTGATCCGAAGCTTCGACAGGTTTGCAAGCATCAACCCGGGGGTGGATACAACTAGCGTTCTTGCGATGGATCTTCCAACGCCGCTGACGGAATTCACGAACAGCGCGATACTGACGAACTATCTCAGGGAAGTGACCCGGAAGGTCAGAAACGTGCCCGGAGTGCGGGATGTCGCCATCACTGATAGACCGCCGATGGAAGGCTATATGAGCGGCGCTCCCTTCCTGATCGAGGGGCGTGACTATCTTCCATCCTCCCAGCGCCATTTCGGCGCGTTCAAGGTGGTAGGGCCGTCGTATTTTGATACGGTTGGCATGAGATTGTTGAAGGGGCGCGGCCTTGACGAGAGCGATGTCGCCGGCGCCGCGCCTGTTACCGTGATCAATGAAACTATGGCGAAGAAGTACTTCAAAGGCGAAGATCCCATCGGTAAGCGCATCTTGATTCCGCAGCTCGTGTTCGGGAAGGTTGGGCGCGGCCCGGACATCCCCTGGCAGGTCGTGGGAGTGGTAAAGGACGAGAAAGTCAGCGGGAAAGTCTTTAGCCTCGACGATGACTTTCCGGTCGTCTACGTCACGTTCTATCAAAGTCCCGGCGTTCGCAATAGCCTGGTAGTTCGCGCCGCCATGAATCCGTTGCTCTTAAGCGGATCGATCGAACAGGCAATCTGGAAAGTGAACAAGAACCAGGCGGTGGCGAACATTGAAACCTTGGAAGAAATCAAGTCGCAAGCAGTAGCGCCAGCCCGGCTTCGCACTGCGCTGTTGGCCATCTTCGCTGGCGTCGCGCTGTTGCTGGCCGCCGTCGGGATCTACGGCGTTGTCTCCTATTCCGTGGCGCAAAGAGCGCGTGAAATGGCCATTCGCCTGGCCCTTGGCGCGGCTCCGGGCGATCTGCTGAAGCTTGTGATCGGAAGAACGATGCGCATCGTCCTGGTTGGACTCGCTCTCGGCGCGGGCGCGGCGCTCGCGCTTACACGCGTATTGACGAGCTTGCTCTACGATACAAGCCCGACGGATCGTGTGACGTGGGTCGTCGCTGGGGCGTTGCTCGCGGCGGTGGCGCTCTTGGCCTGCTATTTTCCAGCCCGGCGCGTTACGAAGGTGGACCCCCTGACGATTTTGCGCTCTGAGTAAATGATGGCTCCCTTGCGGGAGCCTGCGTTGACGGAGTTATTCCTAGGCCGAATGAATCTGCCGCCAATCGTTATTAATCCTGCGGGCGCCGCCGAATTCCTCTCGAGAGATGCTGAATCGGCCGGCGCAATCTTGGCGAAAAAGACGGCTACTCCGCGCGCAACGCGACGATCGGGTCCACACGTGTGGCGCGCCGAGCCGGCAAGTAGCTCGCCAACAGGGCCGAGATCACCAGCATCCCAACGACAGCGATGTACGTCACTGGATCGGCGCTGGTTACCCCGGACAGCATTCTACCCATCAGCCGCGTCAATGCCAGCGCCGAGGGAACGCCGACAGCAGCGCCCACCAGGGCGAGGCGCATGCCGGCGCCGATTATCAAACGGAAGATCTCGCGTTTGTCTGCGCCGAGCGCGACGCGGACGCCGATCTCGCGAACTCGTTGCTCGACACTGTACGCGAGGATTCCGTAGAGTCCGAGAGCGGCGAGGAAAAACGCGATGATCGCAAAGAACGACATCACGAGAGCGGTGAACCGTGGCTGGCCGGAGGCTGCCGACACGATCTCGGACATCGGCCGGACGTTCGCCAGCGGCAGTCCAGCATCGATAGACGCTACCGCCGCGCGCGCCGATGCAGTGATAGCAGTCGGATTCCCTGGCGCGCGGACGATAAATGTCATTGCGCGTCCCTCGTATGGAGGCCGCGGCGCCTGGGCGAGCGGGACGTAAACGGCGGGCGGGGCCGGCTCGCTGGCGCCAATCGACCGGACATCACCCACGATTCCGACTATCTGAATGGAATGACTCGTCTCCTGGGGGTAGTAGCGAATCGCCTTTCCGATCGGATCGTCGCCGGACCAGTAGAGACGCGCGGCGGTCTCGTTGATGACTGCGACGAATGGTCGCCCGACGACGTCACCTTCGGCGAGAAGTCTTCCGCGCTTCAACGGAATGCCGAGGGCTTGAAACATTCGTGGTGTAGCCATCAAGTAGCGCGCATCCCACGCCGGCGCCCCTGGCAAGGGTTCGGGCCGGCCTTCAATAACGAAGCTGTCAGACGGTCCTGCCGACGCCAGCGGAAGGTTTGAAATCGCGCCCGCAACCTCGACGCCGGGAGTTGCAGCGAGTTGGTCTTCGATCGCAGCCAATCTCCGCCGTGCAGCGGCGGGGTCGCGCTCGCGACCAGCTGGAATGGACACGCTAAATGTCAGCGCGTGATACGGTTCAATACCCAAGCTGACTTGCTGCAGTTGCAGATAGGACCGAATCAGGAGAAGCGCGCCGACCAGCAGGATCACGCTCAATGCAAGCTGGCTGATCACGAGCGCGGAACGGGCGGCGACCGCGCGGCGTGACGATGTCGCTGTGCGGGAGTCGGTTCTCAGGATTTCCTGCATCCGCACTCCGGTCGCGCGCAGCGCAGGGACAAAGCCGACCAAGAACCCGGCCAGGATAACCAGGGCACACGTGTACAGCAGAGTGGAGTAGTCGATCGTGATGGCCTGTGAGACCGGCAGCCGTTGCGGATAGAGCGCAAGGAGTCCTGCAAGCAGCGCTTTCGCGAGCATGACGCCGCTGACGCCTCCGATGACGGCAAGCAGCATCGCCTCGACTACCATTTGCCGAATGAGGCGCCGGCGGTTGGCTCCGAGCGCATGCCGCACGGCAAACTCTCGCCGCCGCGCTTCTCCATTCGAAACCAGCAGCGCTGCCAGATTAACGCAGACGATCAGCAGCACGAAGAGGACGGCGCCGGCGAGAAGGACCAGAGCGTCGCGCTGATCGCCGACGAGATCCTCGTGCAGCGGCTGGATGACGGCAAAATGTCCCTTCGCGTAATGATCGGGATACTCCTCCGACCAGCGCCAGCGCAGGGACTGCAGCTGCGCATCAGCTTGCTCGGCGCTGACACCATCGCGCAGCCGAGCGATGGCGGCCAGCCCATGACTCTGTCGATTGATCCGTGTTTCCTCCGTGTTGATAGGCAGCGCCGTCCACACCTTCACGCTGTCGTCACGAAACCCAAAGCCCTCCGGCATTACGCCAATCACTTCGCATGGCGCATCGTCGAGCCTGATCGTCGAGCCGATTGCGCTTGCGGCGTCATCTAATGCGCCGTGACTCAAAAGAGCGAGGCATGCTTCCCCACGCTGCGCTTCCTTTTCGGTGAAGGTACGCCCGCGGGCGGGCCTGACGCCGAGCACATCGAAGAATTCCGTGGTCAC
>DASTMP010000106.1:0-10069 GCA_035714085.1 Blastocatellia bacterium
AGCTTGCGTGCAAGCGCCACGATCATTGTTTTGCGAGTCTGAGGCGCATTTTTTGTGCGTGCGTAAAACCAACGCGCCAAGGCGCTGTTTCTTCTGGAACATCAGAAACCGCCATGCCAGTTGGATCATGCCGCGCCGGACTCGCGCGTTACCGGATCGAGCCAGCCCTTTCTCGCGACGCTTCTTGCCGCTCTCGTCAGGCGAGCCGGTGAGGCCCCCATAGCGCGCCACCGCCCGACGGTCGCGCAAGTTTCGGCTGAGCACCTCCTGCACCAGCATGTCCGCCGTCTCTACGCCAACCCCGATCACGCGCGCCAGCAGGCGCACCATGATGTGAGGCCCGTCACCGGGGGCTTGCTCAAGGCGCTCCAGGCGGGTCCCCTCGATGTCCCGGATTTGACTGCGGACGAGCCGGCGGCGCTCCATGTCGCGCTTGAGTTCAGCCAACGTGTTGCACGGAATCGGCTCGCCTTCGGGCGTGCGCAAGCCCTCGAGGCGTTCGACGGCCTTCTTCAGCTTGGGATTGAAGCCGCGGATGCCGAGCCGCGCCAGCGCCGCCTTCATCCGGTTGACGATCCGGCTTTGCTCGCCAACGAGCTTTCGCGCTCGCGATTGGGCCGCTTGGCATCCTCCTGCGCCAGCGTCGGGATCGCCACCATCTTTGCATGATCACGCTCGCCGCGCAGCCAGCCGAGAAACGCGCGTTTGAGCAGTTCCGTGTCAAGCCGGTCGGTCTTGGCGCGCCGGTGCTCGCGCGATACGGCCACGCTGGAGGCGTGAATGACATGGGCTTCGATATCGCGAGCCCGGAGCCACCGTGCCAGCCAGAAGCCGTCACGGCCGGCCTCGAAGGCAATTGCAATCCGTTCGATCCTATGTCCTGCTTTCTCCGCTTCTTCCCGCCAGCGATTGAGCAGTTTCAGCAACGCGCTCTCATCGACCGCGAGCTTCTTCAGCGGCTGTCGCTCGACGCCAGGCACGATGCCGGCAATGAGCCAGCTCGACTGGCCCATTTCGATCACCGCGATTAGCGTGCTGTCTCCTTTTAGGATGGTCAGGGATCGGCTCAGGTCATTCAACTTCTGCATAGAGTACTCCATCGGTTCACATCAGCGCCGATGGATGCATGCTCCTCGCCGCCGCCCCATAGCTTCTTTTTCGGCGCCTTTCACGCTCTGGCTGTCGATGATGGCAGCGGTCGGGCTGGCTTCGCGTTCGGCCTGCTCGCGGCACGCGATATAGAGTGCATGGTGGATGCGATCGAGAGTGCCCTCGCAACTCCACAATATTAAATAGTTATGTACCGTGCTCTTCGGCGGAAGGTCCTTGGGCAGGGCGCGCCACTGATACCCCGTGCTTAAGACATACATGACCCCATTCATCACCTCCCGGACATCAACCGTTCGTTTGTTGCCGCCGGGCTTGGCGGGCGAGATCACAGGCGCGACATGCGCCCATTCCTCGTCCGTCAGATCACTCGGATATCGCAACCGGCTGCGGTCGTAACGTTTGCGGTTCTGCGGCGTCCACATCGGTGACCCTCCCCCGAATCAGGCCACCACCTTTGAATCACAACAGATTCAAGCGATTCAATATGTTTTCGGACAGACACTCAAGGCGGGCGGAACAGTCCGTCCTGACGCTCGCCGCGCGGCCGGCCATCATCCATTCCCCGAGAGCAAATCATCCGGTGGAGGCCATCACGAGTTACCCAAACGGCGAATCCCATGGCAAGTCGATGAACTTCGCCGGCGCTTATGGTCCGTTCCGCACCGGAACGTGGCCCATGATCAAACTCCTCAGTTTTGCCATTTTGAATCATGCCGCCAACGGAGTCGGGAGTCGGCGCCTTCTTTAGCCCGACTCCCAATTGATCATGAACCGCTTGCTCGATGCCAGCTCACCACTTCGTAAGCATCAATTAGCCGGTTAAATCCCTTTAAGTTAAGCTGACCCATATGCGAGGCTCCAACCCATTGTTCGACAGCAGCGAACGCCCGCTGACTGATAACAATTTGGCCTGGCTTTGCCTCGTCGCAGAGCCGCGACGCGAGATTTATGACACTGCCATTTGCGGTGTATTCACGTCGATGCTCGAAGCCGACCTGCCCGATCGTTGCGTAGCCGGAAGCGATTCCGATTCCCAAACCAAGAAGATGACCCTTGCGCGCCCACTCCTTGGCCAACTCTTCCACCTTCCTTCGCATATCCAACGCCAGCCGAACGGCACGCTCGGTGTGATCGGAGCAGGGAATTGGATCATTAAAGATGATCATGATACCGTCCCCCAAAAACCTTTCCAGAGTGCCTTCATATCGGAAAATAAGCTCGCCCATGCACTCGTGATATTCTCGGAGGACAGCTGTGACCTCTTCGGGTTCGGATGCTTCAGTGAACGCGGTGAATCCACGCAGATCACAGAACAACACCGTGACCTCGCGGCGGTGGCTCGCCAAAAGCGAGTCTGACGCATCCGAGGAGGCGATTATCTGCGCCACTTGCGGGGCGAGAAATCGGCGCAAACGGCTGACCCGCTGAATTTCCGTGACTTGCTTCGCCACCCGCTCTTCAAGCGATCGATTCCAACTCGAGAGTTGCTCGGTTTGCTCCTTCAGCTGCGCCGCCTGCAGTTGCACTGTATCGTGAAGTTCCTTGATGCGAAGCATCGAACGGACTCGAGCTACCAAAGCGGCCTGCTCGAATGGCTTGGGTAGATAGTCGTCGCCGCCCGCCTCTAGGCCATTAACGATGTCACGCGTATCGGCTTTGGCCGTCACCAGGATGACGGGGGTGAACGGTAACGTGGTATCGCCCTTCAGCGCCTTGAGAACTGAGATGCCGTCGAGCCTAGGCATCATGATGTCGAGCAGGACGAGGTCGGGCTCGAGCTCTCGGGCGCGCCTGAGCGCATCCTCGCCGTCGATCGCGGTAACTACCTCATATCCTTGTGCGTTCAGCCGAACTCGCAGCACTTCTAAATTTGTGAGATTGTCATCGACCACTAGTATTCGCGGCGGAGTTCGCAAGTGACAGCTCCCTCGACGTCACGTCAGGAATTCGCGCACTTTGGCGAGAATGACGCGCGGGCTGAATGGTTTGGCGAAATACCCGTCGCATCCCGCTGCCAGCGCCTTCGCATCGTCGCCGGATAAGGCATAGGACGTTACCGCGATGATAGGGATGTGCCGCAGTTCCGGATTTGCTTTGATCCGACGCGTCGCCTCATAGCCGTCGACGATCGGCAGCTGAATATCCATAAGAATGAGGTCAGGTCGGCTCTCCGCTGCCATTGCAACGCCCTTTTCTCCATCAACGGCCTCCAATACCTCGAACCCGGCATTGGTGAGTAAATCATTAAGAATACGTCGATTGTTCTCGGTATCCTCGATGACGAGTATGCGTTTGCTCATGCCGCTTGCCTCTGATCGGCCGCCCGGATCGGCAGCAAGATCGTGAAGATGGAACCGGCGCCCTGCGTCGACTGCAGGTCGATGCGGCCGCCATGCACGTTCACCAGACGGCGAGCAATCGACAGTCCCAGTCCGGTGCCGCCCTTCTGCCGGGTGATGCTGTTGTCAATTTGTTGGAAGTCTTCAAAAATACGGACCTGATCGGCGGCGGGAATGCCGGGACCTGTATCCCGCACCGCGATGACAAAATGGTCGCCTGTTGCGCTGGCATGCACTTCTACCGATCCGGTGTCAGTGAACTTGATCGCGTTACCCACGATATTCAATAGGACCTGGGCCAAACGCCGCTCATCTCCGTAACCGGCCGGAAGATCCGGGGAAACGACAGCCCTGACTTCAATGCCTTTGGTCTGAGCCAGGACGCCGATCGACGCAATGACCGTTTCCACGACTCCCTGCAAGGAATACTCGTCGAAACTCAACGTGAGTTGGCCGGCTTCGATCTTGGAAATATCGAGCACATCGTTGATCAAACCAAGGAGATGCTTTCCGTCTTTTTGGATTCGCCCCAAGATCTCAAGCGCCTTCTCCGGCAGCTGGCCGTACAGGCCGTCTACGAGCAGTTCTGCAAAGCCGAGTATGCCGTTCAAGGGCGTGCGCAACTCGTGGCTCATATTGGCGAAAAACTGGCTCTTGTGTTCATTGGCGATGGCCAGCTCGTGCCCTTTCTCCTCGACCTCGCGAAACAGGCGTGCGTTGTTCATCGCGAGAACCGACTGATCGGCGAAAGTGCGCATCAGGCCGATGGTGCTGGCAGGGAAATCTCCGGTGACCCTGCGCTGCAGAATCAAAGCTCCCAGAACTTCGGCCGGTGCGAGTAGTGGCACGATGAGCGCAGAATGGAACCCGGCGGAGAGCGTTAGATCTCGCAGGGGATAGTTCGGCGCAGTCAAAAGATCCGGCAAGCAAATGGGCTGACGTTGCTTCGCGGAAAGGCCCATGGCGCTTTCGTCGAGTCTGATCCGGATGGCGCGAACGGCGTCCTGGAATGACGGATCGAGCGCATATGTCCCGGCCAACTCGAAAGCGTCCCGCGACGCATCGTAGCTGTAGATCGCGCCGGCATCTGCATGTGTTAGTTCCACCGCGCGGGTGACAATCGTAGCGAGCACCGACTTGATATTGAGGGATGAGGCGACGGCTCGACCGATCTCCTCGAGCGCCTTCAATTCGGCAACGGAGCTCGCGAGATCGCGGGTACGCTCCGCCACTTTCTGTTCCAAACGACTGTAGGACCCTTGCAGCTGGTCAGCCATTCGATTGAAATGGTTTGCGAGATCTTCGATCTCATCTCCGGTGCGGACATCGAGGCGATGACCGAAATCACTTGTTTCCAGCTGCTGTGCCCCGACCTGTAGAGCGCGAATTGGAACAACCATATGGCGCGCCATTAGCACGCCGATTAGAACGGCAAGCAGCACGCCCAAGGCCAGCAGCCAGGCGGTTCGGAACAACAAGCTGTAGACTGGCTGCAAAGCCGTGCCTAATGGCTGCTCAAAGAACACGTACCACCGCATCCGCGGTATCGGCGCGGCCGCGCTCAAGACTGAGCGGCCGTCCAGGTCGTTTCCAAACTCTGCGGGGTTACCCTCTGATTTGACCATGGCCGCGACCTGCGGAAGGTTCGCGAGGTCCGTGCCCGGGCGCCGCTCAGAGTTGGAGCCTGCGAGCAGCCGCCCCCCGGGCCCGACGACAAAGGCCTCGCTGCCTTTTCCGACTTTATCGGGATCAATGAAATTTGACAGGAACTTGAGATTGACCTCGGCGACAGTCGAGCCGGCGTTCCGGCCAGAGTGCCGCATCGCAACGGCTATGAAAGGATCAAGTCCGTCGAAGTATACGGGGGACAGCCAAACCGGCTGACTTCGCGTCTGGATGAATCTGGGATTATCGGAGTAGTCGACTCCGCTATCCAAGATAAGCTCTTTGCGCGTCAACCTCAGCTGCTCCTTGCCTGACCCGTCGAGATAAATCACTCTGTCAATAGCGGGCACCTGTTGAAGTAGCAATGTATAGTCCGCCCGGCGCTGGTCGGGGGTGACGGAGCTGGCGCGAGTGGCCCAGTTGATTTGACGTTCGACTTCTGACACGAACTGTTCGATCCGCCGGGCCGTCGCATCAGCCTTTTCCGACTGCGCCTTCACTAGCAAGTCGGTGGTGTCGCGGTACATGAACCAGGATTCGAGCCCACCGTTAACGACGAGCAGGATCACAACAAGTCCGACAAAGGAGATGACATACTTGCCAAACAGCCCCTTCCACCAACTTCTGGGCGACGCTTCCTTCATTGGAAGTCGCCTGCGGCAGCTGCGACGCCGTAACGCACACCCGAGCAGGAATTTGATACGCAGCGCCGTTCGACGTAGTGCGTGTTGGCGCTGGCGAATAGAGCTTCAGTCTCAAGCAAAACTTTGGTCGGGCCCGGCAGCATCATTTGATCTCTCACATTAACGCCGACTCTGAGTTCGACGTTTGTCTTGTGATGCGCGCCCAAAAATAGCCGCTTAGCCGGCTCCGCAAAGGCTTCAAATATCGCTTCATGCGGTAAAATGAATGCGGCAATCGACCAACTCTCATGCTTCGCGCGATGTTTACGGCGGCAAGCTGCTGCGTGCTGCTTCTTGTCCGGCCGGGATCCTGACCTTTCTCGCATCGAAATCTCAAGTCGGTTAGTGACAACATCTCGACCACTCTGTCGCCTGGCGCGTTGAGCATTGCCATGGGCCCTTAGGCGCGATGCTCAGCGAATCTCATAATTTGCAGGTGACAGAAAGTGGCATGGCTCTCGAACAAGAGCTATGGCAACTCTCGTACCACCCGAAATCCATTCGCGATGTATCTTACATCCACGTCGTATCTGAAACGCGACATTGAACGCAGATACTTTGCTTGACTATCGAATGCGCCACCGCGCAACACGTGCAAGCGGCATTGACCACTCATCCAAGCGGTGCCGTCATGCGGCGCGCCACGATAATTGTCATTCCAACAATCTTCTATCCATTCGGCTACATTGCCTGCGGTATCGTAAAGGCCGAAGGCATTGGGCTTGAACGACCCGACAGGGGTCGTTCTTTGAGGCTCACTGGTATTGCACTCCCGGCAGTTTGCTTGACGCGAACCGATTTCGCGTCCCCACCAGTATGCAGTGTTCGTTCCGCCGCGGGCGGCGTATTCCCATTCCGCTTCGGTGGGAAGCCGATAGGTTTTGCCAGTCTTCTGAGATAGCCAACTGACGAACCCCTTGGCGTCGAGCCAACTGAGATTGATCACCGGACGTTCGCTACGGCCCCAACCGTGATCATCGGGCCGATACTTGCATCCGCCTTCATCGGCACATTTGTCCCACTCGCTGAATGTCACTTCGTGGCGTCCGATGGCGAAGGGCCTCGTAATCGTCACGCGATGCATTGGATTCTCGTATTCCGACGTCGAGCCCATGTCGAAAGAGCCGGGTGGTAACACCACAAGCTCCGGGCAATCGGCGCAATCGCGAAATGTATCGCCGGGTTTGTTGGGCTCGCCGAGTTCGGTCGCAGGCGCAATCGAAGAGACCTTCGGAGCGGGGGCCGGGGGAGCCGGCGCGGGAACGGCGGACGGAGCAGGAACGGCCGCGGGAGCGGGCGGTGGAGCGGGAGCAGGCGCGGTCCCTGCCGCGCGCGGCGTGCTGAAATAAAACTCCTCCATAAGGGACGAAGCTACCCACGGCACCTGCTCATTGTTGGACGCGCGGGACACGCCGATGCGCGCCCGATTGAAGACCTCTTCAGCGGTCAGATTCGGGGAGCGCATCTCCTTGATGAGCTCGCTTACGAATGGACTATTGGCGCCGGTGTTTTCTGCGATCACCTTGCCGGGCGCGACAGAATACAGCGCAAGCGTACCGTCGGGTGCGTCCAGCGGGGCAAGCCCCTCCGCAGATGGCCGGAACCGGCGCTCGAACGGATTTCGTTGGGCAGCGTCCAGAATGATTATCTTTACCTTCGCGCCTTTGCGATGCATGTCCGCCAACAACGCATCGACGCTGACGCCCTCGCGACGAACGTCGGCCTCGGTCCAAACTTGGCCATTGACTGGAAGGAGGTAAGTCTGTCGAGCGACCTGGATGCCGAAACCGCTGAAGTAGAATAGCGCGGTCGCTCCATTGCGGATCTTACCCGTAAAGGCGTCGATCGCGCGCTGCATATCGGACCTGCCGACGTTTTCCCTGAGGTCGACATCGAATTCACTGCGACGCAGCTCTTCGGCGAACGCCCGAGCGTCTTTGATCGTGGAAGATAGCGGCGTACTGGCATCCGGATAGTTGCTGTTGCCGATGACAAGTGCCACGCGTCCGGCTCTTTGCTGAGGCAATGCTGAGGAAGCCAGCATTGCGGAGACGACAGACAAGCACAGCAACATCAGCTGTCGGATGTTCATCCCGGAACCCCATCGAATCTACGCATCCGATACCTCAAATGATATCCATCAAGAGCTTATTTAAATTCTAGACCCAATACCACTTTTGGACAACTGGTCACCCGGCGTGCTAGAAATTTCCTTTGTCTCTTCGACTTGGCGATAGGTGAGACCCCCTCGACCAGCCCGAGCGATGAACCCGCCCACCCTCGCGCGTTCATGGTGGCCGGTGGAGATTGCTTTTCAAGTGCTACAACCTGCCTTAGATTATTGTGATGCAGTGAGTAGGGCGGCTCAAGGCTGGGCGAGAGCCACGGGAGGAGTGTAGCTTCATCGACCTCAAAGACGGAATGACCGTGCCGGCAAAACTGAAGATTTCTTTCGGTTTGCGGAACATGGGTGTTGAACCCGCCGGATCGGACCGCGAGAAGGTCATCACCATCTGTTAATTGACACGGAGCTGCCACCGCTCGACGAGCCGATTCCCAATGACTTTAACCACCTTCACTTCGGGGCCGGGCAGACCGAGACTGAGATTACGCTGAAGCAGGCGAGCACACCTTGCAGCCTCAGCCGGCCAGAGGCAAATCTCACCGGCGGGATGTCTTGGGCGGTGTTCCCGTTCCCTACAACCGCGCTAGCCACCCATGCCATCCTGTCATTCCGGCCAGCCGACCTCTTAGCCCCGGGGTAACGGCTGGCCAAGAGCCCCCGGCCTCACGAGATGCTGGCGACCCTCTATGCTAGGCCCAGGGTGATCTTCACCTTAACGCATCGTGCCCAAAAACAGACACGATCGGATGCTCTAAACGGCCGTCCGAGTGAGAGTTGCGTTTTGGTATCCCTGAACTTTCATGGCCCCGCTGCGGCGGGGCTCTTCTTTTTTGGTATACTTCCTAACTCAGAGCGGTCGCGGTGAGACGCTGGTACTCTCGATCTGACAATTTGAGGCGCATGCTAATGTTATGACGGATGCCATGCGGCTTCACTCTTTGCTAACCACTGAGCCTCGCGCGTCAGGTTGCGGTCGTGTACGATGCCAGTCGGTAATACCAGGCATCACCGCAACAGTAGCAGTGAGCGACCTTACCTCGCAGCTACGACAAGTCGAAAACGCGTTCGACGCGCACGGGCACATGGTCTTCAGAATAAGCTGCCGCAGTGACCCAGTGAACAGCTCCAGTTGGTTTCGCCTCTTTTCCCCTAGCACGCCGTTTCACCTTGCGCCAGACTTGCCTTACCGTGTCCTTGGCGACCGCGCCGCGACCGCGCTGCCGACTAGCACTTTGAGTGCCCGACGCACCCGGCGCGCGTTGATGCCAGAAACATACGTGCTCGCAATGGCCGCCAACGTGTGGCGCTGATAAGCGCAAATGCGAGGGCTTGGCGTAGATACTACACGACGAGCGAGCTCACGGCGCAATTCGGTAACAAAGCCCCCAGTCGAGTTGATGGCCGGTTAGCGGCATGCGGCTCTCGCTGGACGAGCTGCCTGGAGAGGCCAGCGCTCTCCGCCGCTTGCCCGCGTTACTTCAACACCGTTGGTGCAACCACCAACTCAGTGCAACTACACCATTCCGTCGTTGATCCCTGGTCGCCATGACCATTTCCCTTGTGTTCTTGGGCTCTTTACGGCGGGAAGTGAAAAAGCAGTATGATAGTTCGATCGACGAAGGTGATGCTCTCGACCACAGTTGGGGAATCGCTTAGTGAAGCAGGACGTTTCTAAGTATTTACAAAAGCGTCTTGGCCTGCACCCGGTTCCGAAGACACCGAGTTAGGTGTTTTGATGGAGCCGGAGGTGGATCA
The DNA here is from genome assembly GCA_035714085.1 of Blastocatellia bacterium. Lineage (GTDB taxonomy): Bacteria > Acidobacteriota > Blastocatellia > RBC074 > RBC074 > JAJVID01. Next base: position 9,678 of record DASTMP010000106.1, read on the forward strand.
TGGAGAGACGGAAGTTCACGCGGGAATTCAAGCTTGAGGCCGTGCGCCTGATCAAGGATCGAGGCGTGTCCTATGTGCAGGCATCGCAGGACCTGAACGTTCACCCGTCGCAGCTGCGCGATTGGGTGAAGAAGTTCTCCGAGGATCCGCAGCACGCCTTTCCTGGCCACGGCCAGATGAAGCCCGAGCAGCTCGAGATCGCGCAGCTCAAGCGCGAAGTGGCGAAGCTGAAGGCGGAGCGGGACATCCTAAAAAACCATCTCGGACAGCGTCCGCCTGTGGGCGTAGAAACGGCCGAGGTCTATCCTCTTGCTGGGAGGGAGCGGCCGACGGCTTTTTGGTGGCAGTAACCCCGTAAAAAAACATGGTCCATGGGTTGTAGCGCACGTGAG
>DASTMP010000107.1:0-38459 GCA_035714085.1 Blastocatellia bacterium
TTTCAGTTCTTTGACACTCGCTTGCCAGAGGCCGACGACAAAGGCCCAGGTGAAGGCCAGCGCCAGTAACCCAAGCAAGCGGCTCAAGCGCTCCGAGTCTTTCAAATGCGTGTCTTCGAGGTTGAAGCCACGAGATTTCAACGCTCCGAATAAAGTCTCGATGCCCCAGCGATTTTTATATTGCTCGTGCGGCCTCTCGCTAAATTCGGACGAGACCAGAATCAAGTACTCGCCGTCCTTTAATCGGCACCCGCTCAGGTGGAGTTCCATGCCCCACATTTTGCGGGCTTCAGGGATGACCAGAGGGCAATTGATGCGCGTCCGAGAAAACAACCGCCAGGCATGCGCATACTGTCCCCGCCCGTTGCGGACCAGAGTGTTCTTGTGTAAGCGCATCTGGAATTTGATCCGATGCTGCTTGAGGAAACGAAACCATTCGCGTCCGACGAATTCGCGATCGCCCAATAAACACGCGACATTTTGCGCGCCGAACAGATCAAGGAAGATTTCTATGACCGTCGTCCGTTCACTGGTGTCGGAATTGCCTGCTTTGGATAAGACGGTCCAAACAACCGGAATCCCGACGCCGCGATAAACGATCGACAGCATCAGGATGTTGAGATCGACGGCGCCAACTTTCCAGTTCGTCCGATCCAACGCCAGAGTGTAAGGCCCGGCAACGCCGAGCAACTTCACGACGAACAGCGCGAGTTCGGCATAAGGCATCTCGAATTCGCGCAGAAAGCGCTGGAGCCGTTTGTAGTTCGATTCCTCTTTGGCATGGCCGGAAAAGGCAGTGGCCAGAATCGAAAGATTAATCGTCCGCGTGGCATAGAGAGCCAGGAGAAATCGGGCTACAAATTTGATGCGGGCTTTGTTCCAAGGTAAATTGTCAAGCAACGTTCGCTCAAGCGAGCGAATGTCGGTCATCGTGCGATCTCCTTTCAGTTTGGCAACAGAAAGTTTAATCGCACGATGGCCCGATCAGCTATGGCCACAATTCAACATCATCATTTTGGTCCTATAGAGACGCCATTTGTTCAGGGCGCTTTATGTCATAGAGCAGATTCCGTCTCATTTTTTGTCCTGTAGAGAGGGCATTGGTACTTCTCACTGGATCTTTGAAGTAATTGCATCATTGAAGGGCGCGATCCCTTGGGTGTGCAATAGTGATTGCTCATACCAACGGCTTTACTCCGAGGTCTTACTCTTCGACGTGCCGTGTTTCCAGCACAAATTGTAATAGCTCTTGAAAAGCTATGTTTGCGTATATTGATTTCAGACGCCGCCATACACTCTGCTGATTACTTGTCCATAGCGCGTTTGAGAATCAGTCGAGATCTGTGTCCCTTTCGCGATTGCCTCAGATGAAAGTGGATCAAGATGGCGAAGACCAATGTCAAGAGTTAGAATAAATAATAAGCGGAACCGTGATCGATAAGAGACTCAATCTGGATAGTGGATGGTCTATTGGAGAGGCGTCTTTTGAAGTCATTGTGGCTGCAGTTAAAAGTTTACGGGCGGATGCAAAAATCGTAGAGTTCGGCAGTGGGGCAAGTTCAATCAGGCTTGCGTGCGCACTCCCTGATTCTCAAATCATCTCGGTTGAGAGCGACAGACATTTCTTTAATCAGAGCGCTACGCTTGCCAAAGAGTACGGAGTCGCCACCAATCTGCGTTTGATCTTCAGTCCTTTGAAGTTCCATAACTATGCTTTTGGGAAGATCTTATCGTATTCTTTCAAGGATTGCTTCAATGAAGGCGAGATAGATTGTGTAATTATTGACGGACCACCGTTTTACACGTTAAGAGGTAGAGAAGCATGTTTGTATCATATTTATAATCAACTCAAAATCGGGGGGATCGTCGTTCTAAACAATTATCAACGAAAAGGGGAGAAAGCCATTCTAGAAAACTGGAAGGCTGTTTACCCTGACAGCTTCAATGCAACGTCAATAGACGTGGGAAAGCAACTGGTACTGCAACGGAAACAAAGATCGGTAGCTCCGGAGTGGGATCATCCAGCCAAATGTAGAGATGCGGAACTGATAAATAAATACTACGATAGAATCAGGCTGGCGCTATTACATCTTACCGACTCCGAATGGGTCGCGGGATTTAATGGGATGAGACTTCCGAGGAATCGGGCACAACTATATCACTATTACATAATTCAATTACGTAATGCTTACGAATTGTCATCCGACGAATATGATACTGCTGCGCGTATTTATAGGCAATTTAACAAAGGAGCTCTTCAGCGTTTACGAGCAGATCATGTAAGATCCTGCTTGGACATATTGGGCCTATTGTAACATTGAAGACTAAAGGTGTGTGTTTACGGATGATGCCGTACCGTTCTTCACAGCGCTTGGTGATTTGCAGTTTAATGTCAGCCCAGTAGCGATTGATTCTTCTAAGGTGGGTGCCAGTTCCACCTCAGATTTGGCTTCGGCCAACAACCGCCAGATCCAGTGTGCATGTTCATCAGATGGATGAACATGCACACTTGCCGCTAATCACCGATAGATGCTCTGATCGCGGGCGTCTTTTAGGCGTTTACCGCACTTGGATAGTAAATCCGATCTGCCCATCGCTCCCAGCAGCAGGCCACCAAGCTTGTTGTCAGGTTTGTCAAAATACGGGAGACCATTTGATTCATGCATGGTACTAAGGAGAACGATAATGACCCAGCTTAGAGCAGTTATGTTGATTATGTTAATGACTTTCTACTTGCCAGCCAAGATGACTGGACAGGTAGAAATTCAAGTCTCGAAGATCGGAACAGCATCGGTATCAGGTCGTGTTCTGTTGAAAGGTGAGCCGATGAATGATGTAACGGTCGTGTTAGAGCCACAGAGAAAAATAAACCACGCCACTTCCGACTCAAGTGTGAAAACGAGGACTAATGTAAATGGGCAATATCAGTTCACTGGGCTAATTGCGGGAGGATATCACATAAGCGCCGTTTACCCAGGATATATTTCAGACGCCGATGATAGAATAACTCGTACTGGAAATGTTGTTACTCTTGCGGATGGTGAGCAGATTGAAAATGTCAATATCGAACTCAAACGCGGCGGGGTTATAACTGGACGTGTGATAGATGCAAACAATCGTCCGGTAGTTGAAGAAAGAGTCCGATTATTTAGGTTGGACGATAATGGTAGACCAAAGCAGTTTTTGGAATATGGAAATGTTCCTATCCTTCAAATTTCAAATACTGACGATCGGGGAATTTATCGCATTTATGGATTACCAGAAGGCCGATATTTGGCAAGTGTGGGATATTTTCCTGGATCGGTAAATTCTGGATCGATTCGCACATCTTACTTGAGGACGTTCCATCCTGATACTACTGATCAAACACGAGCGAAGGTGATCGAAATTAGGGAAGGTTCTGAAGTGACCGATGTTGATATCATTGTCGGTGAGTTGAAGAAGGCGTACGATTTATACGGTCGCGTTGTGGATGCGGAATCCGGGCAACCAGTAGCGGACGTTTTTTTAGATTATGGGCAAATTACGCAAGAACCAAGTTTTGGTGTTTTCTCTAGCGGAGTTAAGTCAAACATCCAAGGGGAATTTCGTATTCAAAATGTTTTTCCAGGTAAATATAATGTTTCCCCAAAACTCGGAGACGAGAGAGGGTATTATGGTGACCCAGCCACGGTTGAAATCAAAGATCAGGACTTACATGGGATTGAAGTGAGAGTGCAAAACGCTGGCTCGATCAGCGGTAAAGTTATTCTTGAAGGAACTGATGATGCGAAGGTTTTAAGCAGGTTGTCAGAATTGCTGATACAGGCGCGTAGGCGTATTGATTATCAATCGAACAAGGAGCAGTCTCCTATTTTTAACAAGTCTGTCAAGGTTAATCCGGATGGTAGTTTTCAGATTAAAGGCTTACCTCCTGGGAACATAGAATTGTATTTGAGAATACCTCCGACCTTGAGCAGCGTGGCAGAACGCAGAATTGAGTATAATGGAGTTGCGCTACCTAAAGGCCAGGGGGTAGATCTGGGTGCGGGGCAGCATATTACCAATGTGCTTATTATAGGAGCTCTGGCAAGCTCAACTGTTCGCGGAGAAGTCCGGGTTATAGGAGTGAGCCTTCCTCCAGATGTCAAATTGTATGTATACGCTAGGGGGGGAGATGCGACGGGAACAGCAGGACGAAGCGAAATTGACGAACGCGGACGATTTGTGATTGATAATATTCCCGCGGGTGAATATGATTTACGAGTAAGCTTATCACCAACTGTTATAGGTCTGGCACAAAAGTATCCCGAACTTCAGAGAAAGCTGTTGCTTTTTAACCAAAAGGTTGTGGTTGCGCCTGGGGTACCACAGAATGTGGTTATCAATCTGGATAATGTTAACCAAACGGAGCAAAAACAATGATACTAACTCTGCGTGACGCCTTCCTTATAAGTATACTCTTTGTCTCAACTATATCGGCTCAAACCGATAAGACAGGAGTAATCACCGGACGTGTGGTTACGGAAGACGGAACTGCAATGGCCAATGTGACGGTAACCCTGTCACAGGCTGGCGTTGCCAATAATTCTTCCAACACTGGCTCTTCAACTCTTACAGATGACGACGGTAAATTTCGCTTTGAGAATCTGCCTCCAAGATTGTATACGATCAATGTGGCTCAGGCGAAAGAGTATGTTATGATTCCGGTTTCTTCAAATGAGAATGGTCGCCCTCGTTATTATCGGATAGGTGATAATCCTGTGATCACGATGATAAAAGGTGGCGTAATCACCGGGAAGGTCACTGGGACTAAGATGGAGCCAATTATTGGTATTCGAGTTACACCTGTTAAGGTGAAGGACTCAGATGGTAGGTCAGTTTTTACTGTGATCAGCGGTCGCGCAAAGATTACCGATGACCGTGGGATCTACAGATTATACGGTCTTGGGCCTGGCACATATATTGTTTATGCAAATCGGAGTTCATCAGTGGCGAGATCTCCGTATAGTTTACCGCCGACATTCCATCCGTCTTCTTCGCGTGATACGGCAAGTCGGATTGAGGTGACTGCCGCGGGCGAAGTAGCAAACATAGATATTGAATTCGGCCAAATTCGAACCGGATCTACAGTCGCCGGAACTGTTATTTCAGACAACAAGTTGTCTTCAGTGATGAAAGATGGTCACATAAGTCTATATGATGCAGCAACTGGAGATTTTGTGACGTCAACGAATTTCAATCCTACTGACTTTGGTCATAACTTTACATTCTCGGATATTCACAATGGCGAATATTGGCTTACAGCGCTGATAGCAAATCGCAGCAACACGAATGATGGTACTGCGGCGATTTCGGAGCAGCGTCGGATTGCAGTTCGAGGCAGCAATGTTACGGGCATTGAGCTCAAGCTGACGCCAACAGCTTCGATTGCAGGACGAGTTATTCTTGACACTACATCACAAACTTGCGATCAGAAAAAGATTTCTTCAATCCAAGAAATCTTAATCTCAGCGCAGCGCTCCAATATGGAAGCCAGTATGCCGATAAGCGTCGGTTCGACTGGGGCCGTCAACGAAAAAGGAGAATTTCTACTCCGAAATCTCGGAAGCGGAAGATATCGGATTAATCCCTTAATAGTGGATGAAAACCGTTATGTGAAAACGATCATGGCTTCCGGCAAGACTTCGAGTGCAATATATGATGCATCTCAAGGAGAGTTGCTCGTGAAACCCGGTGATGCAATTACAGGCTTGACGGTAACCATTTCAGATGGCGCATCAAGCCTTTTGGGCAAAGTTGTTTCGAAGAAAGAAGGCGATAGCTTGTCCTCAAGACTACGTGTATATTTAGTTCCGAGAATATCAGGGCCGACAGATAATCATTTGCTCTATGCTGAAACCTTGACTAGCAAGGATGGCGCGTTCATCTTCAAAAATAGAGCGCCAGGGAGATATTGGATTCTGGTTCAATCCATGCCTGGGGCTGAAATCCCAGACAATTCACTTATGCCTACATCATTCGATATAAATTATCGAGCAAAGTTGCGAAAAGAGGCGGAAGCAAACAAGGTTGAAGTTGAATTGAAGCCTTGTCAGCGCCTCACAGATCAGATGGTGATGTACTAATTATTGCTTCCTCGGAATAGAAGAATATAGAGTGTCATTCAAAGGTCAACCCTAAAGTAGAAAATATCTAGGATCTCTCTTACGGAATAAGCGGCAATGTCGAAGTGGTTTTTGAAGACGGTGCTCATTCCACTTGGTTGCATAAATTTATCAAGCTGCTAGCGGTCTCGGTCAATGTCTTTGATCCGCGCGCCACGACAAGCTTATTGAGGATGGCAATAAGTCCAATGCCGATAACGCCAAGACGCTTGCACAACCGCTGCGAATTGGAGCGGTCAAAGACGCCTACAAAGGCGCGCCAATTCATTGGGATTCATCGCGCGCCTGGCGTCCGGTCAGAGAGTTCGGCGCGTTGAGATTCGCTCCTTCATCCACGCCCACGCCCAGGCGCTCGACCAATTCACCGCCTAACCAACCGGTCACGAGCATCAACAACGCGCCCGCCAGCGAAAGCATCACCGGCAGCGTCCCGGGATCGGATGGCCTTGGCCAACGCGTCAACCAACTCGCTAAAAACAGAAGTACGACTGCGACATTACCCATGCCGTGCCAGATTCCGATTCTCTTGGCCCTTGTGTCCGAAGGAATCGCCTGAAAGTCGATCAATCCAAATAATGCTGAAATCAACCCGCCGATAAGGCCCGCGGCCATTATCCGAAAAGACGCCTCCAACCACTTCCCACTGCCCGTCACCCACCCGATGGCATCGAAGACTACAGCCGTGGCGAAAAGTCCCAAAGGAAACACGACCAGAATTGGGTGAACGGCGTGTCCGAAAATTTTCACTCTGCTCTCCATTTTTCCTCCTCCAAAAATAGACAGGATTTACAGGATCTCTCAGGATTCAACTTGATGTCTAAAATCCTGAGAAATCCTGTAAATCCTGTCTATTTTCATCTTAAGCTTTATACATCCCGCCAGAAATTCTTTGAACAGTTCTGTATCTGCAATTGACAAGCCAATTCGCCAATCGAGAAGATGGATAGACGATTTTTATGGCATCGGGTTTGCGACTTTTGATAATGCTGAAGGGAGTATGATCAAAATGGCCTCAATCAACCCGGATGAAAAGACCGACCTGGCGGCGTGGCTGAAAATGGTCGAGCAATTGCGCCACGCGCCGGAATGGTCCGAAGACGAGCTGCCGATTGAAATGAAGCAGACGCACATCTCCGTCTTGCTGCTCAGTCGCAGTCGCGTCATCAAGCTGAAAAAGCCCGTCGATTTCGGCTTTCTCGATTACACCACGCTGAACAAGCGATTGAAGGCTTGCGAAGATGAGATACGGCTCAACCGCCGATTGTGTCCTGACACTTACATCGGCATCGGCGAGGTGATCGATCTCGACGGGCAGATTCGATTTTCGGGAAGAACGGGAAAGCTCGTCGATTACTGCGTTTGGATGAAACGGCTGCCCGAAGATCGAATGCTCGACCGGATGGTCGCGAATAACACGGTTACTGAAACGGTCATTGACCGCGTCGCCGCGCGACTTTGCGAATTTCACGCGGAGGCTTCGCGCGCGCCTGAGATCGCGAAATGGGGGAGCCTCGACGAGATCCGCAAGAATTGGGAAGAGAACTTCATTCAGACCGAGCCGTTCATCGGCCGCACGATCAGCGATTCGGCGTACGATGCGACTCGCTTCTGGGTAAATGAAGAGATCGAAACAAAAGCAGATCTCTTCGACCGCCGCGCGCGCGAAGGACGGATCGTTGACGGCCACGGCGACGTGCGATGTGAGAGCGTCTGTGCGCTGGGTCCGCATAGTGGAGCGATCTGCATATACGACTGCATCGAATTCAACGACCGCTTTCGATGCGGCGACGTGGCGAGTGAAGTGGCGTTTCTGGCGATGGACCTGGACGCGCGCGGCAGACCCGACCTGGGCTATTTCTTCGCCGAAACCTATCAGCGTCGAACTGGCGACGGGGACTTTTTCACGCTATTGCCTTTTTATCGCTGCTATCGCGCTTATGTGCGCGGCAAAGTGCTGAGCTTCAGGTTGAATGAAGCGGAGTTCAGCGAAGAAGAGCGCGAAGACGCCGCGACTCGCGCCGGGAACTTTTTCGATCTGGCGCGGCGTTACGCGTCGCGTCTGAGGAAGCCTACGGTTATCGCCGTCGGGGGACTTTCCGGAACCGGCAAGACCGCCGCCGCGCGCGCCATCGCCGGCGAGCTCGGATTGCGGGTAATCTCCTCCGACGCGGCGCGCCAATCGCTCTTCGGCGCCACGAAGAAGCCGGCGGCGTATGGCGAAGGGGCTTACACCGCCGAGGCTAATCGTCGCACTTACCTGAAACTGATCGAGGCCGCGAGCGAGTCGCTGAAAGAAGGGCGCAGCGTGATTCTCGACGCCACGTTCAGAGAGGCGGCGGCGCTTCAGATAGCGCGATCGATGGCCGCTCGAGCCGGCGCGCAATGGAGATTGATCGAATGTCGACTTTCGCCGGAACTGGTTCGTTCGCGCCTCGCCGAACGCGTTGTGAGAAAAGAGGGGCTGTCAGACGCCGACTGGGAAGTTTATCTGCAGCAGCATGAGGAGGGCGCGAATCTGAAAACGGAACGTGGCGAGGATCATCTCTTACTGGACACGGGCGGCAGTCTGGCCGCCGCAGGCCGCATGGCGTCCGACTGGTTGCGACATTCAGAAAGTAGACAGGATTGAAAGGATTTCTCAGGATTTTGCGCATTGAGTTAAATCCTGAGAAATCCTGTCAATCCTGTCTACTTTCATTTCTCTTTCAACGCCCTGCGACCCGGCTCGCGCCGCGTTTGTAGGTTCCCATCAAACGCCCCTTCGCGAGAATGTGGCCTTCCGCCACGCGCTCGAATTCCCGCTTTGTGGCGCCTGCCTGAAGCTGTAGTTTTGTGTCGAGCGCATAAAGGTGGAAGAAATACCGATGCGGTTTGCCCGGAGGCGGGCATGGGCCGTCGTAGCCGATATTTTCGAAATCGTTCCGGCCCTGCAGGGCGCCGCTTTCCACGAGCCCCTCCGTGGTCGGCATGGCTTCGGGCAGGTCTGCGACTATCGGCGGTAGGTTGAAAATAACCCAATGGACGAAAACGCCGGAAGGAGCGTCCGGGTCCTCGCAGATGATCGCGAGACTTTGTGAGTTTTTCGGAATGCCGCCCCACCGCAGCGGAGGGGAAACATTGGCGCCGTCACAGGTATACTGAATCGGGATGGCCTCGCCTTCGCGAAAGGCCGTGCTTAAAACTTCGATATCCATAACAATCTCCTCCTTCTGGCAAAACAGAGCGGCGCCGCGCGCGTAAGCAAGCGCTTGCGCCCAGAAATCAACCGCTTGCTTACGCGCGCGGTACTGTTCAAGAAACGCAATCAAAGGGCCAAAGGCCCGAATACAAAGGCGTTAAACTTTCGCAGGTGGGTTTCATGAAAGAATTGATCAAAAGAGGTCTCTTCCTGTTTCTCTGCATCGGCGCCGCCCAGAGCATTGCGCCGCAGTGGCTCACACAGTCGAGCGGAACGACCGCCAGGCTACGGGGCGTCAGCGCGGTCAGCGCGACTGTCGCGTGGGCGAGCGGCAGCGGCGGCGTTTATCTGAAAACGACCGACGGTGGGGCGAACTGGCGAGCGGCGATCGTGCCTGGCGCCGAAGCCCTTGATTTCAGGGATGTGGAAGCGTTCGACGCCAACACGGCATATCTGCTCAGCATCGGCGAGGGCGAAGGTTCGAGAATCTATAAGACCACTGACGGCGGCGAGCATTGGCGGTTGCAGTTCACCAATAGCAATCCGAAGGCGTTCTTCGACGCGTTGGCGTTCTGGGACGTTGATCGCGGGGTGGCCGTGAGCGATTCGGTTGATGGCCGTTTCGTGATCGTCAAGACCACCGATGGCGGAGCAAGCTGGAAAGAGATTCCACCCGAGAAACTCCCGCCCGCGCTCGCGGGTGAAGGCGCTTTCGCCGCCAGCGGAACCTGCGTCGCCACACAAGGAAGAAATAACGTGTGGATCGCGACCAGCGCCGCGCGCGTGCTCAGCTCAACCGATGGCGGAGATACGTGGCAAGTGGCGACGACGCCGATCCCGAGCGGCCAGCCATCAGTCGGCATCTTTTCGATCGCCTTCAAGGACGCCAGGAATGGGGTGATTGTGGGCGGTGATTACAAAAAGGAAAGCGAAGCGCGTGACAATGCGGCAATAACCAATGACGGCGGCCGTACATGGAAGCTGGTGAAGGGCCCTCTGCCCGGCGGCTTCCGATCCGCGGTCGCATATGCGCCAGGCGCTTCTATACTGGTTACGGTCGGCCCATCAGGATCGGACTACTCGTTGGAAGGCGGCGCGAGTTGGGAGCCCATTCGCGGCGCCGGTTATCACGCCATCAGCTTCGCGCGATCAGGCGCGGGCTGGGCCGTGGGCGAGGGGGGCCGGATCGCTAAGTTCAAAGCCTTTATGTGAGCGCGGGTCATTTTCCATATGTCAAATGTCATAATCTCCGCCTGACCGTTAGCTGAGTGTTTTAAATACCGCGCAGGGATTCGCGGTATTGTGAAGGCGCGACTCCGACGAGGCGTTTGAAGGTTCGGGTGAAATGGCTCTGATCGCAAAAGCCCGCTGCCAGAGCTATCTGGATAATCGGCGTTTCAGACGCGGCGAGCTCGTGACAGGCGTATTCGATTCGCAACTGCCGCACGTAATCCCCGACCGTGCGTTGGTAAGACTTGTGAAACGCCTGGGCCAAATGGACCGGATGCACGCCGACGTCGCGCGCCAACTCCGCCAGTGTGAGGCGCTCGGTGAAGCGCGCGTGCAGAAGGTCTTTGGCCTGCTGGAGCCACCGCGGCGCCAGACTGAGGCTTATTTTCGAGTTGTAGGCGTTATGGCGAGCGGTCTCCCCGATCATTTCGAGCATCAATCCTTCGATCACGAGTGAGGAGACCCCGTCCATCAGCGTAAATTCCTTATAGAGTCGTCTGGCCAGCAATTCGTGAGCCCCCCCATGAAATTCGGCGGGGTTGTCCACCACGTCCGCGTATTCGCGCACGCGCTCCAGCCATTCAGGGGCGACCTCGATGATGAAGGATCGCCCGCCGGAATCGTGGAAATGCTCCGCATGCGTTTCGTTCGCCGGGTGGAAGAGCAAGGCCGACTGGCTGCATTCGCGGGTCTTTCCGCCGTATGTTTCGGTATAATCTCCTTGCACGACGTAGCAGAACAAAGCCTGTTTGTGCGAGTGTCTCGGAGTCCTGAAGCGGGCTGGGTAGACGCGCTCCGACAACTCGAAGCTCGATACCTTATAGCTTCTCAAAGTCTCGCCATACAGACTGCCCGGCGGCAATTGCAGCGGCATAGGCGGCTCCTCTCAGTAAGACCCCAATATTACTCGTATATCGTCGGAGTGATTCGGGAATTCCCGAACAAAGCTAGTCTTCTCTGCGCTCAGTTCACGTGCTGATGTGCTGGTGCTTAAACGGCTGTCACATCGGAAACGGGGCTAAAAACCGCTCAGCCCCTTCCCGAATTCTCCTATTGTATACAATGAGTTAGTCGCTCCAGTCAAAGCAATTTCAGCTTTGGCGCCCTAAACGGATTCAAGCGGCCTTTCAAGCATACAAGACGCGGTGCGGCGCCTGGCGTTCTAATGGAACCGGCATCTTTGTCTTGAACAGATAATTGCAGTCTGACCTGTCTCCTGATTAGAACTAAATCAAGCAATCTCATGCTCCTCCTGGGCTTTCCGGGTCCCCCTGGACCCTCCGGGAAAGCATAGGTCGCTTTTGGGAGGGAACCATGAAAACACGCACACTGCCTATCCTGCTGCTAAGGGTCTTTCTTCACGCCGCTGCCATCGCCGCGCTGGCTGGCGCCAGCATGGCTCAAATCACAACTACGGGAATTCGCGGAATTATCCGTGACCCTTCCGGGGCTGTGGTTCCGAACGCCACGATCAAATTAACGGATAATTCCACCGGGATTGAGTACACTACTGTTTCCTCCAGCGACGGCGGGTTTCTCTTCCCCAACTTGCAGTTTGGCTCATACAAGCTCAGCGCCTCCGCCACCGGCTTTCAGACCACTGTCATTGCCAAAGTCACTGTTGAGTCAGGACGCACTACCGATGTCTCGGTTGACATGCAGGTCGGCGCCGCGACGGAAACAGTTCGGGTGGCGGCGAGCGCGGAGCAACTCAACACCACGACGGCCGAAGTCGGCGGCACGATCAACAACAAGCTGGTTCAGAACCTGCCCTATGCAGGGCGCGACAGTCTGAACTTCGCTGTGCTGATCGCGGGCAGTTCCAGAAGCACGAGCGACCGGAACAGCACGTACAACGGCTTGCCGAACGCCTCGCTCAACATCACGCTCGATGGCATGAACAACAATTCGCAACGCTTTAAGAGCGGCGGCACCAGCTTTTTCGCCTTCGCCCCAGCGCGCATTGACGCTATTGAGGAAGTGAGCGTTTCGACCACCGGACTGGGCTCGGACGCGGGCGGCGAAGGCGCGATGCAGATTCGCATGACGACCAAACGGGGCACCGACCAATATCACGGCCAGGTGCTCTATCAGGGCATCAACGAAGCGCTCAACGCGAATACGTTTTTCCGCAACATGCAAGGGCTGCCGCGGAACAAATCGCGCCAGCACAATCCGCTAGGTTCCATCGGCGGCCCGCTGCTGCCGTTTGTGAAGGGACTCAAGAACCGGCTGTTTTTCTTCGCCTACTACGAAGCCCAGCCGCAACCGGCCACGCAAACCTTGACGACCCCCGTGCTGACCGATGCGGCGCAATTGGGCAATTTTACCTATCTGGGAACTGACGGCGTTAAACGGACCGTGAATCTGCTGGACGTGGCCCGCAATGCAAAGCCAGTAGCGTTCACCAGCACCGTTGACCCGACGATCGCGGGTATCTTGAGCAAGATCAACGGGTCGAGATCGGGGGCTTCCGGTTTTGTGCCGATTGCCGGCATCCCGACCGAATTCCTGCAGAATATGCAATGGGATCAAGCCGTCTCGACAATGCAGGCTTTTCCCACGGCGCGCGTGGATTTCCAAATCACTCCGGCCATCGCCTGGCACGGCACCTGGAACTTGCGGAGTAGTGATTTCTCCAGCGGCATTGCGCCTTATCCAAACAGCCCATTCAATTTCGTCGGCCCCGGCGTTAATCCCACAATACACTCGTCGGCCACACCATACGTGGCGACCAACTCGGTGGATTGGACGATCAAGCCGAACATGATCAACAACACGAACTTCGGCGTCCAAGGCACCGGCGAGTATTTCTTTATTGACGCCGACCCGAAACGCTTCGCCGAATACGGCGACCGTATTATCAATCCCCCGACGAACGCCGCGACGAACAACTCGCCTTTGATCGGAGCCTACATCCCCAACGTGGCGACGGACGTGCGGAATAACCCCGTCTACCAGTTCACAGACAACCTGAACTGGATTAAGGGGCGACACACGCTGACGATGGGTGGCACCTGGTTGCACACCACGTTCTATTCGCATACATGGGGGACGGCGGGCGTGCCGCAATACAACTTCGGCGTGGTGGCGAATGATCCGATGAACAACGTGTTGCGCGCCGCGTTGCCCAGCATCAGCACGGCCAACAACACTGACATCAACAATGCGCTCAATCTCTATGCCTTCCTGACGGGCCGGATCACCAGCGTTTCCGTAGCCACGAACGTGGACGAAAAGACGAAAGAATACCGTCAGTTCAGCGAGGGCATGCAACGATACGCCTTTACTACTTTCGGTCTTTACTTTCAGGACAGCTTCCGCATTCGTCCGTCGTTGACGCTGAATTACGGATTGCGCTGGCAATTCGACGGCGACATCCACAGCGGCAACGACCTCCTCTCTCAACCGAGCGGGGCGAATTTCTTCGGGCCTTCCACGGGGCTGTTCCAACCGGGCGTGCTGAGCAACAACCAGAACCCGACCTTCGATTTGGCGATCAATCCCTACAAACGCGATTACTTGAATCCGGCGCCGAATTTCAGTTTCGCGTGGAATCCGTCAAACGACCGGGGCGGCTGGATAGGCAAGCTGTTCGGCGACCGCAAGACGGTCATCCGGGGCTCATATTCGATCACCTTCTACAACGAAGGGCTGAACTCGATTTCCAACTCGCTTTCGGGAGGGCGCGGTCTCACACAAACGGGGACGGCGACCAACGGAGTGAATTTCACGGCAGGAGATCTCGAACTTCGTGATCCGGCGCCGGGAATCCCGGTTTTTCCGGCCCAGTTCGGCTTCCCGATTGCGCAGAACTCGTTTTCATCGCCGGTCGGCGGTAACTACATCAACCCCAATTTGGTGTCGCCTTACGTCCAAAACTGGAGCCTGGGCATTCAGCGCCAACTTACGAACACCACGGTGCTCGAAATGCGCTACGTGGGCAACAAATCCACGCACATGTGGCACCGTCAGAATATCCAGGAGGTCAACATCTTCGAGAACCATTTTCTCGATCAGTTCATCCAGGCGAAGAAGAATCTCGACATCAACATCGCCAATGGCCGGGGCAATACCTTCATCAACAACAATTTGCCAGGTCAGGCCGCGATTCCCATTTTCGACGCCGCCTTCGGCGCGTTGGGTAGCCAATCTGCGCTTACCGCTGCCCAGGGTTATCAAAATGCGACCTTCATTCAGAACCTGAACCAGGGCGTCGCAGGCACGCTTGCCCAATCACTGGCGACCAGTCCTGCGAATTTCTGTCGTCTTGTGGGCAACAAAATCCCATCATGTGTCACCGCCGGATTCAATGTTGCAGGGCAGTACCCGATCAACCTCTTCCAAGCCAATCCGTACCTGAGCAGCCTGACCTATCAGGATTCGAATGGCGACAACAATTACAACGCGCTGCAGGTGGATATAAAGCAGCAATACAGTCATGGCTTGTTGCTCGGCGGCAACTACACCTGGAGTCATGCGTTGGGCGACATCCTGAACGAAACCGATCAGGCCTCCGGGTACACCTGGTACACTTACCGCAACGCCCGGCTCAACTATGGGCCATCGCCGTTCGACCGGCGGCACGTCTTCAACGCCTACTGGGCCTACGATCTGCCGTTCGGCAAGGGGCGGAGGTTCCTGTCGAGCAACGCCTTCCTTGATCGCGTGGTGGGTGGTTGGACGCTCGGAGGACGCGAGACCATAGCCTCCGGCGATCCTCTCCTGCTGAACGGCGGGCGCAATACCGTCAACAATCTTACTCAAGCCGGCGTGGTCTTTGGCGGCGGCTTCACACCCGAGCAGTTGCAGAAGGCGTTGAGTACTGTGTCGAGCGGCTTCTCTTCCACCGCGCTCATTTCGAACGTGGCGAACATCGCGACAATTACTAAAACCGCAACGGCCAGCACGAGCCAGGTGAATTCGGCGCTCTACGCCCCGGCTTCCACGCCGGGCCAGTACGCCGCCTTCGTCTTTCTGCGCAACAACAACCTCTATACGTTTGATATGAGCGTTAACAAGGATGTCCGCATCACCGAGCGGTTGCGGCTGACTTTGCGGCTGGTGGCGCTGAACTTCCTGAACCATCCGTTCTTCGAACTCGGGAATTCCGACCCGACGTCCACGTCGTTCGGCCAGATCACTGCGCCGGCCGCTGGCGTACGCAATCAGGGCAATCGCACGATGCAGTTCCGCGTCAGCCTGGATTGGTAAACGCCGGGCGAGCGCTTTGTTTTTCGTCCCAGAGGGACGATGGATATTAGCCAGTGGCGCAGCGTAGCGTAGCCACTGGAATTGGTCGAGATTCAATTTCGCGTCCCGGCAGGGACGGCGGACCAGGATTCGCAGCAGAGCCAATCCTGGTCTGGCGCCCTTCCAGGGCGCGCGTTCCTGTTGTGGCGTTTCCGGTGGTTACGCTGCGCTACGCCACCGGCTAACGTCCGCTGCGCCTCCGGCGCAAAGAATTATCTATGCGAAGACATACATGGCTTTTGCTGGCGTTGCTCGTCGCGCTCGGCGCAAGCATGTTCGCTCAACCGGTTTTTACCGGTATTTTCCCGCCCGAAGAGTTCGCCGCGCGCCGGGCCAGGGTGATGGCGCAGATCGGCGACGGCGTCGCCGTCGTGCAAGGGACGACTGAGCGCCCCGGCGAACAGCCACTGAGGCAGAACAATCAATTCTTCTATTTGACGGGCGTGGTCGAGCCGCGCGCGATCCTGATGATTGACGGGAAGGCGAAGCGCTCGACGCTCTATCTTTATGGAGGAGCGGAGCGGCGCGAACGCATGTTCGGCTCGGCGATGGCCCCCGGCGACGCGGCGGTCGCGGTCACCGGGATTGAAGCAGCGCTTCCGCGCGACGAGTTCGCCAAAGCGGTTGAAGCGTTCGCGCGCGAAGGGCGCGCGCTTTATACGCCGTTTCGTCCGGAGGTGCTGGGCAGCGCGTCGTCGAGCGACGCCGTAGGCTCGGCGAGAGCGACCAAAGATGATCCCTGGGACAGTCGTCCATCACGCGAAGAGGTCTTCATTCAGAAGCTCAAGGCGCTCGCTTCGCAGGTCAACGTAAAGAACCTCGACCCGATTCTCGACGCGATGCGCGCTTTCAAAAGCCTACGCGAAATCGCCATCATCCGCGAAGCCACGCGCATCACCGGGCTCGCCATTATGGAAGCGATGCGCGAGGCGCAACCGGGACTTTATGAATACGAGTTGCAGGCGCCCGCCGAGTTCATCTTCAAAAAATACGGTTCGCAGGGCGCGGCCTACTTCGCGCTGATTGCGACGGGCCGGAACACGCTCTATTCTCACTATCACAAAAATACAGCCAAATTGCAGGACGGCGATCTCGTGCAATTCGACTACGCGCCCGATTACAAGTATTACGTCTCCGACGTGACGCGCGTCTTTCCGGCCAACGGCAAATTCACGCCGCGGCAGCGAGAGTTCTATACGATTTACCTGCGGCTGTATCAATCGCTGATGACTTCGATCAAAGTCCACGCCAGGCCCGGCGACATCATCAAGGAGGCTGTTACGAAGATGGATGCGGTCATGGCCAATTACAAATTCACCGACCCGAAGATCAAGGACGCCGCGTCCCGCTTTGTCGAACGCTATCGGGCGAGCAAAGCCAACAGCCTCGGCCACACAATCGGCATGGAAGTTCACGACGCGCCACTGCCGACCGAGACACTTGAACCGGGCCAGCTTTTCACGATCGAACCGGCGATGACGATTCCGGATGAACATATCGGCATCCGGTTGGAAGACGTGATCCTGATTACTGAAACCGGTTACGAGAATATGTCGGCGTTCGCGCCGGTCGAGATCTCGGATATTGAAAAGTTGATGGCTGAACCGGGATTGAGCGATAAACAACGGAAGCAAGCAACGCAGAAGTAAACCGATTATCTTGGGCGCCAATTAAAGATGAGTATGCGGAAGATGAAAGCAGGAGAGGCAGAAAAGGCAAAGATGGCAAAAATGGCAAAAAAGGACTTCTTGCTCCTTTTTGCCATTTTTGCCATTTTTGCTTCCCCATCGCTTTTTTCAATGGGGGCCACAAATCAACAGACTGAGTTCCCTATAACGCGACAGAATCCCGCAACGACGCCGACGCCTCCTATGATGAAAAGCCCGCCTGGCGCGGCGGCGGTCGAACAGCGGTCGCAAGGCTCTCTGCCTGGCGCCGCGCTCGTCGCGAGCTTCGACGGGCTCGGCGTCGGGTTCGAGGGGCCGCAAGGCGCGGTCGCGCTGCGCAATCCATCCGACAATAGTCTCGCAGTCGGGCCGGACCACATTATGCAGACGGTCAATACGCGGATGGCCATTTTCACGAAGAAGGGCAAACGTTTCGACACGACTGGCAAAGTTCTCTACGGCCCGGTTCCGACCAACACGGTCTTTAAAGGTTTCGGCGGCGTGTGCGAGGCCACGAACAACGGCGACGCCGTCGTGCGCTACGACCAACTCGCCGATCGCTGGCTGATCGTGATGCCGATCTTCCGGCGCGGCGCCGTCCGCCCGGATCAACCGCAACCGGGTCGCGCGGGAGATCCCGCTCAATTAAGCGTTCCCGGTCAGGCTGGTCAACCTGGCCAGGCGGTTCCGCTTTACGTACCGCCGCCAAGTCCGCCAACTCAAACTCAACCGCCACGCAACCAACCGGGACAAGGGCGTGGGCAACAACAACCAGGCCCGCAAGGCCCGTACTCAATGTGCTATGCGATCAGCGCCGGCCCCGACCCGTTCGGCCCTTATTATCGCTACGAATTTTTGAGGCCGCTCTTCCCCGATTATCCGCGTCCGGCGATCTGGCCCGACGGTTATTACGTCCCGACCAGCACGGGCGACGAGGTGATTCAGAAACACGCCTGTGTTGTGGAGCGCGCGAAGATGCTCAAGGGCGAGCCGGCCCGCGAACAATGCGTCATCATTGACGGGGTGAATTTCCTGAACAACTCGGACATTGACGGCAAAGGTCTGCCGCCGCCGGGCGCGCCGAACATCATGATGGCGGCCGGCGGAACACAGTTGAAGAATGTTCTTGAGGATGACGAAATCTTCGTCTGGAAATTCCACGTCGATTGGGAAAGGCCGGCCAACACAAAGGTCACTGGGCCGGAGAAGATCGCCGTTGCTCCGTATCATTACCTGTGTGGTGGGCAGCTCACGAACTGCGTGCCGCAGCCTGACACGGATCGGCGGCTCGACGCGCAGGGCGACAAGATCATGTCGCGGCTCGTCTATCGCAGGGTGGCTGGCGGCGAATCGCTGGTCGCCGTCCATTCGGTCAACACTTCAGCCGGCGGCGGCGGGGTGCGGTGGTACGAGTTTCGGATCGGCAAAGGCCGCAGCGTCCGCCTCCACCAACAGGGCACGTATGCGCCCGATGGTTTTTACCGCTGGATGGCCAGCCCTGCTATTGATCGGTTTGGCAATATCGGCATCGGCTACTCCTTCGGCGGTACGCCGAATTTCGCGGGCCAACGCTTCGCCGCGCGGCGCGCCAATGACCCGCTCGGCAAATTGACGCTGCGCGAGACCGTGTTGGCGGAAGGCGAAGCCGCGCAGAACGTCATGCGCTGGGAAGACTATGCGCAAACTGCCGTTGATCCAAGCGACGATTGCACGATCTGGTACGTCGGCGATTACGTCAAGAAAGACGAGACGAGTTATTCATCCCGGATCGGCGCCTTTCGACTGCCAGGCTGCCGGGGCGGACGTTGACGAAGCAAAGTGTTCGACTGTTTTGTGCCGGAGGCACAATGGATATTAGCCGATGGTGGAGCGCCGCGTAACCACTGGGACTGCGTTAAAAAACCACTCTAGCCCTGAAAGGGTGGCAGACGAGTCTCGGTTTGTCGCCCCTCCGGGGCTAGTAGGATTATCTCCCACTGTTTCCGGTGGTTCTACCACCGGCTAATATCCGCAGCGCCTCCGGCGCAAAAACATGCGACTAAATCAATAATTTACGCTCTCAATACTGAGCCACGGCTGAGCATCTGATTACTTGAAAGTAATATGATCGACAAACTATCTCGCAGAGATGCGCTGAAGAGCATCAGCGCCGCCAGTGTCGTCGCATTACTCGATGCGCAACCATTGACCGCGCAGGAAGCGGCGATTCGCATCGCGGGGCAGCCGGTGGAGATCGCTGTCTCTTCGGTCAGCGCGGTGACTGTCCGCTTGAGCGTCACGCCCATTATCAACGGGCAGCCACAGCCGCTCCCGCACGATGGCTCGTTGACGCAGCGAACGTGGTCGCCTCCCGCCGCCAGGATCACGAGCCTGACGCGCGCGCGGCAAGTACATTGCGGCGATCTGGTGGTGAAGCTATTGCCTGACCCGTTGATCATTCGCGTTGAAGCCAAGGACGGGCGGCTTGTGCAACAGCTTCGTCCTGACTTACAAACCGGCGCGCTCGATTTCATGCTGGATGACAAACCGGCGCTCGGTTTCGGCGAGGGTGGGCCGCAATTCGACCGGCGCGGCTCGAACTACACCAATCGAAACGGACAGGGCGGCTATCAGTTGCGAACGCATGGCGGGCGCGTTCCGATTCAGTGGCTGATAGGTACGAGCGGCTGGGCGCTATTCATTCATCATCCATTGGGCGCTTTCGATCTCAGCGGGAAGGAAGGCCGCCTGACTCCGAGGGGCGTAGACACTCCTGCCAGCAGCGTGGCGGGCTCGTTGGAAGGGAGTCCGGCGCTGCCCTTGGATGTCTTCGTCGTGGGCGAGCGCGAACCTGCGCGGATAATGGCCGAATACGCCCGACTCACTGGGAAGCCGGAGATGCCGCCGCTCTGGTCACTCGGCTATTTGCAATCGCACCGAACTCTGGGCGGCCCCGAAGAGATCAAATGGGTCGCGCGCACGTTCCGCGAGAAGAAGCTGCCGTGCGACGCGCTGATCTATCTCGGCACGGACTTCGCGCCTTCGGGCTGGAACACGCACAACGGAGAATTCACCTGGCATCCGAAGAATTTCCCCGATCCGAAGAAGATGATCGACGAATTGCACGATCAACACTTCAAAGTCGCGCTCCACACCGTCCTCGAAGGGCGGCGGCTGACTGGCTCGGTGAATGAACCTTGCACTGCGGCGCCGCTGCCGAGCGGGCGAACGCCAGACGGCAAATGGCCGGACAATCGACAGGTCAGTTGTTACTGGCCTGTTCACAAGTCTCTCTATGACGTAGGCATCGACGGCTGGTGGCCAGATCAGGGCGACGGTCTGGATGGGCCGTCGCGGCTGGCGCGCATTCGCATGTACTACGAAGGTTCGCAGCAGTTCCGTCCGAACGAACGGGTCTTCGCGCTGCATCGCAACGGCCACGCCGGAATGCAGCGGTACGCCGCGTTTCTTTGGTCGGGCGACGTCTATTCGACCTGGGAGACGTTGAAGACGCATGTGCCGGTGGCGATCAACACCGGCCTGACGGGAATTCCATATTGGGGCACGGACATCGGCGGCTTCGTGCCGACCAAAGATTACACGGGCGAGTTGCACGCGCGGTGGTTTCAATTCGGCGCGTTCTGCCCGCTGTTTCGCGCGCACGGACGGACGTGGCATCTGCGATTGCCCTGGGGCTGGAACACGGGCGAATTGGGACACAACGAAATCGCCAACTACACGGGCGGCGCAGCCAATCCGGACGCGAGCGAGCTGCGCAATCCCGAAGTGGAGCCGATCTGCCGCAAGTATCTGGAGTTGCGCTACCGATTGATGCCCTATCTCTACAGCGCCGTCCGCGAAACTCACGAGACCGGTTTGCCGATTATGCGCGCGTTATGGCTGCATTATCCCGACGACGCGACCGCCGTCGCTCGCGGCGATCAGTATTTGTGGGGTCGCGACATACTGGTCGCGCCGGTGGTCGAAAAGGGCGCGACCGAGCGACGGCTCTATCTGCCGCACGGCCATTGGTATGACTTCTGGACCGAGGAGAAAGTCGAAGGCGGCCGCGAAGTGAGCAAGGCCGTCGATCTTGCGACGATGCCTTTATACATTCGCGCCGGCTCGATCATTCCGTTGGGGCCGGTGAAACAATACACCGCTGAAAAAGTAGACGTGCCGCTGACGCTGGTGATCTATTCAGGCGCCGACGCGACGTTTTCGCTCTATGAAGATGACGGCGCCACATTCAACTATCGCAGTGGAGAGTTCATGCGAATGGAGATGGTCTGGAATGAGAGCCGCCGCTCGCTGACATTGAGATTAGCGAAAGGCTCACGAATGCAGCCCCCGCTCAGGCGCAACATCGAAGTCAGACTCGCAGGAGACAAAGCGACGCGCGCGATCGCATTTGAGGGACGGCCCGTCGAGGTTCGTTTTTAAGCCACGTAGTAACGACTAATGGTCTTTGATTATTACCTGAAGGAGCGACTATGAAACACAAACAATTCTCCCGGCAGATGCTTTGGCTTTTGCTTCTACTGCCTGCCTTCGCCAATGCGCAGGTAACACAGGCCGATTACGAACGCGCCGCTGGATTGCGCGAAAAGCTTCAGGGACTGGTCGCGGGCGCGCCTGATCGCGCCGACTGGATTGATAAGACCAGCCGCTTCTGGTATCGCAAATCGGTAAAGGGCGGTTATGAGTTCGTCCTGGTGGACGCCGAGACTCTCGCCAAAAAGCCGGCGTTCGATCATGAAAAACTCGCCGCCGCCCTTGCTAAGGCGCTTCCTCCAGTCCCTTCAGATGGGGAAGCGATCACAGCGTTGAAGCTGCCTTTCAACGAAATCACTTTCGTTGACGGCGAACGAGCGATCGAGGTCAACATCAGGGAGGCTCGATGGCGCTGCGATCTGACGGCCTACGCCTGCAAGAAGTCCGAAGCGCCGGTGTTCGGCCGCTTTGGCGGAGGCGTAGGCCGAGGCGTAGGCCCGCTCGGGACGCTCACCGGCATTCCCGGGCCGCGCTACAACTTTCCGCAATCTCCCGACGCAAAGGTTTCGCCAGACGGCAAGTGGGAGGCATGGGTCAACAACTTCAACGTCTGGGCGCGGCCAAAAGGCAAGCGGGAAGGCGTCGCGCTGAGCTATGATGGTTCAGAAGGGAATTATTACGCGCTGGCTTCGCTCGCCTGGTCGCCCGACTCGAAGATGATCGCGGCCTATCGCGTTCGGCCAGGCTATCAGCGCAAAACCCAGTACGTCGAGTCTTCGCCAATCGATCAGCTTCAACCCAAATATCACACCATTGATTACGCCAAGCCGGGCGACGCGCTCGACCAGCCGCAGCCCGTCTTATTCCAGGTCGAGACAAAAAAGCAGATCGTCGTCGACAACACGCTCTTTCCGAATCCATACAACCTGTCGCGGCTCGAATGGCGCAAGGACGGCCGCGCACTCACGTTTGAATACAACCAGCGGGGGCATCAGGTCTATCGCGTGATCGAGGTAGACTCCGCCACAGGCAAATCGCGCGCTGTTATCAGCGAAGAGCCGAAGACGTTCTTCTGCTATTCGGGCAAGAAGTACCGCTACGACATCGCCGACGGCCGGGAGGTCGTATGGATGTCGGAGCGCGACGGATGGAACCATCTTTATCTCTATGACGGCGTAACCGGCAAGGTGAAGAATCAGATTACGAAAGGCGAATGGGTCGTGCGCGGCGTCGAGAAAGTGGACGAAGAGAAGCGTCAGATCTGGTTCCAGGCCAGCGGCATGTATCCAGGCAAAGACCCGTACTTCGTTCATTACTACCGGATCAATTTCGACGGCAGTGGTCTCACGGCGTTGACCGAAGCCGACGCCAATCATCAGGTCAGCTTCTCGTCGGATATGAAGTATTACGTCGACACGTGGTCGCGCGTCGACCAGGCGCCGATTTCCGAACTGCGCGGCGCGGCGGATCGGAAACTGATCGCGGAGTTGGAGCGCGGCGATATTCAGGATCTGGTCAAAGCAGGCTGGCGAGCGCCGGAAGTCTTCACCTCGCTCGCGCGAGACGGCAAGACCGAAATCTGGGGAGTCATCTTCCGGCCATCGAATTTCGACCCGTTGAAGAAATACCCGGTGATCGAAAACATCTACGCCGGGCCGCAAGGCTCGTTCGTTCCGAAGTCGTTCAGCGCTTACAATCCGATGCAATCACTGGCCGAACTCGGCTTCATCGTCGCGCAGGTTGATGGCATGGGCACTTCGAACCGCTCAAAAGCCTTCCACGACATAGCATGGAAGAATCTGGGCGACGCCGGGTTCCCCGACCGCATTCTGTGGCACAAGGCCGTGGCCGCGAAGTATCCCTACTACGACATCAGCCGCGTCGGCATCTACGGCAATTCCGCCGGCGGGCAGAACTCGCTCGGCGGAATGCTCTTTCATCCTGAGTTCTACAAAGTCTGTGTCTCGTCCTGCGGCTGCCACGACAACCGCATGGACAAAATCTGGTGGAACGAACAATGGATGGGATGGCCACTCGGTCCCGAATACGCGGCCTCTTCGAACGTGGACAACGCTAGCCGGCTTCAGGGCCGGTTGCTGCTCATCGTCGGCGAGGTGGACACCAACGTCGACCCGGCTTCTACGATGCAGGTTGTTAACGCGCTGATTAAGGCCGACAAGACGTTCGACCTGCTCGTCATACCCGGCGGAGGACACGGAATGGGCGGGGCTTACGGCGAGAAGAAACGAAATGACTTTTTCGTCCATCACTTGCTCGGCGTCGAGCCGCCTGATTGGAATAAGGTAGAGAAGAGTAAACCTGTGACGGCCGAAGGCAATTGAGCGGCTGCCATTGACAACCGGGATTGTGACATCAAACCGCCGAGGACGCGGAGGTACGCAGAAAAAAACAGTCTTGATTGTTCTCTGCGGGCCTTTGCGTCCTCGGCGATTTGAATATCTGTATTGATGCTATATGGTCTGATTTAGCGACGAACTCACAACAATCCCCTATCATTATCCCATCGCCATCAAGTTAATTCACGTCTTTCGGCATGATGTAACTGCGGCGTGTGATCAGCGCCGTCTGGCCCTCGCGTTTCTCGACTTCGGGCGACAACTGCACGCGTATCTGGCGGCGCTTGCCGTCGCGGGTCGAATTGGTCGGCAGGTAGGCGAGTGAATAACTCTCCGCGATATTGCTGACCATTCGTGTGAGCGTATCTTCCATCTTCTCCGGTTCGGCGCCGATCAATTCGCCTCCCGTCTCTTCGACGAACATCTTCAGACTGCCCGACCGCAAACCGATGTGGCGAAGGAAGCTGGTCGGTTTGCCGCGAATGCCTTGTTCGATGCGCCCGGCGACGGTCTTGACCAGGACGCCAGAAACGATCGCTCCGGATTCCAGCAAGGCTTCGAGCGCCTTCTTCTCCGATATTCTCGAAAAATCTATGCTCGCCTCCAGGCTGGTCAACACGATGATCGCTCGGCGGCCAGCCGGGTTGGCGGCCTTGCTCATGTAGTTTGCGGCCTCGTATATGCCGGCGTTGAAGTAATGTTGCTCGCTGTGATGCTGTTGCTCGACGGCATTAATTTGGTCGGCGATCAACTGGCGGTCGCGTGTGAACGGTTGAGCCAGCGCGACCTTGTTTGAAAAGGTCATAATCGCGATCTCGTCCTCCGGCTTCATTTCGCCGAACGCCTTGATCGTCGCCGCGCGAATCCGGTCGTTGAAGGCGTTGATGCATCCGGCGCGGTCCACGAGCAGGACGATCGAGAGCGGAAGCCTCTCCTGGCTGAAGTAGGAGACCGATTGCTGTATGCCGTCCTCGAAGATGGTGAAATCATCTTTGTTCAAATTGGTGACGATGCGTCCGGTTTTCTTCTGCCTGGCCAGAATGCCGACGTTCACCAGGTCGGTTCGCGTTTTAAGAACTTGATTGTCCGGGGAGGTCTGCCCGAAAACGGGATGACAAATGATGATTAGAAGAGGAGTGATTAAAGAGAGGAGTGAGAATCCGGTTCGACGCATAATTCTCCCTTCGAAATTGATTGAGAGGCGCTTTGACCTCGCCGATTTTTACGCAAGGGGAATGAACCTGGCCATTTAGAACCAATCGCCGCCGCATTGCAAGTGGCTCGGCCGCCGCGTAGATTATGGCCGGTTGTGATTCCGGAAAGCGTCTATATGGCAATAGAACATTCGAGTATTGAACGAGCGATAGATCGATTCAACGCGATACCGCGTTTAAATTACGGAGTCTATCCGACGCCGATCGAAGAAGCGCCGAGATTCCGAGAGGCTCTGGGCCGCAATGCCCCGCGAATCTTCATCAAACGCGACGATTACACCGGCCCTGGATTCGGAGGCAACAAGGTTCGCAAGCTCGAATACGCGCTGGCGAAGGCCTCAGCATCCGGCGCAGAAGTGGCGATCACCAGCGGCGGCGTGAAATCGAACCACGCGCGTGTGACGGCGGCGATGTGCGCGCGGCTCGGAATACGCTGCGTCCTGGTTCTGAATTCGGCGGCTGTGACGCATGAAGGGTTGAAACCGGCGAGCCTCGCTGTCGACGAATTGTTCGGCGCCGAAGTCATCAGCGTCGGCAAGCGCGAGGAGCGCGCGACGATGGTCGAATCCGTCGCCGAGAAGCTGCGAGACGAAGGGAAGAACGTCGCGGTTATCCCCATCGGCGCTTCGATCCCACTCGGCGCGCTAGGTTTTGTTCGCGCCGTTCAAGAAACCAAAGCGCGCCTCGAAGAGATCGATACGCGAATTGATTACATCTTTCATTCAAGCTCGTCGGGCGGAACGCAGGCCGGGATTGTCGCCGGCTGCCAGCTTTTTGATTGGCGGGAAGCGCAGGTCATCGGCGTCAGTCCGGACGATCCGTCGGCCTCGATCTCCGAAGAAGTCGGCAAGATCATTCGCGGCGTCGGCGAGACGCTCGGCGCGCAATTGAGCGAAGACGTGATGGTGTTGGATGAATACGTTGGCGCGGGTTATGGCGTCCCTTCAGCGCAAGGCGATGAAGCGACTGAGTTGCTGGCGCGGACAGAAGGCGTGATTCTCGATCCAGTCTACACGGCGAAGGCGATGGCCGCGCTTATCGATTGGGTTCGCAAAGGCAAGCTGACCGAAAACGACAACGTGATGTTTTGGCACACCGGCGGTCAACTGGCTCTGTTTTATGCTCCGCCGAGGTAAGAGCGGGAGAGCGGAAAAAAAGATGCGATTTGAGGTTGGACAGGAATTGCCGGTTTACGAAGTGACCGCCAAAAATTACGGCGCCGATCACGCGAACAGGATTCACAGCGACGAAGGCGCGGCCAGATATGGTTTCGCGGGCGCGCTTGTGCCCGGCGTTGGGCTTTACGCCTATCTGACACGCCCCATGATTGACGCTCTGGGGCGCGAATGGCTTGAACGTGGCGCGATGTCGGCGAAATTCGTCAAGCCGGTTTACGACGGCGAAAAGGTTCAGGCGCGGGCGCGGGTAGCGGATAATGATCCGTTAGAGTTGACGCTGGAACTGATCAATCAGTCGGGCGAGCTATGCGCCGTTGGTTCCGCTGGGTTACCAAATTCATCGACCGCGCTTGATCCAGGCGCGTATCCGTTTCGCGCGCCTGCCCAGTTGTGGCCCGCGTCAATCGCAAGCCTTTCAATCGGCGACACGCTCGGATCGTTTGAATTCCACCCGGATATGAAAGGCGAAATGCCGAAGTTCCTCGACAATGTCGTCGAGACATCGCCGATCTACGACTCCATCTGCCATCCGGCTTTCTGGATTGCGCAGGCCAACGAGATTCTGATGCGCAACATCGCGCTCGGCCCGTGGATTCACACCGCGAGCGACGCGCGGCATTACGCAGTCGCGCGCGACGGCGAGCTGCTGTCGCTGCGCGGGCGAGTGATCGATCTTTATGAACGCCGGGGCCACGAACTGATCGTGGTCGATCTGGGCTTGTTTGGCGAAACCGACCGCCCTGTCGCTCATATCAAACACACGGCGATCATCAAACTGCGAGAAGCAGGGGAGTAGGGAGTAGGGAATAGGGAGTGGCGGAGGAAAATCCCCATTCCCTACTCCCCATTCCCCAACCACCAATGGCGAGAAAGTTCATCATCAAATCCGATGCGCCTCGCGCGTCGCTCATCAACTACCGCGAAGCCTTGAACGAAGAGCAGCGGGCGGTTGTCGGCGCTGGCGCTGGGCCGATTCTGGTCATCGCCGGCGCCGGATCCGGAAAGACGCGCACGGTCACTTATCGCGTAGCGCGGTTGATCGAGGCCGGAGTCGCGCCGGGGCGAATTATGCTCGTCACGTTCACCAACCGCGCCGCGCGTGAAATGCTCGGCCGCGTCGAATCGCTGCTTGGCCAGGACGTGCGCCGCGTCTGGGGCGGGACGTTTCATTCAATCGCCAACCGCATTCTGCGCCGCCACGCCGTCAGCCTGGGCTACGAAAACAACTATTCGATCCTCGATTCCGAAGACGCCAGGGACTTGATCGACGCCTGCGTTGACGAGGCCGCGATCGACACGCGCGCGCGGCGTTTCCCCAAGGGCGAGGTCCTGGCCGACATGTTCAGCTTCGCTACGAACACCGACACGCCGCTCGAACAGATCATCGCGTCGAAATACCCTCACTTCGAACCGCTCACGCAGCAAATCAATCGCGTTGACCGGCTTTATCAATCGCGCAAGCTCGAACGCAACGCCATGGATTACGACGACCTGCTCGTCAACTGGAAGCGACTGATGGTCGAGAAGCCGGACATCGCCGCGATCTATCAGGATCAGTTTCAGAGCGTACTCGTTGATGAGTATCAGGATACGAATACGCTGCAGGCCGAGATTGTTGACCTAGTAGCCGAAAAGCATCGCAATTTGATGGTTGTCGGGGACGACGCCCAGAGTATATTCGGGTGGAGAGGGGCGAATTTCGCGAACATCTATCAATTCAAAGACCGCTACCTGGACGCCCAGATCTTCAGGCTCGAAACCAACTATCGTTCGACGCCCGAGATATTGATGCTTGCCAACGCTTCGGTCGCGAACAACCGCAAACAGTTCACGAAGAATCTTCAGCCGGTGAGGTCGAGCCGCGACTTTCAACCGGCGCTGATTCCCGCTCGCGACGCCGAACAGCAGGCCGCGTTCGTGGCCGCGCGAGTGTTGGAGTTGCGCGATGAGAACACGCCGCTCGGCGAGATGGCAGTGCTCTACCGCTCGCACTTTCATGCGCTCGAATTGCAGTTGGAGCTGACGCGGCGCGGCATCCCTTATGAAGTGCGCTCCGGCGTGCGGTTTTTCGAGCAGGCGCACATCAAAGACGTGACGGCTTACCTTCGGTTGATCGTCAATCCGCGTGATGAAATGGCTTGGAAGCGGGTCTTGAAACTTATCCCGAAGATCGGCAATGCGACCGCGTCTCGAGTATGGGAGCGGCTGGCCTACTCGCCGGAGCCGCTGGCCATCGCGCGAGCCGACGAATTCGCCGCGACCCTGCCGAAAGGCGCGGCGGCGGGCTGGCGTGAATTCGCCGAGCTGATCAACCATCTGACCGCGCCCGAAACGATCCACAATCCCTCAAAACAGATCGAGTTGGTTCTGGAGCGCGGTTACGCCGAATACTTACAAGCCAATTACGAAAACGCTGAAGCGCGAGAGGAAGATTTGCGCCAGTTGGCCAAATTCGCCGAAAGGTTTGAAGCTACTGACGCCTTCTTGAGCGAGCTTGCGTTGGTCAACACCGAAAGGTTCGCGCCGCCCGCGGGGACGACCGGCGAAGACGTGGTGATGGGCGGCGACGAGGACGAACGTCTGACGCTCTCTTCCATCCATCAGGCGAAAGGCCTGGAATGGCGGGCGGTCTTTCTGATCTGGGCGGCCGACGGGCGATTCCCTTCGGCGCGAAGCCTGCGCGACGCCGAAGGTGAAGAGGAGGAACGCCGGCTGTTTTACGTGGCGTTGACGCGGGCGAAAGATGAGTTGTACGTTTGTTACCCGCTCATCGAAACCGACCGCGCGCGTCAAACCGTATTGCAGCGTCCGTCGCGCTTCATCATCGAAGTTCCGCGAGCGTTGCTCGAGATCTGGAGCGTGGACGAAGAAGCGCCGTCGCTGGAGCTCGATGAAGTGGACGAATCGAAATTGATCAATTGAATCCACAAAGCCACGCGAAGTCACGCGAAGGGGTTTCAAAAACACTTTGTGGTTCTTCGTGTAACTTTGTGGATGAATTTGTTTGAAAAGAGGAGAAATATGACCGCAACCGAACATGCCGTCACAGAGATATTTTCCGAGGAGCTATACCGCATCGCAGGCGTCGAATCGGTTATGACGCCCGCGCTGGCGATCTATCCTGAAATTGTCGACGCGAATATCGATGCGACTCTGCGCGTGATGGGCGGAGACGCTGACCGCTGGCGTCCTCACGTCAAAACGTCGAAGCTCGGGTTCGTCATGCGTCGCTTGGTCGAGCGTGGCGTCACGAGCGTCAAATGCGCCACTACGCTTGAAATGCAAACCGCCGCCGAAGCTGGCGCTGTGGACATACTGGTCGCTTATCCGATGGTCGGGGCGAACGCCCGTCGCGTGCGAGAACTGGCCGAAGCGCTGCCCGGCAAACGCGTTTCGGCCCTGGTCGAAAACGCTGATCAGGTCCAATCATGGACCGGCAGCGATATCGGTCTGTTCATCGATCTCAACGGCGGGATGGATCGCACGGGCCTCGAACAGGAGCGCGTCGTCGAGGTCGTGAATCTGGCGCGCGCGATTGAAGAGGCGGGCCTGGTCTTTCGTGGACTGCATTATTACGACGGCCACATGAGCAAGTACGAAGACCTGGCGACGCGGGAGGTGATGGCGCACCAGGGATATGATCATTTGATGGGGATCGTCGAGGCGTTGAACAGCGCGGGCGTCGTGGTCGAAGAGGTGATTACGGCGGGAACGCCGGCTTTCCCCTGCACGCTGTCGTACAAATCCTTTGACGACGCGCCGTTCGTACACCGCGCTTCGCCAGGCACGGTGGTGTACGGCGATTTCACGAGCGCCGGCCAATTGCCCGCTGATTACGGTTATCGTCCGGCGGCTGTGGTGGTTTCGACAGTCGTCAGCCGTCCGACGCCGAACCGTCTCACCTGCGACGCAGGGCACAAATCGGTCTCCGCCGATGCGGGCGCGCCGACATGTTTGGTTTTAGGGCGCCCGGAATTGCAGCCGCAGAAGCCCAGCGAAGAACATTTGCCGATTGACGCGCCGCCTGACGCCGAGCTGCCAGCCGTGGGGGATTATCTTTACCTCGTTCCGCGTCACGTCTGCCCCACGGTAAACAATTTCGATCACGCGCTGTTGGTTGTTGACGGAAATATCGTCGGCGTCGAGCGCGTAACTGCGAGGGGCCGCGAAGCCCCGGTGAGATAAAAGGCGCGAAAGTAAGCCGGGTTCACCCGGCTTACTTTCGCGCCTTTTATCTCTGATCCGTTCTTTTTAAATTGAAACGGCCTCTGTAGGACAGACTATAGTCTGTCCTACAGAGGCCGTTTCAATTTAAGTCAAGACGATGATTATCGGCTGGACTGCGGAGCCGACGCCGTCAGCCCTTTGTTGACCAGAATCGCCACCTCGACGCGGCGGTTCTGCTTGCGGCCGTCGCGCGTGGTGTTGTCGGCCACGGGCTTAAGCTCGCCATATCCGAATGGGTTGATCATTCGGTGAAGCGGAATGTCGTGATTCTCGGCAAGGTACCGTCTCACGGCTTCGGCGCGGCGCTCGCTGAGCGCGCGATTTCTCGCCTCGGTGCCATCGGCCGACGCGTATCCGGTCACCTGAATGAGGTAGCCCTTCTCGTTCTTGGCCTGCGCGGCGATTTCGTCGAGAGCCGCTTTGGATTCATCCGAAAGCACGGCGCTGTTGACCTTGAAGTTCACGGTGATGTTCTGCTTAGCTTCGTAGTTGTCGATCTGCGAGATGCGGTCGTTGGTGGCCTGGATGTCGGCGCTGTTGGCCTTGGAGGCGGCGAGCGCTTGATCGGCGGTCTCCTGAGCGGCTTTGGCTCCGCCACGCGCCGTGTTGGCGACGGCGGCCAGTTCTTCGAGCTGGCCTGACAGACGCTGAGCGTTCTGCTCGGCGGCGGTCAGCCGGCCTTCAGCCGTGTCAATACGCCCTTCGGTGCTGGTCACACGCGTTTCGACGGGAGCGACGCGCGTGTCGAGAGAACGCGCTACGCCGAAATCGTCGTTGGTGAATTTGATTTTCTCGGCGACCATCGAGCCTGAGCTGTCGCCACGGCCTTCAACCTCAACTTCCAGTCCGCGCAGCAGAGCGGTAACCGGGTAGGTCTTGGCGCTGCGAAACGGATTGGCCTTTTTCTCTGTGATCTTGGTCGAGGAAGTCACGCTCACGGCCAGATCAGAGCCGTTGATGTCGCGGACGACCATTTTATCGGCCTCACGGCTCACGACGACGCCGCTGATCTTCTGCTTTTTACCGGTCGCGAGGCGCGCCGGTTGTTGAGCCGAAGTGGCGGCCTGTGATGATGCTTGCGCCGAGTCTTGAGCAATCGTCGGGGCGGCCACAGCCAGCGCCAAGATTGCAACGAATATCAGATTCAATATAGCTCTAGTGATTTTCATGCTTAGTCCTCCCAGATACCTGGCGTTTGCGTTCAATGATAGTTTCACTGGTTTTCGGTCCAATTGATGACTCAATTTTCTACAATTCAGACGCGAGAGATGAGGGCTTAGCGCAACAACTGTGCCTTATCCAATCTCACCAATTGTCCGAGTGGTAGCTAAATCGCCATCGCCTCTGATGAGAAATATCAAGGACCTTCTGCAGGGATTTTCGCTTGTATGATTCAAAGTCAAACTGTATCAGCCAAGTTCATTCCTTGCCGCTTTTTCACCATGCAACTTGCAATCCGCAAATCTGAGAGGGTAGCCGACCCAGGTTCGGATGCGTCGCAAGCCTTTCCAGTCAAGGCTATTTAATTATTTGCAGCGCAATAAATAATCTTCTGCGACAAAAATAAATTGCCGTTTTGTTTATTATTCAATCAATGGCAAGAAAGTTTTGTTTTAAATTGATACTGTTATTCGCCAAGCTCCGGAATTTATTACCCGATGTCGTCATTTCGATGTAATTCGCGTCGGTGGGCAGCAAGAAGGGACGACGGTTCCAATAATCATTGCCGAGGGTGGCGCAGGTCTGGTTATGGGCGATCAAGTCAGGCAGTTCGTAAGCAGACTGCAGCAACACCGATGACGAACCATTTTCTACAGATGTTCATATTCACTTCTCCAAGAATAAACAGGATTTACAGGGTTTTTCAGGATTCAACTGAATGCGCAAAATCCTGAGAAATCCTGTAAATCCTGTTTATTCTCATTATTTCATGGGGTCGCCAGGGATGACATCAAGGACTGCTCCTAAACGCTCACCTCAGCCGCAGGCGCAGGATGGTTAGCGAGTGGGCCGGGAACGTGTGGTTAAACCCGTTGTTTTCGACCGAAACCGAAACTGAGCGCGTCGCCGGGAAAACGAAAAGGAAAACGGTACAACTTCGCTCTTCTTCTTCTTTCTTCGCGCTCTTCGTTTCTTCGTGGTTTATCTCTTGAACGCTATTCCTCACTGCAATTGCTTGTAGTGAATCTCCGGCTGCGCGCGCAGCTCAGCGGCTTTCTCCTCAGGCGATGTGTCGCTCAGAAAATTGCCTCCGCCTATCTCCGGCCCCGCCAGGTACTTCAGCAGGTTCGGGCGCCGTAGCGGCGGATGAAACTCGATGTGGAAATGGAACCCTCGATAATCGCCCCCGTCGGTCGGCGCCTGGTGCAGCGGCATCACGTACGGGAAAGGCATCCGCCACAGGTTGTCGAGCTGCGCCAGAAGACGTTTGAGCGCCTCGGCGAAATCGCGCAACTCCGCCTCGCTGAGCGTCGCAATGCTCGGATGCGAGGCTTTCGGCGCGATGAACACTTCGTAAGCATAACGCGCGAAGTACGGCAGGAAAACTATCGCCGACTCGTTTTCGAAAATGATACGCCGCCCGTCTTCACGCTCGGCCTTGAGGATGTCCTGGAAGAGTATCCGCCCGGTCTCGGCCAGATGCCGCTCGGAGACCCGCGCCTCGGTCTCGATGGTCTTGAATACGAAGTTAGTGGCGTAGATCTGGCAGTGAGGGTGTGGATTGGAGACGCCGACGACTTCGCCTTTGTTCTCGAAGATCAGGACGTGGTTGATTTCATTGTGGCCGCCGAGTTCGACGTATTGCTCCTGCCAGACGCGCATCAGGTTGACGATCTCCGGGGTCTCGAGCTCGGCGAGAGTCAGGTTGTGGCGCGGGCTATAGCAGACGACGCGGGCGAGGCCTGTGGCCGGCTGGCTGCGGTAAATGCCCGGCGGCGCATCGAGTCGGCGCGGAGCGTCCAGACCAACGCAAGGGTGATCGTTATCGAAGACGAACGTGCTCGTGTAATCGTCGTTGCGCTTGCCGCTGACGCGTGTGGCGCCGGGACATAAGTAGCAGTCAGGCACGAAGTCCGGCAAGACAGTTTCCTCGCGCTCAACTGTCTCGCCGTTCCACGGCCGATTCTGCCTGTGCGCGGCCACGATCACCCACTCTTCGCGCAAAGGATGCCATCGCTCTTCCCAAGTCATACGCTAGAATTCGATTCGCGCGCCGAGTTGTACCGTGCGCGGGTAGAATACTCCGGTGGCTCTGCTGAAGAGCCCGTCCGTTAGACTCGCAGAGACAGAGCGCGGGTCCAGATTGACGCGATTGAACAGGTTGTAGAATTCAGCGCGGAACTGGAAGCGCGCGCCTTCCTTGCCGTAAAACCAGGGGATGTTGAAACTTCTTCCGAGGCTGAGGTCCACAAGCTTCAATCCGGGGCCTCGGAATGTGTTGCGCCCGAGGGCGCCTCCTCTGGCCCATCCTATACAAGCGCCCGAATCGTCGCGCAGCGTGCAGGGCGGCAGCGGGAAATCCGTCGCCGTCATGAACCCGTTGATAAAATCGGAATTGCTTGCGTGTTTGGAGTTCCCAAATGACGGCATATCAGGCGCGTCAGGGCCGGCCCCATCTCCGTTGATATCTTGACCGGCGGTGACCCAGAACGGATACCCGGCCTGGAAGTTGCCGATGACGCCTAATTGCCAGTTCCCGAGCGCTGCGTTTGCGAATCGGCTTCCGAAGAGATTTTTGGGCACATCATAGACGAGGTTGATTGAAAGCCTCTTGGAGATGTCGAAGGCCGCCAGCCCGCGTTGTCCGTTGATGTTATAGGCATCGATGATCGGAGACTGAAGGCTGTCGCGACCGACGCCGGTCGCGTCCTGTACGCTGATTGTCTTGCCGAATGTGAACGAAGTCTGGAATGTGTAGCCTTTGTTGAACCGCTTGTTGAGCGAGAAAGTCGCTCCGTTGTAATGCGCCCAGCCACTGTTGTCCGTGTAGCTGATGCCGTTAAAGAACGGATTCAACCGGTCGAGTACGGGATCGAAGCTCAGGTCGCCGGCGAACCGGTTTCGATCGGCGTTCGTGTAAAGGTGAACGGCCTGCGATCCCAGGTAATCCGCCTCCAATATCCAGTTTGAAGTGAAAGCGTACTGAATGCCGAAGAAGCGGTTGATCGAATAAGCATATTTGAGATCGGGCGAGGTCCCTCCGATGTCAGCTCTCGCTCCGATGGGGCCGCCCCGCTCGTTAACGCCAAACGTGAGTCCCGGAGGTATCAGACAATTGAAGGGCGACACGTCGAGCTTGCAAATTCCATAGACAGGCTGCGGGCCGGAGGGGTCTCGCGTGTCGGCGGTGATCCCGGACTGGAATGGCGGGTTAAACCGGATGCGATCGCTCCAGGCGATGTTCGGCCACCGGTTCATGAAAACTCCCATGCCGCCCCGGATGCTTATGCGGCTATCGAGACCCCACGGCGTCCAGGCAAAACTCAGGCGCGGCGCGAAATAGCCGATGCGATGCGTCTGGAACAGTTCCGGAACGATCTTCACCGAGGCGTTGGCAATCTGCTGCTGGAAGGTCGAGCCGGAGCCCAATATGACGTTGCTCATCCGGCCATTCTTCTCAACTGGATTCGAAGAGAAGTCCCAGCGCAGTCCAAGGTTGAGCGAGAGATTCTTTTTGACCTTCCAATTGTCCTGGCCGAAGAAGCCGAATGTGGTGACGCGGTATTGAACGTCTTGAATGGCCGGGCTGCCGTCTCGCAAATCGAAATTGACGCCGAATTCGACCACCGGCTTATCAGCCGCGAAGTCGAAGAGGTTCAGGAAATCGTAGCCCGGACGCTGCTGCGGCCCGCTGAAGAGGTCGTTCTCCTGATCGCGGAAAATTTCGACGCCGAACTTCAAATCATGATTGCCACGGTTGACCGAGAGAACGTCGCGCCAGTTCCAATCGTTCTGAATGAATAGAGCGGGCGAAAAGCCGTTGCCGAAGCCTTCCGACAACCCGCCTCCGGTCCCGATTGGCGGCACCTCGCAATGCGAGCATGCCTGCCCGCCCTGGAACCGCGTGAAACCGACAGCGGCCTCGTTGATCATTGACGGACTGAATGTGTGCGTATAGTTGACATTGGCGTAATAAGTAATCGGTTTCGCCGCGAACGCGTTTCTGAACTCCGTCCGTAATTGGGCGCCTTCGACATCCGCCGTTCTTCTCTGGTAGTTGACGTGTATGCGGTCTTTAGAATCATTCAAGTATCGATCCACGCGCACATTCCATTGCAGCCCGTTGCGCGTCGGCGCAAAGCTCCTAACGGCCGATCCGCGCAGCGGCATATCGCAGGGCATTCCCATAGGGCCTGTTCCCGAGCAGGGGAGAAAATTCAATTGAGCCATGGTTTGCGCGACGGTCTGTGTGCTTCTGAACGGGCCGACATCTCCCACGGGATATTTTGTCAGGAGGAGGGTAGAGACGTTATTGGGGAATTTCGTCTTCAGGAAATTGACGAACTCCGGGGTTTCGAGGGTGATGAGATCTGTAACCGCTTCGGACGAACGGAGCGTGTCGAGGCCTCCGAAGAAAAACATCTTGTCTTTTTGAATTGGGCCTCCCAGCGAGAATCCGAACTCGTTTCGGCGCGAGGCCGGAAGGATCCGGCCCGTGTTCGGGTCCGGAGCGTTCTGAAAGACGTTGCGCGCCGTGAGTTTGTTATCCTGGTGGTATTCGAAGAGCGAGCCATGAAGCTTGTTGCTGCCCGACTTGGAAACCGCGTTGACGACGATCGAGCCGGTCCGTCCGTATTCCGCCGAGTAATCGTTCAAGGCCACGCTGAATTCCGCGACCGAATCGGGGTTGAGAGTCACATAGACGGTGCCCGGATCAGGATTGCTGTTGGCCGAGATGCCGTCGACATAGTAGCTGTTGCCGTCGCCACGTTGGCCGTTCGCGTTCACTTTCGGCTCTCCGACCAGGCTGAAAATGTCGAAGCTGCCGGCCCGCTCGCTGAGATTGCCGACTCCGGTCACGCCGGGCGCCAGCGAGACGAGATCCAGGATGTTCCGCCCGGCCATCGGCAGGTTCCTGATTTCCGTCGTCGAAATATTTGTGGCGACCTTGGCTTCGGAACTTTGCACCGGAGCCGGTTCGGAAGTGACGGTGATCGTCTCGGAAACGTCGCCCACTTTCAGCGCGAGCGATATTGTTCGTGTTTCGGAGGCGCCGAGAATGATATTCTCCTGCGCCACGGAGGCGAAGCCCTTGGCCGAGACCGTGATCTTATACTTGCCCGGCGGCAGAGTGGGAAAGCTGTAAGAGCCTGCGGAATTGGTCTTCGCCGTCTGGCTGACGCCGGTCTCGACGTTGACGAGCGTTACCTGAGCTTCCGAGACTATTCCTCCGCTGGGATCAGTCACTGTGCCTTCAATGGCGCTACGGAATTGAGCCTGCGCCGCATTGGTAAAAGCCAAAACGAGCAGTAAACAACCGGCGGTCTTCGAGAAACTTTTCAATGTCATGGCTGTCTCTCCGTTGGTTTACGGTTACTTCAAAAATTCGAACTGGTCTTCCAATTCGGTCGAATTTGCGGTATCCAAGCAAAGATCGTATGCGTTTTAGTGGGAAACGAACATAAAAGGCCCATGAATAGGGTGTCTTGTACGATCTTATGACGAGTTGAATCTGGTTAGGGATTGGCGCCAAGTGGCGATACATCGCCGGCAGTTCTTGTCATGACCAAAGCTATCTTAATCAGACTCGCGTTTCTCCGCCGCATAGCGGCGGTTGAATTTAGCCGTGGGTTTATGGTCTTTGAAAAAATAGCGCAACCAGATTTCGCTGGCCATTTCCTTAGTCGCGGAGCGACAGTTGATTCTAGCCCGGCTTTTCAAAGCCGGGTGGGTGGTCGGACAGTGGTTTCAGTCGCGGCAGCGACGGTTGACACTGATCGGCAAAATCAATCGTCGCTGCCGCGACTAGGGACCGACGCGCTCATTGTCCCGGCTTTGAAAAGCCGGGCTAAGCTCACATGGTCGCTGCCGCGACCGGGGAAAATGTGGTTGCGTTATTTTTTCAAAGTCCATAAAACCACGGAATGGTTGGAGAATATTTCCTCGTCGCGTCAGCGACGGCTGAATTCAATTGTCGCTGACGCGACGGGGAATGAAAATCGCGCCCACCATGGGTTGCAACCCACGGCTAAATTCAACCGCCGCTCCGCGGCAGGAAGATCAACTTTCCTATTAACGTCGCTCTTCTGCTTGTTGGCGGCGTGCGCCATCTCTGTCCGAGCGCAAGACGCGGACTACCAAAACGCCGTCTCCCTCGTGCAGCAGGGGCAGTTTGACCGGGCCTGCCCCCTCTTACAGCGAATTCTGGATCGCTCTCCCAATGATCTCAAGGCTCGCAACCTGATGGGCATCGCGCTTTCCGCCGCCGGACGTCGAGAGGAGGCGAATGAGCATTTCAAGAAGGTTTTGGCGCTGGAGCCAAAATTTGTTCCGGCCCTGAAGAACCTGGCGCTCAATGAGCTGGCCCTCGGCAAG
>DASTMP010000108.1:0-4105 GCA_035714085.1 Blastocatellia bacterium
CGAGCGCCTGCTGTTGGCTTTCGTAGTCAGGTGGCAGTCAGCTCACTAGTCAGGCACGCCTTGAGACGGGCCGGAATTGATTCACCACGTGAGGGGGCGCACCTGTTTCGCCATACTCTCGCCACCCGGATGCTTAATCAAGGCGCTTCTTTGGCCGAGATCGGTCAGTTGCTACGCCATCAGAGCCCTCAGACCACGGCAATCTATGCCAAGGTTGACCTCACTTCATTACGCACTCTGGCGTTACCCTGGCCGGGAGGTGCGTTATGAACACTTTAAGAGAATCCGTGGAAGACTACTTGGCCATGCGACGCGGTTTGGGATTCAAACTGCGCGATGCCGGGAAGGGGCTGTTAGATTTCGCCTCGTTTCTTGAACAGCGAGGCACAACTTATATCACCACCTCCCTGGCATTGGAGTGGGCACAGCAACCGTCCTCGGCGCAGCCGGCGTACTGGGCGCTGCGGCTGAGCTATGTGCGAGGCTTCGCACGATACCGGAGTGCGGTTGACCCACGAACCGAGATCCCATCCTCCGGGCTACTTCCATACTGCCCAGGGCATGCACGGCCCTACTTATACACTGACGAAGAGATCAATCATCTATTGGAAGCTGCTCTCAATCTCCCACCGGCGGATGGCCTCCGGCGCTGGACTTATCATTGCCTGTTAGGACTGCTGGCCGTCTCGGGCTTGCGCATCAGTGAGGCGATCGGGCTCAAGCCAGAAGAGGTTGATTTGAGCGAAGGTGTACTCACAGTGCGTGGCGCCAAATTGGGGAAGTCCCGCCTGGTACCTTTGCACGATTCAACCCAGAGGGTACTCGCTGATTATAAGCTGCGCCGAGATGCTTTCCTGGTTGAGCGGCCGGCGTCCTACTTCTTCATATCCAAGTTGGGCAAACGTCTGGATGGCGCGGAGGTTCGCCGAACCTTTTATCAATTGTCACGGCAGATCGGCTTGCGCGGCCCTGACTCAAGTAGCGGGCCACGCCTGCATGACTTCCGCCATCGATTTGCCGTAGAGACTCTGTTGCAGTGGTATCGCGCCGGTGAAGACGTCGAACGTCGCCTGCCATTCCTATCGACCTACCTGGGGCACGTTCACGTAAGTGGCACTTACTGGTATCTGACCGCCTGTCCGGAACTGATGGGGCAAGCCGTCAGACGCCTTGAGCAACGCTGGGAGGTGCAATCATGACATCCACTCCAAGTCTGGCAGTTCTCTTGGAAGGCTTCTTTACCCAGCGCCTGATGAAACAGCGGCAGGCCAGCTCGCACACGATCAGTTCTTATCGCGACACCTTCCGCCTGCTGCTGCAGTTCGCCCGGAAACGGCTGGGGAAAACACCTTCTCGCCTGACGCTTGAAGAAATCGACGCGCCGCTGATTGTCGCTTTCCTCGAGGAGATGGAGAAGAGCCGGGGTATTTCTCCGCGCAGCCGTAATCTTCGCCTGACAGCCATCCGCTCCTTTTTTCACTACGCCGCATTGGAAGCCCCGGCCCAGTCCGCGCAGATCCAACGTGTGCTGGCTATTCCCGGCAAGCGACACACACGCACGCTGGTCCATTTTCTGACGCGATCAGAAGTGGACTCGCTGCTTGCGGCGCCCGACCAACGCGCTTGGTTCGGTCGCCGCGATCACGCTTTGTTACTGGTTGCTGTGCAAACAGGGTTGCGCTTGTCCGAGTTGACAGGGATTGAGCGGAAAGACGTCACCTTGGGGGCAGGCGCGCACATACGCGTTGTTGGCAAGGGCCGCAAGGAACGCTGCGTACCACTAACAAAGCAAACCGTGGCTGTCTTGCAAGCCTGGCTGCGGGAGCCTGTGAGAGGCAATACACAGACGCTGTTTCCCAATGCCCGTGGTGGCCGTCTCAGTGCGGATGGAGTGCAATATCTTCTGGCCAAACACACTGCGGTTGCCCGCGAGTCCTGTCCGTCGCTACAGCAGAAGCAGGTGACGCCGCATGTGCTTCGCCACACAACGGCAATGGAACTCTTGCAGGCTGGCGTGGATCGAGCGGTGATCGCACTGTGGCTCGGGCATGAGTCGGTCGAAACCACGCAGATTTACCTGGAGGCGAACCTCGCGATGAAGGAGGAAATCTTGGCCAAGACCACACCCGTCGAAGGTAATCCTGGGCGTTATCGCCCTGATGAT
Source organism: Blastocatellia bacterium (assembly GCA_035714085.1). Classification (GTDB taxonomy): domain Bacteria; phylum Acidobacteriota; class Blastocatellia; order RBC074; family RBC074; genus JAJVID01. The sequence continues at coordinate 2,165 of DASTMP010000108.1, forward strand.
CAACTCCTGGCCTTCCTCAGTAGCTTGTAGCAATGGAAAACAGTGTCCCTTCGGCAGAATGGCGTCGGCACAGGTTTTACTAGCGCCGACGCCATTCTGCCGAAGGGACACCTTTTACTAGCTTGAGAGTCCTCTCTCCTATTGACGCCGTATATGCGTCTGCATAATATGTGGCTATGCCAAATATGAACGCCTGAATGCTCGATCGTGAATCAATGAAGAGCGGCGTTGACGCAAACCATTAAGTAAGACTGTGAGGCGCCCATGCCTGAGTGGAAAGAAGAGATCAGACAGCGGTTGGCTACGCTGAAACTGGAGCCGGCGCGCGAGGCCGAGATCGTCGAGGAACTCTCGCAGCACCTGAAGGACCATTACGCGGAGTCGCTCGCAAGAGGCGCAACGCCTGAAGAAGCTTACCGCGCGACGCTCGCGGAATTGAGCGAGGATGAAACGCTTCGGCGGGAACTGTCGCGCGTGGAGCGGGAGGTCGCGCCAGACCCCATCGTGCTGGGAACCAATCGGAGGAGAAATATAATCGCTGATATATGGCAAGACCTGCGCTATGGCGCGCGCATGCTGGTTAAGAGTAAAAGCGTTACGATCATCGCCGCGCTCTCGCTGGCCGCCGGCATCGGTGCGAACGCAGCGATCTTCAGCATCGTGAACTCGATTTTGCTGCGTCCGCGCCCGGTGGCTCAGCCCGACAGACTCGTCGAGCTTTACACTAACGGCGGTCCTACATCATATCCAGCCTATCTGGACTTTCGTGAGCACAACGAGGTCTTCACTGGGCTTGCGGCTTACAGCCTTGAGCAGTTCAAGCTGGGCGGCGCGGAGCAGGTCGAAGAGGTTAGGGGCGAGATAGTCTCCGGCAATTACTTTGACGTGCTGGGTGTGCGGCCTTTCAAGGGGCGCGCTTTTCTGCCTGAAGAAGATCGAACGCCGGGCGCGCATCCGGTAGCCGTAATCAGTCATAGTTTGTGGCTCAGCCGGTTCAACTCCGATCCCGATGTGATTGGCAAGACGATCACCCTCAACAACGTTACATTGACGATCATCGGGATTGCGCCGCTGGAGTATACCGGCATGATGCGCGGTTTGGCATGCGATGTTTGGGTACCGGCGATGATGATGCCGCAGTTGGCGCCGGCGATCGGTTTGCCGAACCTTACGCACAGTGGCAACCACTGGCTCACCCCCATAGGGCGGCTCAAGCCCGGAGTGACGCTGGAGCAGGCGCGGGCGAGCTTCGATCTGCTCGTGCGCAGGCTGAGAGAAGCTAATCCCGAGGATTGGCGGGAAGAGAGAGGAGACACGGGCGAGATATTTGAATTGTCCGTCACGATCCTGCCGGAGAGCGAGACCCGCATTCCTCCTGTGGTACGCATCCCGGTTTATGCGTTGATCGCGTCGCTCATGGTGATCGTCAATCTGGTGTTGCTCATCGCGTGCATGAATCTGGCGAATCTGCTGCTGGCGCGGGCTGTTACGCGGCGGAAAGAGATTGCCGTGAGGCTGGCGATGGGCGCGAATCGCTTCCGCCTCATCCGGCAGTTGCTCACCGAAAGCGCCCTGCTGGCTTTGCTCGCGGGCGCGGCGGGAACGGTGATCGCGCTCTGGTTGCTCACCCTGTTCATCGCGTTCATGCCGCCGCTGCCTGGAGGCCTGCGCGTGGCGCTCGATGTTCGGCTGGATTGGCATGTGCTGCTTTACACGCTCGGCTTTTCGACTCTGACCGGAATGCTGTTCGGTCTGGTTCCCGCGCTCCAGGCCTCAAAGGCTGATGTCGTGAAGGCATTGAAAGATGAGACCAGCCTTTTCGCGGGCGGCTATCGCCAGTCGCGTTTGCGGAACGGGCTGGTGGTTGGGCAGCTTGCGCTCTCGCTGCTCCTGCTGATCGGCGCGGGCCTCACGCTGCGGAGTTTGGAGAAGCTGAGGCCG
>DASTMP010000109.1:0-2077 GCA_035714085.1 Blastocatellia bacterium
GCCGCTATTGGGATTGCGGATCGCAACGCCCCACCAGCAGTGGGTCGGTGAATGCTCCTTTCTCGTGCCCGAACAATTCACTCTCGATCAGCGTCGCCGGGATCGCCGCGCAATTGATCACAATGAAAGGCTGATCGGCGCGGCGCGAGACGTAATGGATCGCTTTGGCGACGAGGTCCTTGCCCGTGCCGCTTTCGCCGAGCAGCAAGATCGATGACGCTTCGCTCTCAGCGACCTTGTGGGCGAGCCGGATCATCTCGGCCATCGGCGGCGATTCGCCGATGATCTGGTCGAAACTGAATCGCCGCTCCTGCTCCCGGCGCAAATAACGAATCTCGCGCCGGAGTCTGCCGGCCTCGATCAAGTTGCGGATCGTGACCTGGAGTTCGCCGAGCCTGATCGGCTTGCCGATGAAATCGTAAGCGCCGCCGCGCAATGCCGCGATCGTGTCTTCGAGCTGGACGGCGCCCGTGATCATAATCACGATGGCCTGCGGCTGGCGTTTTTTGTATTCGAGCAGAGCGTCGAGCCCCGAACCATCGGGCAGACTGATGTCCTGCAACACCGCCGACTGCCGCTCGGCGTCGAAGGACACCAGCGCCGCCTCCACCGCCGAGGCTTCTAGCGGTTCATATCCCCAACCGCCCAGCGCTTCGGTCAATGTGTAGCGAATCGCCGAATCGTCATCAACAACGAGCACTTTCTCTTTTGACATAGTCTCGCCTCCCTCAAGAATAATTGGGCGACTCGCTCCGTTCCGTCAAATGCCTGTGGAGCCTGATACTCAGCGCACGGCGGTGTATTTTCCAGCGCCGCGCGGTTGACATTGCGCGATGGCGTGATCAAAGTGAAGGAGCCTAAGGCACAGGCTTTGATGGAAGCATCGGCGGCGGCGCCGGACTGCCTGATCAAAGCCTTCGACGATTACGAGAAAGGAACCGAGGCATAAACATGAATTCACAAAACACGAGACGCGCTTTTATCCAGGCGTCGGCCACAATCGGTACCGGTCTTTTTCTTTTCGCATGCGGTAGGAGTGACAACACGCAATCCGGGAAGCAGACGGGCGAATCCGGTCCTAAAAAGGATGAGAAGGAAGAGGAAGGCGAAGTCACAGCCACTGAGGACCTGATGCGGGAGCACGGAGTTTTACGGCGCGCGCTGCTCGTCTATACGGCGGCTGCCAATAAGCTCCGCGCCAACCCTGCCTCCGTTCCTCCTGAGGCCGCGCAGAAGACCGCCAAGCTCTTTCGGGCTTTCGGCGAGGATTACCATGAAAAGAAGCTCGAAGAGCCTTATATCTTCCCGGCGGTCAAAAAGGCGGGCGGGCCGACGGCTGGTTACCCGGACATTCTCGTTGTGCAACACGACCGCGGGCGCGAGATTACGGACTACATTCTGTCTGTCACGCAGGGCGCAAAACTGGGAGCGGCGAACGCCGAACCTCTGGCGCGAGCGATGGAGTCTCTGGTCCTGATGTACCAGAACCACGCTGCGCGAGAGGACACCATCGTCTTTCCGGCATGGAAGAAGGCGCTCCCTGAAAAAGAGTTTCACGAGATGGGCGAAAAATTCGAGGAGATCGAACATCAGCAGTTCGGGGAAGACGGCTTTGAAACGGCCGTCAAACAAATCGGCGAGATCGAAGGAATGCTCGGCCTGACTGACATCTCGCAGTTCACTGCGCCATCGCCGCCAAAGGCGTAATGGAAAATCAGAAATGACTCTGCGCCAAAATATCATAGCAACAAGCGCCCCCACCTCGGTGCTTCTCATCCGCTTTGTAGTAGGCGGAGTCTTCCTTTCGGAGGGGATTCAGAAATTCCTCTATCCAGGTGAAAACGGGGTCAGGCGCTTCACGAAGATCGGCATCCCTGCGCCTGAAGTCATGTCCCCTTTCGTCGGCGTCGTTGAAATCGTCTGCGGCGCGCTCATTCTGATCGGGCTGCTGACCCGGCTGGCGGCGATTCCGTTGATCATTGATATGTTGGTGGCGACCCTGTCCACCAAAATACCGATCCTGCTCGGCCATGGGTTTTGGGGCTTCAGCCTCCGCGCCCTTCCCTACTACGGCTTC
>DASTMP010000110.1:0-30492 GCA_035714085.1 Blastocatellia bacterium
TTGCGGTTTGCGCCTGAGCGCTGATCTGAGCCAGCGATAGAAATCGAACGGGTGCGGCAAAAGGCGCGTCCTGACAATCGCGTCAGGCAATCCCAGCTTGGCTATTTCGTCATCGCTCCCGCGGTAACGCTCTTCGATGTACTTCTCGTGCGCCGTCAGCACCACCGGAGACCAGCCATGCTGGGGCAGGTAGCGCGCGATCTGCACACAAGAGCGCGCGCCCATCTCCAAACTCGGCGCGAACTGATAAGCTATAAAAAGCAAGCGCCTGGGCGTCCGCTCTGGCGCCGCGTTGGAGGCCAACCTGACCGATGATGCGATCCGTTCGAGCGACTGTCGCCTTGATTCAATCTGGCAATGTTTATCGAAAACCATGTGAATCCAATTCGGTCGCGCGGAGATGAATCGCGCCTGCGCGGCGTTTAGGGAAAAAGCCAATCTGGAACAGAGCTTCTGCGCCAAATTGCGTTCGGTGGGTTTCCCGATCTCTTGTCCGCAATGAATGCAGACTTCTTCCTGATCGTAAGTTCCCCATGGATTCCCGGCGACATCCATCAGCCATGAGGAAAGCGCATTTGTCCGAGAACGACCGGAACCGACGAATGTCACGCCAATCTTCTGGAGCGGATGAAAGAGTTCTGTAAGCCGCCGTTCATCAAACACGTTGACGTGCCCCCAAGGCGGATTGCTGCGGCCGCAAGACTGGCAGGTGGTGCGCCCGAGGCGAGTGTCCTGCCGGTAAGGCGCCCCGATCACGACGTGGGATTTGGCGACGCGACTCAGTTCGCGGCACGCCTGTTCCAGTCCTTTGCCGGGAATGTGTTCCAGCACTTCCGCGCACAAGACCACGTCGAAAGAGTCACTGGGAAATTCCAGGCGTGTGACGTCACCTTCAACGCAGTTGATCCGGTCGTGAGCGATCGAGGGCTTCTCCAAATCGAGCGCGGTGACCGAGGCGAAATGCCCGGTCAGCAGGCGCGAGAGATAGCCGTCACGCGCGCCGACATCGAGAACAGAATCCTGCCCCTTGGGCCCCTTTGGGATGATGTTCATTAAATCGGTAATGCGTTCCTGCTCCAGCGGCGTGTTGCGATAAGCCGCCATCTCAATCTTGCTCGCCGAGCTCCCGTCAATCGCCTGGATGCCTCGGGTTGAATGACCGTCGTAGACATCGTGTTTACGCGCGCTCTCAATCTCCATGCGGCGCCTCCATTGCCTGGCGGACCTTTTGAGGCTGCGTCTCAGCCGCCTGCCTGATCGGACGCAGCCGATAATTTCGGTAACCGCCCGGCTCGCCTCCGCGCCCATCGACGGCGGCAAGAGCGATGTTGAACGCCTCGCGCGCCGTGGCGAAATGTATTTTGAACCGGCCGTCCCGGTCCGCCAGTTCAAGCGTCTCTTGCAGAAATCGCCGCATCGGGGCGCCGATGGTCGCGGCCTGGTCGTTCGGGAAAAAGCCGTGGCAGTAGAGCTTGATGAAAATCCACTCCGGCCGCCCGCGAACGCCTATGCCGGCGCCTCGCCAGCGGCGCAGACGTTCGGGCGTAAGCGGATAACTGGCCGTTAATACGCCGTCATCAATTCGCGGCGCGGGCAATCCATGCCGCCGCCGGCTCCAATCAAAAACAAGCGGGCCGGTCAACAAAACCGGCAGCGTCACTTTGGCGCCGACGCGCAGGTTCTTTCCCGTCCGGTGCGGGACGGGTTCGTCGAGTGGGCGACCGCACTGGTAAAGCGCGTTGATTCGCGGCGTCTGGGGCTGCAGAGGCGCTGCTGGCAAGGTCAGATCAGCGTAACATCCGGTTTCTGCCAGAATCCGCATCTCGGAGTCCACGCCGCAGCAGCGACCGCCCATCGAATTGGCGAGCGCCAGATTGCCATGCACGAACGCATATCGCGGCTGCCCCACCCCATCGAACCTCGAAAGGCATTGGTGCTCTTCGGCGAGCAGGTCGCGGAACTCTTCGAGCGCCCGCCGCAGGTTCTCCGGCGTGTCCGGCCGCTCGACGCCGTGATGCAGATGAATCTCCACTTCGCCGAAGCCGTCCGCTTCCAGTTCGGCCAGTCGTTCGAGCAGCGGGCGGTGATATTGCTCGGCCGGATAGAAGTAGGTATGTCGGAACGGCGTTCCGTCGCAATCGCGTATTGCGCGGCCGGTGGCGCGGGCCTGCTTGAGCCATTCATCTACGCGCGCGCGCTGTAGCGCCAGATCGACTCTGCCCTTTCGCTCATCCCATGCCGGCTCGAAGTGGTTCGCCACGACCAGGATGAGATGCGCGAGGTCATCGCCGGCCAGCGTTCTCAATGTCCGGCGCGCCGTCTCGCCGGCGCGCCACAGCGGGTAATGGCTTAGCCACGGGAGCGACCATTTGAGTTTGTCGAAAAAGCCCGGAGCAGGCGGTTGCGTCAATGGCGTCATAGACAAATAGATAACAATAAAATGAGAATGGACGCCGCAACATCTACAGCTTTGTCGCGGCTGCCCTCTTCGTTTGCCGAGGGGGCTTTGCTGTCTGCGTCAAGCATTGACCGGCGCGCCCGGGCCTGACGCCGGCGTCGCCACGACGCCAGCGCCCAGGCCGGCAGAAAGGTGTGCGCGGCGGCGCGCGCGGTCTCCGCGACGTGATCACACATGACCGCTAGTCGGGCGGGCAGACTGTCGCTCGCCACATGTACCGCGAAGGTGGCCCTGGTTTCGTTCGCCCAAAAGAATTTGTAGGACTCGGCCCCGCGTAACAGGTCGTAGAATTTCACCCCGCGCTCGATCGCGCCGGCGATGGAAAGCCCGATCACGGTGAACCCCAGACTATATTTGGACCAGGCCGGATCATAGCCGGAGAGGTAGTAGCAGTACCGCTCTCCCTTGCCAACACCGTAAAGCGACGCGCGGCACGCGCCATCAATCCATATCTCTTCGAACCGTAGGCGCCCGGCGCTCGCCAGTCGCACTACCACATCGCGATGAAAATCCTTGAGCGATTGGAGTCCGGTGGCGCTGGAGCCGCCTCGACTGGCCCAGGACAACTCGTGCAACGCGAGAAATCTTTCGAAAGCCTCCTCCGCCTGATCGGGGTCGGTAATCACACGGTGATCGAAGCCCGGAAGCCTGCGCAATCGGCGCAGACTGCGAGAGAGGTAAGTGGAGCGCGAGGAGCTTTGCAGCAACTCTTCCCAGGACTGATCGAGCCTAACTTGTGGGCAGACATATCGTGGTTCGAGCCGGTACTTAAAATTCGTGTTGCCGCCGAAGCGCCATGCCAGCCACGGCACGCTCGGCGAATCGCAGGGCAGGCCGTCAAGCTCCAAGACGTCGAATTTGATGTGTTCCGCGAGGTACCCGAAAAGCGCATTGGCGCATTCCTGTTCGTAACCGGGAAGCGCCAGCACATCCAGGTAGTCTGAACCGCCGAGCTGTTCGCCGAGAAACGAGATTCGACGAATGCGCGCGGGTGTTCCTTTCAGCCGCCGCTCCTCTTCGCCCAGCGCCAACAATCCGACCAGCGCGCCGTCTTCCCGCGCGCAGAGCAGACGCGGACGTTTTTCGCGCCCCAGCCATTTGTGCCAGGCTGAGATCCACTCCCAGGAGAGGAATGGCGGCGCGTCGGTTTCATTGAAAAGGGCCCGCCACTCCGTCTCCAATGACGACAATGCCTTCGGACCACTCATTTCTTCCACTGACAATTTCCTCATCCCATTCCTCACCCGGCGTCAACGACCGAGCGCCGTAAAATCGCACCCAACGTCTTTGCCATCCGTTCTCGCTTTGCGGTAGGGGCTGGTCGGCGCCAGCCGATAATCTCCTCCGGCCAGATCGACGAAGCCTACCTGACTGAGAGAAGCAGGCGTAAAGTTATCCGCCGGGTAGCTGACTCCTTGCGGAATTCCCACGATCACATTCTTTTGAAAGATGACGTCCGGGAAATAATAATTCAGCGCGCCGACGCCGACGCCCTTGCCACTACCCAACACGCCATACTCGTTGTGTGGCGCGATGTTGTTGCGAAAGACGAATCCGGAGCTCGGCGCGCCGTCCGCGACGATGATCGGGCCGCTCTGAAAGATTGTGTTGTGATCGAAAGTGATGTTGACCGGCCCTCCGACAATTTGCGCGAACCTGCCGTCCGCCGGCCCGTCTACGGCGCTGCCCCACTTAACGCCGTCTATGTCGTAAATCAGATTGTTCTTGATCAGAATCCGCTGCGAAGGCTGGCTCTGCGTGGTGTCATCCTGCCCCGAGATGTTGAAGCCACCGCCCGAATGTCGCAGGATGTTGTTAGTGAAGGTCACGTCCGCAGCCGTCGCTTGCGGCGCCGCCCCATCCTCGCCGCGAGGCGTGAAGAGGATTGCGAAGCCGACCTGCGCGTCCGCCCAATTGTTTTCAAAGACGTTCTGATCTATGAGCGCTCGCTGGGCGTTTTTCAGCTCGAAAAGATTCTTGATCGTCCAGGGCCTTCCGGCGTAAGTGGGATGGCCTTTTTTCCACGAGATCGGTTTATAGACGTGGTTCAATCGGAACTCGATGTCGGACGCGATCAGGTTCTGAACCGAAGGCTTGGCCCCGCCGAACATAACGTTCTCGCCCGCGCCTTCAAGGTAATTGTTGACGATCTTAAACGGCCCCGATCCGTTCCATCCGCAAATCGCCTGTGTGTCGAATCCTTCGCCATGGCAGTTTGAGATGTACGAATCAATCACCGCCGTGCGGGCGCTGTTGAGCATAACGCCACGTGAAACGTTGCCGGTGTCGTTGCCATGAATGTAGCAGCGGTCAATGATCAGATCGTGCGGCGACTGAGCTAACGAGGTCTGATCTGCGCCAAACGCGACTATGTTGTAAATGTTCTTCCCCTCGGCTACCCCGAATTCGACGCCGATGAAGCGGTAATGATGGGCGCCCTCATCCGTATAAACCGCCGGGTTGGCATTCCGGCTGATCAATTTGGGCATAATAGCGCTCTTGGCCGGGGTGACGCGCGTTCCGGGCGGCGGCAACTCGGCGTCATCCGCTGAGGAGCGGATGACGATCCAATCCGAACCGCTCTTGTTGGGCAGCCGGAAATTGCCGGTGAAGGTCGCGCCCGCTTGAAGCGTGATCACGTCGCCGGGCCGCGCTTGATCAATCGCAGCTTGAACATTGCCGCCGGCCATGACGTTGATGGTCTTACCGGCCGGCGCCACGTATGTCGTATCCAGAAAAACGCGCGGAGGCTCCGGATCGCCCGGAGCGAGCGTTGCCGGGCGTGATTGATTCATTACGGATTCGATAATGCTGGCGTCGAACGGCGGACCGCCTGGCTGTCGGTAACAACCTTGAATGGCGTTCACTGCGCCGAAGAGACAAATCGCCGATATTACAGGCGCCATCAGCGCGATCTTTTTGGCCCATTTCATAATTACCTCTCAATAAGTTTTCTGTCAGCGCGGTCACGAATTGGCGAATTTGGCGCCGATCGTCCGCATTTCAGTTTGGTCAGGTCGCCGCCGCTCTCGCGGTAAAAGTCGAAAATCTGTTTGCGCCTCGCGAACTCATACGGATAACCATTTCATCTTCATCTCTTCCATTTCTTCGGCGGCGTGAATCTGTCTGAGCGCCACCGCATAGGCGGCGGTGTAATAGAGGTACCAGAGGTACTGAATCGAGGCGAAAAAGCTGCAAACCATGTACCCGATGAAGGCCGCCTGTATGCTCACGCTCAACCAATACATCTCCTGTTCTCTCTTCGATCGCATGCCCCTGGTTTTACGTTCGATCCGATAGAGCGAGCGCAATGGGGCTAGGATCAAGATCAAATAGGCGATCAATCCCATCACGCCCAGCTCGGCGGCGATCTCCAGGTAGGCGTTGTGAGCCTGCTTTTCTCGGATCGAGTAGAAGTGAAAATTTCCCATGCCGACGCCGACGATGGGGCGGTTGATGGCTATCGAGGCGGCCCGCTTCATCAATTCGTTACGCAACTGGGCCGAGCCTGTCTGATCCTGGTCGTTGTTAAAAATCGTCGCTATCCGGGCGCCGTAACCGCCCGGCGTGACCGCTAACAAAATTCCGCAGATCAGCGCGACCACCAGTGTGGTTTTCAGACGGCGGCCGCGTCCCAACTTCCACAGCAGCACGCCGCTCGACGCAATCAATCCCAGAAATCCCCCGCGCGAGAGAGTGAACAGAACACCGACGGCCAGGACCGCCACGCAGACCAGATAGAACAGACGCGCGCGTCCCTTGCTGATGAGCGTGAGAGCGACGGCAAAGGGAAGCAAAAGATCGAGCGCCGTCGCCAGGTCGTTCGGATTTTCGAACATCCCGCCGACCAATCCTTCGATACGCACCCCCTTCATGGCGAACTCGCCTTTCATATAACTCTTGATTGCGCCCACGCCGAGCGCAGCGCCGCAAATCACGACCAGTTTCCACATTGAAAAAATTCGTTGGCGCGTGTCAATCAGATTGACCATCAATATGAAGATGATCACCGTCTTGAGATATGTGTCGGTGAGCATGTCTATGCTTTGTTGAGGCGAGACGGCGACTGGCATGAGGAGCAGCCCCAAAGCCGCGATGACCACGAGCATCGTCATCTCCAGCGTCCAGACCGACAGCCTGTCGCCGGCGGAGATCTTCGATCCGATGTAAATCAGCAGAACGCCGATCGCCAAAATCTTAACTAGTGGAAAGGCGCCGAGAGCCGGCAACAGGTCGTTGGGGCGCGCATAGAGCATCAGTGTGAAAAGATAAACGCCTGCGAAGGCCAGCCAATGTTTGCCGCGTGTGGCTCCGGCGCTGGATGTGAGCGGAAAATCGATTTCGCCGCCCTGCTCAACTGCGTTCGGACTCTTCACTCGGCGGTTGAAAAGCGCTCCAGGCCGGCGCTCAGAGCTGAGAACATCTCTCGATATCGCCGCTCGGCGGTTGAAAAGCGCTCCGAGCCGAGTTCGATCATTGAGGTTGGATCGCATGTTCATATCTATCTGGTTTGGCGCCTTTGTGTTCTTCTTCGCGCTTATCTAATGAAATTAGCCGACTGCATAGGTGTCAGCGTCCTTTTCCCATAGAGATGAATGAGAGAAAGCTACCGAATCCGGCGAGGGACAGGATATAAGTCATCTTCTTCTTGGTGTTGCCGTTCACGATCACGGTGTCGCCGGGCTGCAGAGAGACGTTCTCCTCCGGCCCGGCCTTTCCTTCGAGAATGCGTTTGACGTTAACCTTGAACGTTTGAGCGCGGCCGTCGCGCAATTGGCGGAGCACAACCACGCCGGATTTGTCGCCCGTGTCGGCGATGCCGCCGGAAGCGGTGATGGCATCCAGCACGTTCATCGGCATATTCATGACCAGGATGCCGGGTCGCATGATGTCGCCGAGCACGCCGATCTTGGCGCTATTGGCTTCGAGCAACGCCACGCTCACCTTCGGGTCGATCAAGTACTCGCCGAGATCGGTGGTCAGTCGCTTGGTCAGTCGCGGGATAGTCATCCCGGCCACTTCCACGTCGCCGAGCAGCGGGTGATAGACGCTGCCTGTAGGCGAGACCTTCACCCGCTCGAGCGTGTAATCCGGCTGCCCGGTCACGCGAATCGCGATCTCGTCCGCGGGGCCGAGCCGGTACGTGTTGTAAAATTCCAGGTAGATGCCTTTGAAGAATTGATCATCTTCTTGAGTCTGCCCTGCGGATGACGCTGGTTGAGCCTGCCCTGCGGATGACGCTGGTCGAGTCTGCCCTGCGGATGACGCTGGAGTTTGCGCGAACACTTGCGGACGCTGAATCGCGCACGTCGACACGATCAGCGCGAACGTCAGGCCAAAGCCTTCCATGTAATTCATCAATTTTCTTTTGTTCATAATTCCTCCGAATAACTTCTTCGCTTCAGCGCGAGAAACGCCCGAAGAGCACAATGCGCGCTGTTTCGAGCAGGATGAGAGCGTCGAGCATCGGCGATTGATTTTTGATGTAGTAGAAATCGTACTGATGTTTTTCCCGCGCGTCCTCGAGCGAAGCGCCGTATGGGTAGCGGACCTGCGCCCATCCGGTCAGCCCCGGTTTGACCAGGTGACGCTCGGAGTAATAAGGAATTCGTTGTTCGAGCTGTTTGATGAAGACCGGGCGTTCGGGCCGCGGCCCGATCAGGCTCATCTCGCCGCGAACGATATTGAAAAGTTGCGGCAATTCATCAATCCGCCGTTTGCGGATCCACCGGCCCACGCGCGTAACGCGCGCATCCGCTTCGTCGGCCCAAACCGGGCCGTTCGCTTCGGCGTCCACGCGCATTGAACGGAACTTGATGATCCGGAATGTCGTGTTATTAAGTCCGACTCGCTCCTGCATGTAGAAGACCGGGCCGCGTGAGTCGAGTTTGATCGCCAGCGCCGTGAGCAGCATCAGCGGCGACGTCAACAGCCCAATGAGGCTCGCCAGCGCCACGTCCATCAAGCGGCGCGCGCGCCTGTAGAGGCGCGCCCAGCGCGAGGCGTCGGCGATAATCAATCGCCAGAGCCGCAGGCGTTCGGCGACGATCTTACCGGTCAGTTTTTCGTAAAAGACGTCGGCCTCATCCAAAGTCACGCTGTCGCGCACTTTCAGTTTGAGGAGTAGATCGAGCGGCAATCGGCCGCGCCGGTCGCGCATCGCGACGACGATTCGGTCGGGGCGATACCTGCTGACGACCGCTTCCAGGTCAGACATCACCCCGACCACGCACGGATTGATCAGGCTTCGCCCGATCTGGGCCGGATCATCACCGACAAATCCGATCACGTCGTATCCTGCTTCGCGGCGCGTGAGCATCTCTCGCGCAATCGTGACCGCATCTTGCCCGACGCCCAGAATGAGCACTCGATGGGCCAATCGCGGGAGGCCGAGCAGGCGCCGGGCCAAGGATCGCCAGGTGTCCATAAACGGCAGCGTCGATAACAAGCCGAGCGTAAAGACGCCGCGTCCCAGACGTATCTGCGGCCAGAGGTAAAACATCAGCGCGAGCGCCAGTCCTCCGACCACCAGCGCTTGCGAGAGCCGCAACAGCAGCGCGCCGCGGCGCTGGATCCTGCGAAAAGTGAGATTCTTCGAGATCATCGTCAATTCCTGTTAAGTCACAACGCGGTTGAGCACGGCGCCGAGGAGGCGCTCTTCATTGAGTAGGTTGACGGCTTTGGCCATTTGACTGGTAGAGGCGCCATCCTGTCGTACGACAATCAGTGTCGCGTCCGTATGTTGTTCGAGCAGTCTGGCGTCGGCCGCCGCCAGCAGCGGCGCGGAATCGAACAGGATGAAGTCAAATTCCGGATTCAACGTCCGCATCATCACTTCGAAGGTAGGCGAGGCCAGCAGCTCCGCAGAGTTCTCGACCTGCGCGCAATTCGGCAAAAGATTGAACCCGATCGGTTGCAGCCAGACCATCGCCTTGCTGGGCGCCAGGCCTTTCAGGACGGCTTCGGCCAGTCCCGTCGCCGAGTCAATTCCGAGCAGGCGCAACGCCGATGGCCGTAGAAAATCACTCTCGACAACCAGCACGCGCTGTCGCGCGCGCGCGAGCGCCGCGGCCAGATTGAGCGTTACAGTGGTACGGCCGTCGCCGTACTGCGCCGAAGCGATTAACACGCGTTTGAGTTTTCGCGAGGCGGCGGCTGAGATCAAGGAAATGGCGAGTCGGTTGTACGGCGCGATGTCTTGTGGGTCGAAATCGTTAAAAGCGACCAGGCCAGGAGCAAGTCGCTTCGGCCTGAGATCCACTTCAAACGCGGGATAGGCCGTCTGACGAAGCGGGCCGGACACGCCATATAATCGGGTCAGCGCTTCCGGTTCGGGGATAATTACCTTGACCATCTCAGTCGTCGAATAATCTTTCGTGACTTCATCATCAATGAGTTCTTCCATCGCTTGAGCCTTGGCCGATTCAGGCGTCGCATAATCTCTCGTGACTCCATCTTCAGTGAATTCTTCCATGCTTGAGCCTTTCCATTTCGTGCGCAGGTTTCAAATCATTGGCTATCGGTTCGCCAGCATCTGAAAAATCTGAACGCGGTCGATAACTTTGACGAAGACCGGGATCATTGCGCCGAGGAGCAGCGCCAATCCCAGCCAGCGCAGCCCCCACAACACCCGGCGTCGGCCGCGTTGAACCGGTGTCAATGTTTCAGGGATCACCGCCAACACGGGAGTCCCCAGGTAATACTCAACATCTCGGTCGTTGTGGATCAGGAAGAGTCGCGGAACCTCCCGCGCCGACGCGATCAGTAGCCCCAACGCCAGCGCGATTCCCAGTCCGATCAGCATAAGCAACAGGCGATTTGGCGCGACCGGCGCCTGCTGCGCGAGTGGCGCGTCAATCACCTGAAACACCTCTCCCTTCCGGCCGTCATGGCCAAACATTTTCTGCAGCGAGTCCTGTCTATCCATCAGCCAGTTGTATCGTCCCATCAGGCGATCGTATTCGGCCTTCGCCTCATTGAGGTGGACGTCGCCGGCGGTTTCCGTAAGGCCGGCGTTAGGCTGCTCTTTGGGCAGTTCTTTCAAGCCTTGTGTTTTGCGGCTCAAATCGCGTCGCGCAACTTCCAGCTCATTTTCGAGGCGCTGCAATTCGCGTCGCAGCCCGCGAAGTTCACGGCCCTCGGGCGACGCCGAGTTAACAGCCGCGCCGGAGTTCGCTCCGCTGGCTCCTTCAAGCCGCGCGATCTCCTGATTGATCGAAGTCAATTGAGACTTCGCCTGGATCAGCTTGGGATTCTTCTCGGTGGCGGAACTGGCGAGATCCTTGATTTGCCCTTCGACCTCAGCCCTCCGCGCCAATAGAACGCCGTAAGCGCTGTTCGTCGCAAGGCGGCTCGCGGGCGCGGCGGCGCTGACCAGTTTCTCCTGCTCGGCGATCTGCCGCTTCTGCTCATCTATCTGCCGCGTGAGCATGAACTCCTTGTCGCCGAGCGAACCGATCGAGTCGGCGGCGGCAAGTCGCTGCGCCCGGACCGCCGACGGGGAGTTGTTGAGGCTCCCGCTACGGATAAGAGCCAGATCGCGTTGCGGCGCGAGCCCCTGTAACTGCGTTTCGATCTCTGCGACCTGGGCGTGGAACCGTTCGAGTTCCTTCGCGGCCTGCGTCCGTATCGCGGCGTTCGTTTCGTCGAAGATCGAAATCAGGTCCGTCACCACGCGCTGGGCGATTACCGAATCGGTGTAACGGTAGCTGATCGTCAGCGCCTCCGGCGCGTCAGGGTAATAATTGCGCATTTTGATATCGATCTTGATCGCCTTGCGCAGGCGCTCGGCCACGACGCTGGGATCGGAGATAGCTCCGGGAGTCTGATGGTAAAGGTCGTAGCGACGGGCGATCTCCGTCAAATTTCCATGACTGGTCATTCGCTCCGTCAAAGCGCTGAGCGGGGGGCTTGACAGCGATGGATCATTATTGCCATTGCCCTGGTTTGAGATGACGATTAACGCGTGAGATTCGTAGACATTGGGAATGCGCCTGATGATCAGAAATGTCGCAATTGATACGGAAGCGGCCACCAGGAGGATCAGTAGCGTCTTCCGCCACAGGATTCCCAAATATTCAAACAGGTCTCGTGGTCTCAAGATTTCCATAACTACCTCAACTACCCCTTCAAAAGTTTCAACTTGATACCTGCCGCCACAGAAAACAGAAGCAGGCCGAATAAGAGCAGGAGCAACTGCTCAACCTAGCCAATACGTAGACACACCAATCCCATAGCTATGTGTACCGTAAAGGAAACCTCATGACGAGGCAGCGTACCGGTTGTTCGGCCGGCCCGGTCGCTGTGGGGAGCGTTATGAGGTCACGTCCGATATGAAGCTGTTATCTATTTGCTCTTTGGTGGCGTAGGTAAGGAAAGTTCTGGGTACAATACTTATCCATTGCCAATTTAACTTTTTCTCCCAACCTTGCTTCTTTCATAACAAGTCAGGAGCAACTGCTCAACCTGGCCAATACGTAGGCACACTAACCCCATAGCTATGTGTACCGTAAAGGAAACCTCATGGCGAGGCAGCGTACCGGTTGTTCGGCCGGCCCGGTCGCTGTGGGGAGCGTTATGAGGTCACGTCCGGTATGAAGCTGTTATCTATTTGCTCTTAGGTGGCGTAGGTAAGGAAAGTTCTGGGTACAATACCTATCCATTGCCAATTTAACCTTTTCTCCCAACCTTGCTTCTTTCCTAGCAAATCATCGGAAAAGTATTCAACCCGGGAAATGGGGTAGCGCTACGATTAATAGCGCCACGGCTAAATGTGCTGTCAACGAAAACGGGCATTATCATGTATGGCATTGCTAGCACTCGCGCTCCAATCGCTTTCGGCCTATTTCGGTGTAGCTATCTGCAACACGGGACGTGGCCGAAAGCCACAAAATCAACACTCAATCCGTCTATTCGTGCAACAACGCCATGGAAAGTTATTCATTTTACTTCTCATAAGCGATGCGCCAGTTCCGTAGGGAAATGAAACCTGCAAGAGATATGCCAATCTTTATTGGCGCTGAACCCGGTTATGTATTGGGAACGAATCGCAAGCGCAAATTGGATGCGCGGCGTTCCCCAGAGGGGGTTTTCGAGAGACATCCTTTCGATTACATCGAGTCAGGCGCGGCAAATGATGGACATTTCAAGAAGACTGGCATTAGGATGGTGTGTGTCAACGATCAACAGGAGGCATCGCTCTATATGCGACGACGCGCTTTCCTCAAGTCGGCTGCATGCGCCGGAGCTGGCGCTTTGGCGCCCTCACATCTCGTTCTGGCCGCTGATGTCGAAATCGAAATAGCGCCGGACAGACCAGGCTCGGTCATCAATCCGCATCTTTACGGGCATTTCATCGAGCATCTCGGCGGCGTGATCTATGACGGCGTTTGGGTCGGACGCGATTCCCGGATTCCGAGCCATGACGGGATTCGCAAGCAGTTCGTCGACGACATGAAGAGAATCGGCGCTCCGAATCTCCGCTGGCCGGGCGGATGCTTCGCTGACGGCTACCATTGGCGCGACGGCATCGGCCCGGCGGCCAAACGTTCCCGGACTTACAACTTCTGGGAGCAGCAGACGCCGCCCGGCAAGCATGCGACGGAGACCAACCAATTCGGCGTTCATGAGTTCATGCGGCTCTGTCGTTTAATCGGCGCGGAGCCTTACCTCGCGGCCAACGTCGGTTCGGGCGCGCCAAAGGAGTTTCACGATTGGGTCTCTTATTGCAACGCTCCGGCAGGGACTGAAAGTCTGGCGGACGAACGCGCGGCAAACGGCGACAGGGAGCCGTTCCGCGTGAAGTATTGGGGCGTCGGCAACGAGTCCTGGGGATGCGGCGGCGATATGAAGCCGGGCGAATACGCCGCGCAGTACCGCCAGTTCGTCACACAGTTCCCGGTTTACATCGCGCCGTTCCTGGTCGCGACAGGCCCGCGCGGGCACTCACGCGATATGGATTTGGGCTGGACGAACGGATTCTTCGAGGCGATGCAGGGCGGCCATCGCAGCCAGGTTCACGGCATCTCGCTCCATTTCTACACCGATTTCCGCAACAACAAAATGCGAGTCGCTGATTTTAAAGCTCCCGACTGGTACGCTGTGCTGCTCGAAGGGATGCGCACCGAAGCCGTGATCGAGGCGCACTGGAAAGCGATGGGCAGGTACGACCCGCAACATCGCACGAAACTGGTGATTGACGAATGGGGCGTGTGGTATCAGCCCGGAGAAGAGATCAGACCCGATTACATTCTGAGCCAGCCTGTCACCCTCCGCGACGCGCTGCACACGGCCATCACGTTCGACATCTTCAACCGGCACGCCGATAAGATCGAGATGGCCAACGTCGCGCAAACAATCAACTGCATTCATTCGCTCTTCTTGGCGGTCGAAGACAAGTACACTCGCACCCCGCCATATTATGTCTTCGAGATGTATCGGCCACACATGGGCGCGCGGCAGGCGCCGATGCGGATTCGAGGCGACGAATTGACAGTTCCGGCGCAAGAAGGCGCGGTGAAAATGGCTGCGCTCGTGGGTTCCGCTTCGATCCGCGAGAAGCGATTGACGGTCACCATGACCAACCCATCGTTGGATTCGCCGGTCACTGCTCGCATCCGATTAGCGGGCGGAGCGCAGGCCAGCGAGGGGCGCGGCGTGGCGCTCACGCACAGCGATATGCGCGCCAGGAATACCTTTCAAAATACCGATGAAGTCAGGCCGACGTCATTGCCAGTCAAAATCGGCAATGAAGTCGTCGTTGTCGTGATTCCCAAGCAGGCGGTCGCGGCGGTGGAGATACAACTTGCATAAAGCTCACTGAATGCGAGGAGCTTCATATAGTGACGAGCGCATTGTCCCGGATGCTCCAGACGTCGACGTTGCCGACACAGCCTGTCCTGGTAGGATAAGATCTTGCGTAAAAAAACTATGAATCAATCGACGAATCGCAAGCTAGTTAATACCGTAAGCGGCGCATTGTTGTCGTGTTTGATGATATGCAACGCCTTCGCGCAGGGAGGCCGGCAAGAAGGCTGGTGGATGAAAGAGCCGATTCGTTGGGTGCAAACCAACCTGCGGCAAGTCGACGCCACGCTCGACGCGCGCCGGCTGGCCGAACAACTTGCCGAGATGCGCGCCAACGTGGTCCTGATGGGCATGGGCGGCATCGTCTCCTACTACCCGACGTCAACACAGTATCACTATGCGAGCCCCGATCTACCGGCGGGCATCGATGTGTTCGGCGACGTGGTGCGCGAATGCCACGCGCGCAAGATTCGTGTCGTCGGCAGATACGATCTGAGTAAAACGCGGAAAGACGTCTACGACGCGCATCCCGAATGGTTTTTCCGTCAGGCGAACGGCGAGCCTGTGATTTACAACGGGTTGTATTCGACTTGCATCAACGGCGGCTATTACCGCGTCCAGGCGATGAAGATTCTGGCCGAAGGTCTCGATAAATATGAAGTAGACGGCCTGTTTTTCAACATGTTCGGCAACCAGTCGCGCGACTATAGCGGGCGCCAGGTGGGACTGTGTCACTGCGACGTCTGCAAGGCGAAATACCGCGCCGAGTATCACAAAGAGATTCCCGGCGAGCCGGACGACGATTACCGCAAGTTCATGTTTATTTCTTCGCGTGAAGTGGCTGCCGAGATCGGCGAGTTGATTCGCCGGAAGCGGCCACATGCCGGGTATTTCAACTACATTCAGGAATACACCGACGGCATTATGTCGGAATCGAATACCGCCGTCGCGCGCCCGTTGCCGCTGTGGCCCTATTCGGCCAGCGACAACGTCAATCGCGCGCGCAACAGCCAGCCGGAGAAGATGTCGATAGACCTCAACATGCAATTCGTGGATTTCTGGTGGCGCTTCGCCACCGCGCCGCGCGGCGAGATTGCGTTGCGGTCGTGGCAGAACGTCGCGCACGGCGGCGCGTTGACGTTTGAAATGAACGGCACGTTCGATCAGCAGGATCGGCAGGCTCTGGAAACGTCGAAGCCGATTTTTCGATGGGTCGCCGAGCATGAACAGTATTACGTCAAACAGGCCAGCGCCGCGCGCGTGCTGCTGCTGGGCGCGCCTCCGGGGGCCGGGCGTGAATTCGGCATGGAGCCTTATCGCGGCCTGTTCCGGTTACTGACTGAAGAACACATTCCTTTCGCTGTGTCGGACAACTTGGATTGGCTTGGGCGGCGCGAATTCGATCTGGTTATCGCCACCGACTGGGCGCCCGCCGGATTGAAGCAATACGCCGAAAATGGTGGGCGCGTGTTGATCGTCGGCCCGCGGCCGCCGGAGTTCGACGTCGCGCCGGTCGTCAATACGATCAAGGAGATTCGCGGATATGTGCGCGTGCGCGACCACGCGGCGTTCCCTTCGTTGAAAGACACCGACCTGCTGATGCTGAACGGCGCGTTCACCGAAGTGCGCGACAGCGGCCCCGCTTTGCTTACGCTCGTGCCGCCTTCGATGTTCGGCCCACCGGAATTCATCCATATTGATATGAAAGACACCGATACGCCTGCCATTGTGTTCAAGCGGCTCGGCAAAGGCGCGGTCGCGTGGATTCCATGGAATCTGGGTGGTATGTATTACCGCCACAGCCTGAACTCTCATGCGGGTTTGTTCCGCGACACGCTCGATCGGCTTAACCTGCCGCGCCAAATCCGAACCAGCGCGCATCCGCTGGTCGAGATGAGCTTAATGCGTCAAAACGGACGCACGCTGCTGCACTTGATCAACCTGAGCGGCCATTCGCAAACAGGTTACTTCGCGCCGATTCCGATGAGCGGCATCAGGGTGGAGGTCGCAGGCGTTTTCAAAACCGCCAGGACGCTGCGCGCGCCGGGCAATCTGCCGCTCAGGCTGAACAACGGCTACGCCGAATTCACGATCCCGCAACTCACTGATTATGAGTTAGTCGTACTTGAGTAAGTTCCACCGGCTTTGTTATTTTTGCAATAACGCGGGCTTCAGCGTCCACGCCTGCAATCGCGCCAGTTCGATGATCTTCGGCGCGTGGAAGCCTTCGGGAAAGATCACCCAGCCCCACAATCGCGGCGAATCTTCGGCGACGTAACTATCAACCGTGAACTTGCCTTGCCGCAATGCGACGTCACTCAGATCGTCATTTGCATTCTTCCGGCCTTCGATCACCGCGCCAAGCGTCGCCAGATAATCCTGTGGCGAGACGCTGCTGGCGCCGATCCAGATTTCATCCGGTATCCGCCCGTGGGCGTGGCAGAACTGCGAAACTTGTCGGACGGCGCTGTCAAACTCCCCCCGTGACGTGGTCGTCAATTTGCCTTGGCCTGCGGCTGGCTCGAACTGATGAACCGGGCCATAGACCGGATTCGGTTTTAACGGCCTTTTTTCTCCGTTCAGGAAAGAGAGATAAGCTTCGGTCAACAGCGAGAAACTGTCGGCCGGCGAGAGCGTGAAGCCGCTCATCCTCAGAAACGTGATCTCCTTCTGAACCGACTGCGCAATGGTCATTATCTCATCGGGCGCGAAGTTGTGTACCATCGCGCCGTCGGCGTAAAGCTTCATCAACTCGGTCGGAGTGACAAAACGCGCGCCTGGTTGTTGCTTGATGAATTTCACGTACTGCTCAAAATCGTCGAACGCCGCCTCGGTCTCATGCGCTGGCCTCGTCCCCGGCAGTTTCCATTCGCTGCGAGGAGGATTGGCCCCGCGTCGGAAATTGACCCCGTCCCAGAACTCAGTGTGAACCCACTCGCACGGGTGATAGTAAATGCTGATCGTACCTCCGCCCTTAGCGCGCAGGTTGTCATAGGCCGCTTGAAACTTCGCTTTGCCCTCGGTCAGGCTCTCTCCGCCCTTAAGCTCCATCCGCGCGACGTTCGAGCGCATTTTGAAGACATTCAGCATCCCGCCGTAATAGAACGGCTGGTCGTCAATGCCGACGTGGTCGCCTTCGTCCAGATACATTCCGATGCCCATCCGCTTCAGCGCCGGAAAAGTCTGCGAAGCCCATGCCGCGCCTGGCTGGCCGTAACAACTCGGCGTGACGCCGAAGATTCGTTCGATGTCGCGCACGCCCTGGACTTCGCGTCGGTAAAACTCGGCGGCGCCATCTTCCCAGCCAGTGTGCTGCAAATAGACGGCGATGGTCGGTTGTTGGCTGTGCGTGTCAGAATGATAACCGATCTCGTGTTTCTTAAGCGCCGCAATCACGTCCTTGCGCCCGCGCCGTTCAAGCGTCCGAGCCTTCTCGCCCACGATTTTGAACGTCGCGCGAACGCCTAGCCGGGTAAGCGTTTCGGCCAGACGTTTCGCGGCCGTATCGCTTTGAGGAAGTATGTAATCTTCGGTGTCGAACCAGAGCGTGACGTAGATCGGCGCCGCGGGCGTTTGATTCATTGCGGACCGGAGTGGCGGAAACAATGTGATGGCAATCAGCAGGAAAAGTATTTGAAGTCGTACTTTCATCGCGCCTCCTGATTTGAAAAACTCTTGGATGTTCATAACCACCTGAAATGTTATCACGGCGAATGGTAACATCAGCCTCTTCCCAGAAACAGATCGCGCCCTTTGACCAGCGCCGCGATCATGCGGTGTGCGACAGTTCTGAATCACGTTGGCATTGTCAGTGAATCGCTGGTGTTGGGGCGGTTGCGAATGCTGGTCGTGTTGCGATCTGGGCGAGGGGGTGGATATGAACCCTGCCATAGTTTCATTGCCCCGGCCGTACGCCAGCCATAAAATGGACGCGCCCTTGAGCTGGAACTCAGAGCATGGTTTCATCGCGGGAATAGGAAAACGATCCGTGAACGAACTGGGAACTGCGGACACCGCAACCCGATGAGGAGGGCAAAGCTTTTCCCTGGCGCCAGACGCAGTCCGAGGAAATCAAGATGAACACGTTAATAAAATGTAGAGCGCAATTGATGCGCTCGCGAGTCGCAACCCTCATGCTGGCGCTGATAATCACGCCGATAGCGACTCTCGCGCAGAACTACAAACCTGGATTCAATATCTTTTCGCCGCAGCAGGATTACGAGATCGGGCGGCAATCGGCGGCGGCGGTCAACCGACAGTTGCGGACATACACAGACGCGCGCGTGTCGCGCATAGGAAAGCGGCTGGCGGCGAAAGCTCCCGGCGCGCGCTACCCGTACACGTTCCGAGTCGTGGGCGCCAATGCGATCAACGCCTTCGCCCTGCCGGGCGGGTATGTCTACATCAATCGAGGCGCGTTGCAGGCTGCGCGGAATGAGGATGAGATCGCGGCTGTGCTCGCTCACGAGATCGCTCACGTCGCGTTGCGCCACGGCGCCAATCAGGCGTCGAAGGCTTACCTGGCGCAGACCGGATTGGGGTTGGTCGGGGGATTGCTCGGCGGACGCGGCAATAGCGGACTCGGTCAAATGATGGGCGTGGTAGGCGGTTTCGGATTGAACACGCTGTTTCTAAAATACAGTCGGACGGCTGAGCAGCAGGCCGATTCGCTCGGAATGCAGATGCTTCGGCGGGCCGGCTATGACCCGCGCGGAATGATCTCGTTCCTCCAGACCATCCAGCGGCATTCAGGTGGACGCTCGGTCGAATTCCTGAGCAGCCATCCGAATCCATCGAATCGCATCGCGCGGTTGGAGAGAGAACTCGGTTCGCGGCGCCGATGATTACAGCTTGGGCCGCTGTGTGGCTAAAAATTATGCGAAAGAAGACTCCTCAAGAGAAAAAGCAACTCAGTTACAAAAAAGACCGGCGGAATTGCTATGGAGAAAGCCCCCATGGCGCCCGTAAGTCAATCCCTAGACGTAAAAAGCTAAGAAACCGAGCTAATCGCAAATACCAAGAGCAACAACTTACCATTACCGGTCGGAAACTGGATGACGACTTAGCGGAGCAAATAGAGACACGCCTCTATCAGAAGGCCCCCAAGGTTTGGAATAAAGTCGCAGATGCCCCACTTAAAAAAACAGTGGAACGTAAACAACAAAGAAGGCAGAAGCTGGAAAAGGAGGGTGGGCGCAGAGCAGCAAAGAAGAAAGCCGATGATATATCGTAGTAATGCGCAGACGAAAAGCAAAAACAGAATGAGGAGGTTTCTATGAGCCCAAAGAAGGGAACGCAGAAGTCAGCCAAGAGCGCCACCGCGAGCGGCAAGAAGTTCAAGGGATTCACGGATGAGGAACGAGGCGCAATGAAGGAGCGCATCCAGGAGCTGAAGGCGGACGCGCGCCGCGGCTCGCGCGCGGACAAAGCGGATGGGGAAAGCGCCGTGCTCGCGAAGATCGCCGAGATGCCGGAGCCGGATCGCACCATGTGCAAGCGGCTCCATGCTATCATCAAAGCCAGCGCGCCAGCACTCTCGCCGAGACTGTGGTACGGGATGCCCGCGTATGCCAAGGATGGCAAGGTCGTCTGCTTCTTCCAAAGCGCGCAGAAGTTCAAAACGAGGTATGCGACGTTCGGATTCAGCGACGAGGCGAACCTCGACGAAGGCGCCCTGTGGCCGACCGCCTTCGCGCTGAAGGAGCTGACCGCCGCCGAAGAGGCAAGGATCGGCGCGCTAGTGAAAAAAGCGGTGAGCTGAGGACTGCGCCTAACACTCGATGCGCCGGAGGCAGAGCTACGGCCCGGCCCCGGTGATCGTGGCCGTTAGGCCGCACAAACGAACTGGAGTTGCGCAACATGCAGAAGAACTGGCTCAGTCTGTGGATCATACTCTTGGGGGGATTTGTCGCGGTCATCGGATTTGCTGGCGACCTGTATGCCCAAGCCAATGCTGATTGGACCGAACCATTTCCGCCGTTCAAAATCGCGGGGAATCTCTACTATGTTGGTAGCAAAGGCCTCGCCAACTATCTGATCGCCACCCCGCAGGGACACATCCTTATTAACAGCGATCTTGAGAAGAATGTATCTCTTATCCAGGCGAGCGTGGAAAAGCTCGGATTCAAGTTCACTGACATCAAGATCCTTCTCATCAGCCATGCGCACTGGGACCACAACGCCGCCAGTGACTCCATCAAGAAGCTAACCGGCGCGAAGTACATGGTCATGGACGCCGACGTGTCGGTCGTCGAATCGGGAGGCAAGACGGACTTTCAGTATGGCGCCGATCCAACGGCGCTCTACGCCCCCACAAAGGTGGATCGAGCGCTACAAGATGGCGAGGAGGTAAAGTTGGGAGGCGCTATCCTGGTGGCGCATCTGACTCCCGGCCACACGAAAGGCTGCACCACGTGGACGATGAAGGTGCAGGAGGCCGGTAAGACCTACAACGTTGTGATCATTGGTAGCCCCAACGTGAATCCCGGCTACAGGCTAGTGAACAACACCGCCTATCCACAAATTGCGGCTGATTACGAAAAGATGTTCCGCGTCTTGAAATCCTTGCCGTGCGATATCTTTCTTGGCGCGCATGGCAATTACTTCGATCTCGAAACGAAATACTCGCGGATGAAGGAGAGCGCTCATACAGCTTTCGTTGATCCTGAAGGCTACAAGAAGTATGTGGCCGAAAAAGAACAAGCGTTCAGAAACGAACTCGCAAAGCAAAAAGCCGCACTGACAAAATGATCAATGAACACATGACGCCGTCTAACAATTGTCGCGCTGAGCCGCCGTATCACGTTAGTCTGGAGCAGAAGGTTCGGCGCACGTTGGAGAAGGCGTTTCTTTGAAAGAACGTGGAACACTGTCCCACCCGACCACATCGGATCGTAGCGTCGCCTTCGCCATCGCGAGGATGGCTCCGGCAAACAGCAGTGTGTCCGCAAAGTAGTTTATCCCCTCCACCTTGACTGCGGCGCCCGGTTCGGATAGCGCCACGATCAAGACGGGTCCATAGATGACGAGGACCATCAGCAAAATCCAACCGCCGAGATAGGTTGACACTGTCCGCGTTTTCCTATTTAGCAGAATGCTTCCCCCGGCAACGAGAAGAGCTGCCCCCGTCACATAGTCAATGAGCATGCGCCCCGGAATCCACGTCGGTAACTGTTTTTTAAGTGGGACTCCGGGAAGTCCTGTCGCGTGCAGAAAATGCTCAATGCCAAACACTATTACGGCCATCGTGACAAATAAACGCCCCACAGTAATCAGCGTGCTCTTGCCTTGCCCGCGCCATCCATCTATTGCATTTCCCGCAAGAATCAAGCCGGCGCCGCCGAACGACATCTCGCGGAAGACAATCGTCCAAATGAATCTATCGTGCGGGTGGCGCAGCGCTCCAGGAAGATGGATCATCGCGACAAACAGAAACATCATGATTCCAAACAGCAGGCCGGACCAGCGTACCCCAATCCTGGTGGCGATGCTCAAGGACGCAGCGATCAACGCGCAGCCGACGGAATACACCCAGAACATACGCCAGGGCATGTACGGCGGCACGATGTCCATGACAAATTGTGGGCCGAAGAGATGTAGCGCGCCGAAGACCGCCAGCGGGATAGCGAAACACAAATTGCTCAAGGCCACGATCTTGTCCAGGCCGCGAGCCTCGGCGATCTCATTCTTCGCTGCCAATACTCCAATCACGAAGAGCGCGATGCCGGCGGCGCACATTGCGACCTCAGTGCGAGAGATTTCGAAGAATGTGGCGAGAAAGGTTTGATGCATAAATTCCCCGATTTATTGGCGTTCAGGCAATAAAATTTACAGCGGGGTTGTTGCGGCTCCTGCCACCCGATGCGCGGCAAGTCTCGGACTTGCCGGGAAATGAGGCGCAAAGATTTCGGGCTGCGCCCGCGCTGCAGGGGCATAGCCCCGATTTGGTTAAAGTAGCGACTCGCGTAAGGCCGCAGGCCTTACGCACATCGGGCGGCATAGCCGCTATTAAGCAGACAAGCTGAACCCCAATAGTAGATAGCTTCAGATCCTGCTACGAGACAGCGCCTTCAAATAATACATTCAAGGAGCGCGTTGTAGTTTTTCAAGAAACCAGATCACCCACGTGTCACGCGCCCTGGCGCAATGAATGCCCGGTTGGATTTAGCAATCAATCTAGTTTTATTTGCACATGCTTCATTTAACTAACACTCTGTTCTCCCGTCTTGAAGAAACCCTCAAAAAATAACTGAACGAGTTCCCAACGAATTCCCAGTGAATTCTCAAGAAACGGTTCCTCGTAGACACTCTCCATTTAAGTGGCCCTCCGTTCAAAAACATCTTCAGAAGTTAACCCGAAGATCGGCGAGGTAGATACATCAATCATAGATAGGTAGATGAATATTTGCCCTCGATGATGTATCTCGTGCTCCACCATCGCCCGCAGCCACTTCCACACGGTTATTTCTACGTCTCCCGGTGTCTTGCATTTCTTATGCATATCCTCAACGCTCAGCCGGCTGAATATTTCCATTGACTCCTCATGCATCCGATCCATGTACGCAAGAACGTTTTCATATCCGTCCGCGAGCTCCCTCCCATGACCAGGATAGCGGCTCGGTTTTAGCCAAGCGTTCTCAGCATACATATACCTCTCAATCGACGCTATATGCCTGATCAGGTCGGCGAATGTGAATTTCCCCTCTTTGTAGGTCCAATCAATCTTATCTGGGGGGATGCGCTCGATGACTTTCAAGGTTCGCTGTCGAATCTTTTCATAATATTCAAGGAAAGGGCCAATAGTATTTATTTCCATTATTCACCTCACTCTGCCTAATGAATCCTGATGTTTTGCAGGTTCGCCCATGTGGCTTCGGAGTACCAAATGTCAATGAACTCCGTTATGGACTCTCTTTCCCGGCGCATCATCTCGTCAGCGATGGGTCTTCGCAGCAGGGATTTTATACTCGCGAAGGCCGGCAAGCTTTTAGACGCCAAATCCGAGGCGGCTTTTCTCG
This sequence comes from Blastocatellia bacterium, assembly GCA_035714085.1. Lineage (GTDB taxonomy): Bacteria > Acidobacteriota > Blastocatellia > RBC074 > RBC074 > JAJVID01. The sequence continues at coordinate 23,281 of DASTMP010000110.1, forward strand.
CCACGACCATATAATTCTCTTCGGGCGCTACCTCATGGACCAGCCCTAAGCCCTTAGCCTCCTCGGCGGTGTGCATAGCGCCCGAATAAAGGATTTTTGTGGCGTTTGCGCTGCCGGCGCAGAATCGCAGCATCTCCGCGCTTCCGGCAAAAACAGAGGAGCCGAAACCAATCTCATTGAGCGAGATCTTGGCTTTCCCGCTGACGATCACTCTGTAATCGCAAGCCAAGGCCAACATGCAGCCGCCTGCTATCGTGTGACCATTGAGCGCCGCCACAACCGGTTTTGGATAAAGGAATAGGTATCTATACAGGTCAGTAAAATTGATCAGATAGTCCGTAAACTGTTCCTTCGTAAAAGAGAGGAATTCGGGAATGTCAAATCCGAAAGAGAAGAACTTGCCGGAACCTGTTAAGACCACAGACCTGACCTCCCGATCACTTTCCAGGGTTTTGAAAAGCGCTCTCAATTGATCAACTACGGCTCCGTTGAGGGCGTTAACCTTTCCCCTGTTGAGCGTCAGGGTAGAAATTCCGTCGCCCTTTTGTGATATTACAAAATCCATACGTGTCTCCTATTGATATCCGTAAGTTCTCTAGATACGCCAACCGCTCTTTCAACCGTATGTTTTTCTAAAATTCTTCCGATTGGCTCAAATTGTCGGCATTACATTTTTAGCGCTACCCGCGTTCAGCTCTCCTCGCAGGCGGCCGCGCCCAAATTCTGCAGAGAGGCGCGTTTTCGCACGCTACGTAGCTAAGCATCTTGCGGAACCGCGTATTCCGGGTGGCGAGTAGAATAGGCGTTTGTAGAAGAGGAATAGAGTTTCGCTCGTTGTTTGGTGTGTCGGCAATCAGCATGGCTCAAGTCTCGTCCCGACATGGGGCGCCAACAACTGAATGGAAATCGTACCAGTGATCCTTTCGGAAGGGAAGAGGTTTAGTCCACGAGTATGCAGACTCCGGCGCGGAAAGCCTGACCTGCAGAAGAAAAATCGTGCACGACTTCAATAACAAAGGGGGTAAGGCGCAAAAAAACACATGGAGTTGGCAAACAATCGCCGGTAAAGAGGACGCAGCATGCGGATATGCAGAGAAAAGTCAACTGTCGAAAACGGTTCGATATGGCCGTTAATTGACTTTCGATTAGAATGAGATGTAAAAGGCTGTTGTAATTTCAACGTTTTGCAAAAAGGAGAATATCCATGTTTAAAAGATCAGCGCTTTTACGCTCTATCGTCGTTTCATGTTTATTGATCACGTCTATTGCGATCACATCTGAATCAGCTTTTGCCGCTCAACGGAGAGGGAGAAGCTGTCGAAGCAGGTGTGAACGTGAGCGTGAAAACTGCCACAGACACCACGGCAGAAGGTGTGATGTCAGATACAATCAGTGCGTCCGAAGCTGCAGATAAACTTGGCGGCATAAGTTCGTACCAGGCCCCTGGGCGGCTATTCAGTTCCGGATATTCGCCCAGGCGGTTTTGTTGCAGGTGGTTGATTCTATTCATGGCCAGGGACGGATTGGCGGGCGGTGCGAACCAGTTCGCGAGGGTTGTCATTCTCGACTCAGTTGTTTCCGCATTTGTGGGCTTGTTCTTTTATCAGGAGAGTTATGAAAAAGATTCTCTTCCTGGCGCTAGCAATAAGTCTATTATTGGCGATGGGATCAAGGCCGGTGGCCAACAGCCAGTCAGCGGCAGGCTCCGAAGTAAAAGGATATCCGAATGTTGGGCGATCATCACAGCTAGTTCCGATGAGGCTCATCTTCGGATTTGGGACTCGGGTCGGAGCAATGGCTTATATTACAGTAAAAGGATGGGACGGATATTCACCACATAGGTAAGCTTATACGCAACGAGCAGAACAGCGGCTACCCTTTCTCGCTTGGCGCACAAAAGTGAAACGCTCGCCCCCTGGCTGGTGAATTTCAGCGTTCGGTTGTTTTCCGTCACTGTACGAGCGGCGTGATCGGGCGCGCCTCCCGGAATCTCGGCTTCGACCTCCAGTATGATTTTCACATTTGCGCCGACCAGCCCGACCAAAGGCGCCCTTTCTGGAATCAGGCTTGACTGTTGAAACGAAGGTCAAGCCTGATTCCAGAAAGATCACGAACATTCTCGGGATAACTCTCGAAGCCGTCATTGCGTTCAGCGACCCGTGGCAAGCCCTCGGTCCTATATGAGGGATGCCTGTACCTGATGAATTGAAACACCGCCGGAGGAAAGAGCGATGCGCATCGCAAGCGTAGGTCATGCGGTTTTTGCGGCGACCATGATCGCCCTGGGAATCCTGGGCCTGATCAAAGGCGATTTCGCCCCGATATGGCAGTCGGTACCTGAAGGTCTACCAGGACGCGAGGCGCTGGCCTATCTCTGCGCCTTCATCTCCCTCGCTTCTGGCATGGGCCTGCTCTGGCAGCGCGCAGCCGCCCCCGCTGCCCGCGTGCTGTTCGTTTATCTACTGCTATGGTTGCTGCTGTTTAAAGTTCGCTACATCTTCCTCGCGCCTACTGTGGAAGTTTCCTATCAAAGCTGCGGTGAGACCGCGGTGATAGTGGCGGGCGCGTGGGTACTTTATGCTTGGTTCGCCACTGATTGGGACCGGCGGTGGCTCGGTTTCGCCATCGGCGACAAGGGCGTGCGGATCGCGAGGGCGCTCTACGGCCTAGCCTTGATCGCATTCGGCCTGTCCCATTTCGCCTATGTCAATTTGACCGCGCCGCTGGTGCCTGGCTGGCTGCCAGCGCATGTATTTTGGGCGTATTTCACCGGCTGTACCTTCCTCGCTGCAGGCGCGGCAGTGCTCATCGGTGTGTGTGCACGGCTGGCAGCCGCGCTCTCGGCGTTGCAGATCGGCATGTTCACGCTGCTGGTATGGGTACCCATCGTTGCGGCAGGCCACATAAGCGCCCAGAATTGGGGTGAGTTCGTCGTCAGTTGGACGCTGACTACCGGCGGCTGGGTAGTGGCGGATTCGTACCGCAGCATGCCCTGGCTAGCCGTGAACAAGCCGCGAAAACAGGCCGTATGAAGATCAGCGGGCGAGGGCGCCTGCGAACGGTCGCACTCGACGTCAGGGCAATAACGATGGCAAACACTGATTCTCGCGTAACCATCCACATGGCGGCGAGCCTCGACGGCTTCATCGCTCGAAAGGATGGGAGCGTCGACTGGCTCGAGACCTCGGACGAATTCGTAGGCGGGGACACTATGGACCCAGGATTCGTCGAAGCGTTCCTCAAGACGATCGACTGCTATGTGATGGGATCGCGGACATATGAGACCGCGTTGAGTTTTGAGGCCAAAGGATTGGGGTGGTCGTACGGAGACAAACCTACGTTCGTCCTGACTCGTCGCGACTTACTGCGGACTCGGGATACCGTCGAGTTCTACTCGGGCGATCTCGCGCAGTTGGTGAATGAGCGCTTGCGACCCACGTTCCGTACCATCTGGTTTGTTGGCGGCGGTGTCGTCTCCGGCGAATGCCTTCGTCTTGGGCTAGCCGACGAAGTTCGTTATTCTATCCTGCCAATCTTGATTGGTGATGGGATCCCATTCTTCGAGGAGCTCAACAGAGACATCGCCCTCCACCTGGCGGAGGTCAAGGCCTATGTGAGCGGCATGGTCGAGCTTCGTTATGAGGTGCAAAAATAGAGGGTGGCTCAAAGCGGTTCGAAAGGCAGGCGGGCTCCTCGTCTGTGAGCCTACAGAGAGCTGGTAGGGCTATGGGCTGATCGGAGGCGAGAGCGAGTGGGCCTTTTTTGCCTTTGGCACGCTCATATGACGTGAGCCACGCGCTTCCTGCGGATCTCATCTGGCATCAAACTCGCTCACCGAAGGGATACGTATAGCTAAGAAACCAGATGCGCCGCCGCGTTGCCGCAAGGAAACAAATAACCACCGCAAAATTGTTGCCCTTAACACCAAAATCACTTCGCAAATTCCGCCAGTAGACCATCCGGTTTGATGATCGGCTTCAACTGCGAGTAAGGGATAACGACCTCGTGATCGCCGTCGGCGTATGAGCCGACATCATAAGGGTCGAAGATGATCTGCAACCCCACTGGCGTGATGTTCCAACTGTGAAAGTTCTTGATCTTCGGCCCGGCGCCGCTCTCGGCGTCTCCCGCAGTCCCCGTCTTCTTCAATCTCTTGATTGAGTAATCTGAAATGACCTTCAAATAATTTGAATTCGGAGTGAAGAGATCAGCCAGGTTTACTGGCGCGTTGCTATTCAGATCATAATTTAAAGATTTGGAGTCGCCGTTCGGATGCGGGCCGCCCAGGAATTCGGTGAAAATGAATAGAACGCTGATGATATCTTTGTTGGCGGCTGTAACTTCGTAATTGACCTGCAGGTCGAAGCTTTGCTCGGGGAAATCGCCATCTTTGCGCGACTCGGCGGCCTCCTTTTTGAATTTGTTTGCGCGCGCGGCGACCAGATTCGCGACGGCTTGATTGAATTTCTCGCCCTGTGTGGAATTTGCGCCAGCAAGCTGCGGCAACGACATTTCGATTTCGTAACGCAGATTTTTATTCGCGCTCTTCTCTTTCTTCCGATCGAGTTTCAGTCCGCCAAAATCGAATCGTAGCTCCCGCAAGCTGAACGGCATTTGCTTCCCGTCTTTGGCGCCGGTCCACAAGCCGGAAAACCTCAACCGGACGCCGCCGTTTGCGCTCAGGCCGTCAAGCTTGCCTTTGAACTCGCCGGTCTTCTGCGGATTGCCGGTTTTGCCGCTCATTTCAGTCAAAGTTACGTTTCCATCCCCGTCAATCCGGCCCTTCAACTTAAGCGTCCTCTCCATCCCGTTCGACGCGGCGATTCGCTCGTAAAAGTAATCACCGGTCAGATCGTCGCTCTTGCGTTCAAGAGACATGCGGATAGCGTGCTTGTCGTCCATCATACCGACGAAGTCCTTTTTGAATTCAGAAGGCGCGGGAACAACGGTTTCGTTCGCCTGTGGAGCGCCGGGATTCGACGGCGTTTGATTTTGCGCGGCGGTTTGAGGGTTCGGATCGCTCTTCGCAGCCTCGCTCCTGCGGACTTGGAGTGAAGGGATGAGGAGCGCCAGAGCCAATAAACAAGGGATCTTTTTCATATGCCATATACCATATTCCGGGGCTCCGGGAGAAATTTGGATAAGTTGTATAACACTCAACAGGAGACTTTCATAGGACAGCGCCGCACCGAGCCTCCTGTTGTGAGATCATAACTACTGTCAGATCAAGTCCTGACTTTTACACATCTACTGTACGGGTCTTCCCGCGACAACAACATCACGAATGAGCGCGGCCACAGGTCTGGTGAAATCATCATCGGTCCAATACTCAGTGTGAGAGATAGGATTCCAGGATGTAAGCCAACTGCCAGCCTGAATCTTTATATCCTCGCTCACACTTTCTCTATAGGACTGACTGATCGGCTTTAACGGATAACCGAGCACATCATCAGGATCATAGAAGTTCAGCCATTTGGCGGCCTTATTAAGATTCGCGGGCAGTTGCGCCGGTGGAAACTTGATGGCCTGCGGCTCGGGCAGAGCGAGCGTGAATAGAGGGATGTTGGAGCCGAACGTCACGAGGCTCGCCAGTGTCTCCATGCGCTCGAAGGGATTGGCGCCCAGGCTGTATTTGTTCCGGCTTTGCGCGTCCCATGTGTAGTTGGAAGCGATGACGCTACCGAGCGAATGGGCGATAACGACGAGAGGTTTATCCTGATCGCCGAGCGACTTTCGAAGATAAGCCAGGTGTTCGCGAAATCTGGCGTGGATACGCCTGTACATGTCCTCAGGCTCTTCCGGATCCCGCTGGTAAGCCAGCGCATCGGCAAGGACATTGATGACGAACTGTCGAACTGTTTCCCAACCCAGATCATGATTGGGAGAGAGTGCTTTCCACAGGTCGTCTTCTTTTGGGGTGAGCAGATCCGCCCAGAAAGCCGGTTCCCATGCGACAACGCCGGGATCCATGCCAATTTCCTTGAGGCGGCCATTCACTTTATTTATGAGGCCGTTCGCATAATCCTTATTTTGTCTGCCGATCCCATGTATGACCAGGATTCCTATTTCTGGCGCCATGATTATCTCCTGTTGATAAGCTGTCTCCCTTTATTTCCGATGCGGCGCAGAGCATGAGGCTCGCTGATCAGCGCCAGCCAGATTTGCGCGAATAGAAAAGACGACCGAGAAGGGAATTCCGGCCTGCTTTCTTTTCTATGTTGAACCGCTTCTGAAGGTCAGATTTATCGCAGGCGGCCTTTGAATCTCTGCCTTAGCGCCGCCGCAAAATTTGCGCGAAAATAAGACCGCTCACTTCCTGCGTCTCCAGACGCGCCAGGCGCCTGGCCCGGCTTTATCGTCTGTCACTGGGCGGCCCGCCGCTTTGAGGGCCAGGTTGATCTGCCCGTGATGGTAACCTTCGTGGAAGATCAGGAGATGGAGCAGGAAGATCGGATGGTCGAAGTCAAGGTCTAAGTCCCGGCCTGTTTCCACTCTGCTCTTTACCGCGTCCCGCATCCTCCTGGCGCTGTCGTCTAGCATCTGCTCGATGCGCTCATGGTCAAGCTCGACCACCCACTCTTTCTCTGGCACGCTTCCGGCGAACTCTGGCGCGTTTTCGAAGACGGACACCATTCGCTCATAGTGGATATGTGTGAACATCTCCGATACAGATGGGCTGCCCTCCATTGCTCTGGCCTCCAGCCCGCTTTCTGGAATGGCGCGTAGCAAGTTGATCAGGATGGTATTGTTCCGGTCCCGGGAGTCCAGCAGAGCCTCAAGCAGGCGTTGGCCTATTGCGTCTGACATATACACATTACCTGTTAATGCGATGTGTGATGAATTCGAGGGGCGCAATCACGCTCACGGCAATTCAGCTTCCAACTCACTGTCTTTTCAGCGCGGCCGCCAATGCTTCGCGAATCGAGTTAATAACGAGTTCCGGTTCGTCGAGCTGGACGTGATGGCCGCTGCGAGTGGCGACAACCAGTTTACCATGAGGAAAACGATGTAGGTCGATTCTGCGCAAAAAATACAGTCGGGCTACCGGACCCGACTGTTGTGAGCCACTGAAACTAAATCGGGGCAACCAAGATTGGCACACTCGATTTGCTACCCAAAAGTAGCGCTGATCCGTAATACATCCACTTCCAGATCCACTTCTGGAGTGTAGTAGATCTCTGACAATCTATACTTCCACGGGCCGTTTTCCGC
>DASTMP010000111.1:0-36003 GCA_035714085.1 Blastocatellia bacterium
GGCGGAACTTATGAAGCGAAACGACCCGATCCTGTCGACCGAACCAGCTTCGCGACCAAGCGACCCGGATCATCAAACCATCCATTTGTCGCTCGTGGGCTCAGTCGAACGCGTGACCTATCACAACGAACAGAACGGGTACACCGTGCTCCGTCTGCAAATTCCGGGGCGCGGCGAGCCGGTAACCGTGGTGGGAAACTTCTCCGCCGTGTCGCCGGGCGAGAGTCTGCGCGTGACCGGGTGGTGGACGACGCATCCGCAATACGGCGACCAGTTCAAGATGACCGATTACGCGGTCGCGCGCCCGGCGACGATCGCAGGCATCCAGAAATATCTCGGCTCGGGCCTGATTAAAGGTGTCGGCCCGGTCACGGCCCGTCGCATCGTCGAACATTTCAAGGAGAAGACGCTCGAAGTGATCGAGAGCGACGTTTCGCGCCTCGGCGAGGTCAAGGGCGTCTCGCGCAAGCGCGTCGAGATGATTCAGAGAGCGTGGGAAGAGCAGCGCGCGATCAAGGAGGTCATGCTCTTCCTGCAAACCCACGCGGTCTCGACGAGTTTCGCGGTGAAGATATTCAAGCAGTACGGAGCCGACGCGATTACTGTCGTTGAAAAAACTCCTTACCGGCTGGCCGCCGAGGTCTACGGCATAGGTTTCAGAACGGCCGATCAGATCGCGCGCAACCTTGGGATGGCTATAGACGCCGAGGAGCGGCTACGCGCCGGATTGCATTACGCGCTGATGACGGCGACTGAAGAGGGGCATTGTTATCTCCCCACCGGCATTCTGATAGAGCGTTCGACAGAAGCGCTAGAAGTCGAGGATCGGGCGAAGCTCGAAGCCGCGCTCGAAAAGGCGCTCGACGACGGCTTGTTGAAGGTCGAAGAGAACGGAGGAGATCGGGCGATCTATCTGCCGCCGTTGTGGCAATCGGAGCGGGGCGTCGCGCGGCGGTTGAAGACGCTCCTCGAAGAGCCGCTCCGCGTCGACTCGAATCGGGTCGAGTCGTGGCTCGACCGTTTCGCCGCAAAACGCGGCGTGGCGCTCTCAGAAGAGCAGCGGCGGGCGATCCATCTAGCGGCCAGGTCTCGCATGATGATTCTGACGGGCGGTCCGGGCACGGGCAAGACCTTCACGCTGCGGACGATGGTCGAACTCTTTTACGCGATGCGGAAGACTGTCGCGTTGGCCTCGCCCACGGGCCGGGCCGCCCAGCGCCTGTCCGAGGTGACAGGCCGCGAAGCCAAGACGATTCACCGCATGCTCGAATTCGATCCGGCGGCGATGCGGTTCAAGCGCAACGACGTGTGGCCGCTCGAAGCCGACGTGGTGATCGTCGACGAGGCCTCGATGATCGACATCGTGCTGGCCAACAATTTGATCAAGGCGATTGATGAACGCGCGAGCGTGATTCTGGTAGGCGACGCCGATCAACTGCCTTCGGTAGGCCCCGGCGCATTCCTTCAGGACTTGATCTCGTCGGGGGTCGCGCCGGTCGCGCGGTTGACCCAGATCTTCCGCCAGGCCGCCCGCAGCCTGATCGTGCAGAACGCGCACCAGATCAATCGGGGCGAATTTCCCCGGCTGGTCAAACCCGGCGAAGGGAATAGCGATTGTTATTTCATCGAGGCCGAAGAGCCGGACGAGGTCGTGCGCATGATCGTCAACTCAGTTTCGAAGAGTCTACCGAAGCGCTTCGGCTACGACCCGCTGAAAGACATCCAGACGCTCTCGCCGATGAATCGCGGGCGCGTCGGGGCCGGGCGGTTAAACGGCGTTCTGCAGGCCGCGCTCAATCCACAATCGCCGAACGCGCCTGGCAAAGCCGAAGCGGTTCGCGGCGATCGAACGCTGCGCGTCGGCGACAAGGTCATCCAGCGAGTTAACAATTACAGGCTCGAAGTCTTCAACGGCGATATGGGTATGGTCGAGGCGATTGACCTCGAAGATCAGATGATCGCGGTTCGCTTCGCCGACCGCATCGTCGAATACGACTTCGCCGACTCGCTGGAGTTGTCGCACGGATTCGCGGTGACGATTCACAAGTCCCAGGGATCGGAATATCCGGCGGTCGTCATCCCGCTCCACACACAACATTACCTGATGCTCAGCCGCAACTTGCTCTATACAGCTTTGACGCGAGCGAAGAATACCGTGGTTATGATCGGGACGACGCAGGCGATAGGGATGGCGATGCGCAACCTGGAGGCGACGCGGCGGTTCACTGGATTGGCCAGAGAGTTGATGGGATAAGATAAACAGGATTTCTCAGGATTTGTTGTTCATCCTGAAAAATCCTGTCAATCCTGTCTGACGCTCTTAATCGCCCGCGCCAACTCGTTGCGATGTGGACGCGCAGAATTGGTCGAAAGCCTTTTTCAACTCATCCGCGATCTGTTCGGCGTTGCGGCCCTCGATCTGGTAGCGCTCCATTATGTAAACCAGCTTGCCGCCTTGCAGCAGCGCGATGGAGGGCGATGACGGCGGATAGCCTGTGAAATAGCTCCGAGCGCGTTCGGTCGCTTCGATGTCTGCGCCGGCGAAGACGGTGATCGATCTATCTGGCTTGGAGTCGTGCTCCAGGGCCAGCGCCACTCCGGGGCGCGCCTTGCCCGCGGCGCATCCACAGACGGAATTGACGACGACCATCAGCGTCCCTTCGGTGTTCCTAACGGCCGCGTCTACGGCTTCGGGCGCGCGCGTTTCTTCGATTCCCAACTGTGTCAGATCTTCTCTCATCGGTTTGATCAGCATCTCTGAATATGGCATGACTTAAATCCCCTTTTAAAAGCGTTTGGAGTTCCACTTTCAGGTAACGAGATTCTCGAATCAGACCGCCTGAAGACGGAACCCAAAATTCCATGTCGCCGCCGATGATATCGTGATCGAGCGGCATCGTTCAACTAACGAAGTCGCCTGTGTTAGTATGCGGCGCGTTCGGATCGCCTTGCGCGCCCCTCAAAAATTCCAAACCGACCCCGAATGGCGCTCCCGTATCTGGAGAATTGACGCAGGTTTAAAAATGGAGAGGCTCTGGGTATTCAATTTTACGAGGCGCCTGATCGGCCTGCTCTGCCGCCTTTATTTTCGGATCGAATTTGATGGCGCAGACCGAGTCCCAAAGGAGGGGGCGATGATCCTGGCGCCGAACCACGTCAGTTACTGCGACCCGTTCTGGGTCTCGATCCCGCTCAACAGGCCTTTGCGGTATATGACCTGGGAGAAGATGACGCGACTGCCGCTGCTCGGGCGAATGATCATGGCTTATGGCGCGTTTCCGGTCAAAATCGAGAAGGGAGACCGCGCGGCGCTCCGCTATTCTCTTGAGCATTTGAAGCGGGGCGGAGGGCTGGTGATCTTCCCGGAAGGCGGGCGCACGCACACGGGGCGTTTGATGCCTTTCAAGGCGGGCGTGATCCGCCTCGCCCTGGAAACGAACGCGCCGGTCGTGCCGGTGACCATTATTGGGGGGTATCGAGCCTTCTCGCCGCACCACATCTTTCCGCGGCCGTTCAAGGTGAGAATCATTTACCACGAGCCGATCAGATTGGCTCCGCCGCGAGACGAAGCGCATTTGAAAGAGTACATGCGGGCGCAAACGGAACATCTGCAGTCCATCGTAGCCTCGGCGCTGCCCCCCGAATCATTGCCTCTGCTCGATCAACACGCCGTAGAGTTTTAGAAAAAGTTTGTTGGCAAGACTTCTGTAACCAACAGACCGCCACGGAAGTTCCTGGTAAAAGGAAGATACCAATTCATCCGGAGGGCAATCCCATGTCAAAACGAATGTCTTTAGCGGCGCTTCGCTGTAGCGCCTTTCTCTTACTCATTGGTTTCACGATCACCAAGGCGCCGACGGAGGTAGCGACGGCGAACGGCGGGCCGACACGTCTGTTGCGAACTCCAACGGTGAGCGCCACTCAGATTGCGTTCGCGTACGCCAACAACATCTGGGTCGTCGAGCGGGCCGGGGGCCTGGCGCGTCGCCTGACCAGTTTCCAGGGCCAGACGTCGAACCCCCACTTCTCGCACGACGGGAAATGGATCGCGTTCAGCGCCGAATACGCCGGCAACACCGACGTTTACGTTGTGCCCGCCGAAGGTGGCGCCCCGAAGCGTCTGACCTGGCATCCAGGCGCCGACACGGTTCAGGGATGGACGCCCGACGGCAAGGCCGTGCTCTTCGCTTCGGGGCGCGCGACCTGGGCGCCGAACCCCGCGCCGCGCTTCTGGACCGTGCCCGCCGAAGGCGGCGTCGAAGAACCCTTGACGCTGCCGCGCGGTTACCAAGGCAAGATTTCGCCTGACGGCTCGCGCATCGCCTACCGGATGAACAATTCGTGGGACGAGGAGCGGCGCAATTATCGCGGAGGGCAGAACCGCCCGATCTGGATCGTCGACCTGAAGAGTTTCGATCTGGTGTCGCCGCCCTGGACTGATTCGAAAGACGTTGATCCGGTGTGGTTGGGGGACGCGGTCTACTTCCTTTCGGATCGCGACGGCGTGGCGAATGTATGGACTTATGATACGAAGACGAAGAAGCTGGCGCAGGTCACGAAGTTCACTGATTTCGACGTCAAGTCGATTGACGCCGGCGCCGGCGCGGTGGTCTTCGAGCAGGCGGGCTACATCCACGAGCTCGATCCCAGGTCCGGCAAAACGCGCGTCGTGAACATCACGGCCGCCGGCGATTTCCCCTGGATGATGCCGCGCTGGGAGGACGTGACGAACCAGATGTCGAACATCGCGCTCTCGCCCACTGGCAAACGCGTCGTGGTCGAATCGCGCGGCGAAATTTTCACCATACCCGCCGAAAAGGGCGATGTGCGGAACCTCAGCAATTCGAGCGGCTCGGCGGAGCGCGACCCGGCCTGGTCGCCTGACGGAAAGTTCGTTTCATATTTCAGCGACAAGTCGGGCGAATACAAGCTGGTGATCGAGGCTCAGGACGGATTGACGCCGCCGCGCGAGATCGCGCTGCCAAATCCGACGCACTATTACACGCCGTCTTGGTCGCCCGATTCGAAGAAGATTCTCTACACCGACACTAACCTGAAAGTGTGGGTGTTGGACGTCGCTTCGGGCCAGGCCAAGATCGTCGGAAATGATCCCTGGATGGTGCCGCGGCGCACTCTCAATCCTGTGTGGAGCCCCGATTCGAAATGGGTGGCGTACGTAAGCCGCTTGAATTCCCTCTACCACGTGATCTTCGTCAGCAATGTCGAGACCGGCGAGACGAAACAGGTCACAGATGGGTTGGCCGACGCTGTCTGGCCAGCCTGGGACGCGAGCGGCAAATATCTGTGGTTCCTCGCTTCGACGGATTTTGGCCTGGCCTCGCAATGGCTCGACATGACTTCGTACGATCACGACGAAAACTTCGGGCTATATCTCGCAGTCCTCAAGAAAGGCGAACAGAGTCCGCTCCTGCCAGAGAGCGATGAAGACAAGGGTGTCGGGAGCGCGCCTCCCGGCGGCGCCGGAGGATTCGGTCGTGGGGGCCGAGGCGGAGCGCCTGACGCCGGCGGCGCCGCTGCCGCCGAATCCGCTCAGGCCGAGACGCCCGCGCAGACGCCGCGCGCGCCGCGCGCGCCCGTCGCCGTTCAAATCGACTTCGACGGATTGCAGCAGCGCATCATCTCAGTGCCGGGCGTGCCCGAGCGCCAGTATTCGCAGTTGCGCGCGGGCGTGGCTGGCACGGTCTACTACCTTGAAGCCGCCGCGAGAGGCGAAGGTCGCGGAGGCGGGTTCGGAGGCGGCGGCGGGAGCGCTTTGCTGCGCTATCGCCTGAGCGACCGTCGCGCTGCGCCTTTCTCCACAGGCGTCGCAAATTATGAAGTGAGCGCGGATGGTCATAAGCTGGTTTACCGCGCCGGCGGCGGCTTCGGCGGCGGGCGCGGTCGTGGCGGCCCGGGCGCCGGCGGCGGCGCAGGTCCCGCGCTCTTCCTCGTGGACGCCGATCGTCAACCGCCACAGGCGGGCCAGGGACGACTCAACGTGTCGCTGCGCATGTACCTCGACCCGAAAGAAGAGTTCAAACAGATTTTCAATGAGGGCTGGCGCAACCAGCGCGATTACCTCTACGTGCCGAACATGCACGGCGCCGACTGGCCGAAGATGAAAGAAATGTACGGCCAATTGCTGCCGTACGTAAATCACCGCGCCGACCTCAACTACCTGCTCGACAACATGGGGGCCGAAATCGCCATTGGCCATTCGTACGTGCGCGGCGGCGACATGCCCGACGTGCCACAATCGCCGGGCGGACTGCTCGGCGCCGATTTCGTGATCGACAACGAGCGTTACAAGGTCACCCGCATCTACGATAACGAGAGCTGGAACACCGACCTGCGCGCGCCTCTCAGCAGCCCCGGCGTGGACGTCTCGGTCGGCGATTACATCCTCGCCATCAATGGGGTTGAGTTGAAGGCGCCCGACAACATCTACCGCCTGCTCGACGGCACGGCGAATCGGCAGACCACGCTGACCGTCAACAACCGGCCATCGCTGGATGGCGCGCGTCAGGTGACAGTCGTTCCCGTCACCAATGAACAGGCGCTGCGCACGCGAGCCTGGGTGGAAGCAAACCGCCGTCTGGTGGATAAGCTCTCAAACGGCCAACTCGCCTACGTCTATCTGCCCAACACGGGACAGCCGGGGTACGCCAGTTTCAATCGCTACTATTTCGCGCAGCAGGAGAAAAAAGGCGCGATCATTGACGAGCGGTTCAACGGCGGCGGCTCGGCGGCTGATTACATCATTGACGTGTTGCAGCGCGACTTCGACGGTTATTTCAACAATGTAGCCGGCGAGCGTTACCCATTCACCAGCCCGTCGGCGGGCATCTGGGGGCCGAAGGTCATGATCGTCAACGAAATGGCCGGATCGGGCGGCGACCTGATGCCCTGGATGTTCAAACACCGCAAGATCGGCATGCTCGTCGGCAAACGTACCTGGGGCGGCCTTGTGCACACCGCCGACACACCGACCTTTATTGACGGCGGCTCGATGATCGCGCCGCGCGGGGGCTTCTTCACGCGCGAAGGCAAATGGGCGGTCGAGAACGAAGGCACGACTCCCGACGTTGATGTGGAGAACTGGCCTAAAGACGTGATCGCCGGACACGACCCGCAGCTCGAACGCGCAGTGCAGGAAGCGATGCGGCTCGTAAAAGAACACCCGGTCAATCGTATGTCCACGGAGCCGCCGCCGCCGACGTGGGGGATGCGAAAAGGGCAAATGCCCGTGGCGCCGGCGTCCGGTGGAAAAGGGAGCGGTCAGCGATAAGTAACAATAACGCGACGGCCCGCGAAGATCGCGGGCCGTCGCGCGCCTGGGTACGCGCGCTTCCAGCGCGCAGTCTCGGGCAAAAGACATAATGATCGTAAGCAGACGCTCCCGATACCGATTGGCTTCAGGCGCGCTCAGGGCTCCTCAATCGGCGACAATCCACGCCTGCGCGCTGGAAGCGCGCGTACCCAGGGCATGCCAAGGCCGGCCTAGATCAACCACTCGTTTAGCGGAATGAACGCCCTCAATCACTTCCACTTCGCAACACATCAGCCATAGAATGCGCCCGTGGCGGCTTTTTCACACGCGAAATCAAATGGTAGGTCGAAAACGGAGGAATTGATGGTTGCAGAGCAGTTAGACCTGGGAAAACCTTTCATTTTCGAGATACCAAATATCCTGACTGAAACGGAATGCGGTCAATGGATCGGCCGGATACGTTCAGCAGGGCCCGAGCCTGCTCCGATCAACACAATTCGAGGTGCAGAAATCAACCCCCAAATCCGAAACAACCGGCGCGTGATCTTCGACGACGCCGAATGGGCGAACGATTTGTTTGACCGTGTGAAAGACCGTATTCCTCAAGAAATTCATGGCATGACTTTGGCGGGCGTCAATGAGAGGCTTCGTTGCTACGAATACCTGCCCGGACACCGATTTGCCCCGCATTCGGATGGGGCATTTATCAGAAACGAAGACGAACGAAGCTGGTACACCTATATCGTTTATTTGAATGAAAAGTTCGAAGGTGGCGAAACCATATTTTTCGTCGAACCTGAAGTTGTGATAAAGCCCAGGACCGGAGCGGGATTATTTTTTCAGCATCCGATAATTCACGAAGGGGCTTTGGTAACCTCAGGAATAAAATATGCGGTCAGAACAGATTTGATCTACAGGAAAGGAGATAAATCGTGATGGCTTTTCCGAGAGAACGATTCTCCATAGAGATCACGCTCACTCCCGCGCTGGTTGCGGCATATGCCCGGGCTGCGGGCGATACAAATCCTGTTCATCATGATTCGGAGTTCGCAGCCGCCACCCGCTACGGACGCCTGATTGCGAGCGGAACGCATACAACTGCGCTCCTGCTTGGGCTGACTGCGTCGCACTATTCGAAGCAAGGGGCGATGGTCGGCCTCGAATTCTGGGTGCGATTCAGGCGTCCGATCTATGCTGATGAGACGATTCGTCTTGAATGGCTCGTGGTGAAAGTGACCTCGAACGAAAAGCTCAAGGGAGAGATCGTTGAGCTACGGGGCCGCATCAAGGGCCAGAATGGAGAAACCGCCCTGGGCGCGAAGGGGCGCGTCTTGGTCACCGACTATCTCTAACTTGATTGGAACCAGTCATGACGAAAACTCTCCTTTTTCTCTCTCTGCTTTTTTTCTCCTGGGATTGGCCCGAGTTCCGCGGCCCAACCGGGCAGGGGCTTTCGGATGAACGTGGGCTCCCGATGGTGTGGAGCGAGACCAAAAACGTGCGCTGGAAGGCGGCGATTCCGGGAAGAGGATGGTCTTCGCCTGCGATTCAGGGAGATCGCATCTGGATGACGACGGCGACTGAAGAAGGAAAATCATTGCGCGCGATCTCGGTTGATCGCAACACCGGCGCAACCCTGCAAAACGTCGAAGTCTTTCGACTGAAATCGCTGGGAAACCTCAACTCAAAGAACAGCCAGGCGTCGCCCACGCCAGTGCTCGAAGGCGACCGCGTCTACTTGCACTTCGGGGCCTTCGGAACCGCCTGTCTCACTCAATCCGGCGCCATCGTTTGGAAGATACGACTCGATTACGACAACGGACAACACGGCCCGGGCGGCTCTCCGGTCATCTACGACGACCTGCTGATCGTGAGCTGCGACGGCCAGGACGTGCAGTATGTCGTCGCGCTGGACAAGATGACCGGCAAGGTTCGATGGAAGAAGTTTCGCGAAGGCTATCAGGCCTATACGACGCCGCTTGTGGTGCGACTCGCCGCGGGCGATCAGGTCATCAGTCCAGGCGCATTTCGGGCCGTGTCGTACGAGCCGCGCACTGGCAAGGAACTCTGGCAGGTGAGATACGGCGACGGGTTTTCGAATGTGCCACGGCCGGTCTATGGCAATGGTCTGGTCTTCATTTGCACAGGGTTCCAGCAACCTTCGCTGCTGGCGGTTCGTGTGGATGGGCGCGGGGATGTTACGAAGTCGCACATTGCGTGGACGCTCAAGCGTGGCGTGTCATTGACGCCGTCTCCGCTGTTGGTCGGGGACGAGTTGTATATGGTCAGCGATAACGGCATCGCAAGCTGTATTGACGCAAAGACAGGAGCCCCATATTGGCAAGTCCGTCTGGGTGGCAATCACTCGGCCTCTCCGATTTACGCCGACGGACGCATCTACTTCCTCAGCGAAGAGGGCGAGTCGGTCGTGATCGCGCCCGGCAAGGAATTCAAGGAACTGGCGAGAAATCAGCTTGACGGGCCGACGCTGGCCTCGATGGCCGTCTCAGGCGGTTCGATCTTCGTGCGAAGCCAGACGCATCTATACCGCCTGAGCAATTAGGCGATCGCGGATTTCGCGGACAACGCTTTGCATTCAATCAACATTAAAAAGACGTTTCTACCGTGAAAGTTCTAGAAACAAACCGGCTGATCCTTCGTAAGCTCTCAATTGATGATGCGGATTTTATTCTTGAGCTTGTGAACGAGCCGTCGTGGTTGCGCTTCATCGGAGACAAGGGCGTTAGAACGATCGCTGACGCTCGTGATTACATTTTGAAAGGGCCGGTTGAGAGCTATGAGTGTTTCGGATTCGGGCTGTACCTGGCTGAATTGAAGGAGAATGGAACCCCGATTGGAATCTGCGGTCTGATAAAAAGGGAATCCTTGAATGATGTTGATCTCGGCTTCGCGTTTCTTCCGAGATTCTGGGGCAACGGATACGCCTATGAGTCAGCCTCCTCCGTGATGGCGTATGGGAAGAGCGCATTGGGTCTGAATCGCATCGTAGCCGTGACTACGCCTGACAATCACAGCTCTATCAAAGTTCTAGAAAAGCTGGGTTTTAGATTCGAGCAAATGGTCAGATTGTCTGTAGACGCCCCGGAAATTAAGCTGTTTGCGCATGACGAAAGCGTCCAGCGGTAAATAGGAGGACAATAGATGTATTGCCCAATATGCGCAACGCCACTCGCTGATGAGCAGAAGTTTTGCCGATCGTGTGGACTCGATCTGCAGACAATCTCTCAGGCGCTAGCCTGGGAATCTGAGCCGAATGAGTCGGATGAATTGGAGCCTGCCGATAAGAAACTTTCTCAGAATCGGAAAGCAAAATTGCGACTCATGGGAATTATCACGTCAATATCATCCCTGATGGCTGGCTGCCTGATTCCAATCAGCCTTGGACTTCTTTCCAATTGGGCAGGTCTTCAACAATTGATACTGGTATTGAGTGGGGTGGCTGGGTTACTTCTTTTTAGCGGAGCAATCCTGGTGGTTTATGCGGAAAGTTTGCCTGACACGCGGGTAACCAAAGAGCCTTCTCAGTCATCGCCATTGCGACGGGGAGTGACGACAAATCAATTACTACCGATTGGTCAATCTGAACCAGCTCCGAGCGTCACTGAGCGCACAACAGATTTGCTGAATGCGCCTGAAGGCAAAGATTCACTGACAGGAGGTTAGCCTATGTTTTGTCCTACTTGCGGTAAGGAAAATGCGCTCGGACGAAAATTTTGCGTCGCCTGCGGGACTAACCTCGAGGCTGTCTCCCAGGCGTTGTCTGGAAGCAAAACGGACTTTTTTACCAGGACCGATGCGATTTTAGATCAATTGGTGGCCAGGTATGCTGAGCATGTATTTAAAGATGCGCCAGCCAATACTGCTGATGCGACCGTAGGCAAATCCTGGAAGCTCCTTGGCCAGGGAGTTCTGACCTCCATAATTGATATGATCCTTTTCAGTTTGATGTGGAACATTTTTCCGCTCAGATTTCTGATACTATTGATCTCATCGCCTGTCAGGTTACTCTACGAGCGAAGCAATCGTCAGAAGATCATAAAATCGGAGATCGAGGAACAGACAGCGCTTAAACTGCCGGTGACAGCGACAAATGAAATGCTATCTATACCGGCGGCAAGTATTAGTGAACATACAACTGCGAAACTACAAGAATATCAGCAGCAAGAGCAACAACAGGGTGCGAAAACGGACGCCCCCTAATACCTCTGATTGTTATGCCGCGTGCGGATCACACAGCATAGAAACAGAAAACATGGCAGACCGCATTTTAAAGCTACGCCAACTCAATCGCGCGACGCTGGCGCGCCAGATGCTCCTGGAGCGCGAGACGCTCACCGTCCCCGCCGCCATCGAACGGCTGGTCGGCTTACAGGCTCAGCTCGCGTCGGCGCCCTACGCTGGCTTGTGGACGCGGCTGCGCGACTTCCAACGAGAATACCTTGCCAAAGAAATCGAGAACAGGAAAGTCATTAAGGCCACGATGATGCGCGCCACACTCCACCTCTGCGCAGCGGAAGATTACCTGCGGTTTCGCACGGCGCTCGAGCCACTGCTGATCGGGGCCGCGAGCGAGATCGCCAAACGGCGCGACGGCGATTTTGATATGGATAAAGTCCTCAAGGCGGCCAGGAAGTTCATCGGAGAAAAACCGCGTACATTCGCCGAGATCAGCGACATGCTCGCCGAACTTATGCCCGGCCACGACGTCGGGGCGATGCGCTACTCTGTGCGGACACATATTCCTCTCGTGCAGGTACCTATCAACACCGGATGGAGCTACTCGAACAAGCCCGAATTCACGCTCGCCGAATCGTGGATCGGGCGGCCCATCTCGTCCGAAGAGAACCTGCGGGAGTTGGTGTTCCGCTATCTGGCGGCTTTCGGCCCCGCTTCGGTAACGGACGCGCAGACGTGGTTGGGGATGAAGTTGAAGGAGACGTTTGAGAAGCTGAGGCCCGAGCTGCAGACCTATCGCGGCGAAGGACGGACAGAATTGTTCGACCTGCCTGGACTGCCGCTTCCCGCCGAAGACGTCACCGCGCCAGCGCGATTTCTGCCGGAGTACGACAACCTGCTCCTCTCGCACAGCAATCGTACTCGCGTGATTGCCGATGAATATCGTTCGAAAGTCTATCTGCCGGGGCTGCGCGTCGCGGCGACGATTCTGGTGGACGGCTTCGTGCGCGGCGCATGGAAGATCGAGAAGACCAAGGCCGACGCGACGCTCTTGATCGAACCGTTCGATAAGCTGAGTAAAATGGACCGCGCCGCGCTGACCGAAGAAGGAGAACGGCTTGTTCGCTTCGTCGAGCCGAAGGCCAAATCGTTTGGGGTGAGATTTACGCCATAGTCATACGGAAATGGGCCTGAGTTGATCAAGTTTGTCCATGCTTACAAGCAGGCGACTAAACACCGCCGCCCGCCTGAACACTTCCCTCAATTGCCGGATGACTGAATCCCACAATCCGCCGCCAAATATTTTACAAAGACATTATCCGCCTGTGATGGTTATTTAAACCTAGTCTGTTACATGGCTTAGTTATCTGCCCGCTGGAAATCGCCTCGCTCAGCTTTGTTTATTGGCGCGCTGCTAGCTAAATCTTAACCAGCATTTAACTGGTTTTTCTCAGTCCTCTGATATACATATCACCCTCTTATAGAAAAGACATTCAGAGTCGCAATTTTCTATTTCAACCACAATCAGAGTTTTATTCCCAGAGTTTCAGCGAATAAAAGGAGACTGAAATGAGACGTAGTAGTGTGTCCCGCGATATAGCGCGGGGTTTGGGCGGAGTCTGTCTAATTTTCGCAATGGCGGTCACAACTGTTCTGGCGCAGACAGGCTCCAACACAGGATTGACGGGGCGGGTCGCCGACCCGATCGGCGCCTCGATTTCGGGCGTTACTGTAACGCTGATCAAAGTGGATACAGGCGCCCAGCGGACGGTTAAAACCGATTCCGCGGGCGATTGGGAGGCTCGTTTCCTGTCTCCCGGAATCTACCGCATCGTCTTTGAGAGTCAGGGATTCAAGAAACTGGCGCGCGACGGCGTCACGGTAACGACCGCAGAAATGGCCGCGGTGAACGTTCAGATGGAGGTCGGCGCGGTTGACCAAACCGTAGAGGTGACCGCCAACGCCGAAATGGTCTCTTCGGGGTCTGCGACTATTGTCCGCACGCTGGATCGGAGAGAGCTTGAGGGATTGCCGACTTCGGCGCGCAACTTCACGCAACTGCTGGTGATCGAGCCGGGCGTGTCCGCCGACATCAGCGAACTGCTGTCGAATGACAACGCCTCGATCTCGCCGAGCGTGAACGGCGCCCGCACCACTAACAACAGCTTCGTGTACAACGGCGTCGATGTCACAAACCTGCTCTGCTGCAACAGCCGGGTCAATGGCTCGAGGGGAACGATTGACGAAGGCGGCGGCACGCTTTCACGGAACATCGCGCCTGCGCTCGAAACACTCCAGGAGGTGAAACTGCAGACCAGCCTCTACGACGCGGCGACGGGCCGCAATGGCGGCGGCGCCTTCCAACTCGTCTCGAAGAGCGGCGCGAACGGATTGCACGGCAGCCTCTATCATTTCTTTCAGAACGACAAGCTGATCGCCAACGATTTCTTCTTCAACCGCGCCGGCATTGATCGCCCCATCCTCAGGCGGAACGAGGGAGGGGGAACGATCGGCGGCCCGATCATCAAGAACAAGACCTTCTTCTTCGGGTCGTACCAATTCACGCGGGCTAAAACTTCATTCGTGGATGAAGCGAGCAACACGGTGCGGATGCCGAAAGATCTCACTGATGACCGCTCCGACGAAGGAATCAACCGTTTCGCGGCTGCCATCTGGAATCCGGCGAAGAATGGCCCAGTCAATCTCGCAGCGATCAACCCGATTTCGAGAGCGTTGCTCAAAGCCAAGTTTCCGGATGGGTCTTATCTGATCCCGTCAGGGGCCAACGGGACCAACTGCGCCCAAACCAGCGGCCAAATAGCCCAGAGCTGTCAGGTGGTCTCCGTCATTCCTGCGACCTTCAGTCAGGATCAGTTCAGCGTCAACATCGATCATCAGTTGACGCAGGCGAACAAGCTCAGCGGCAAGTTCTTCTTCTCGAACCAGCCCAGCCGCGATCCGCTCACCAACGCCAACGCCCTGACCCGCTATGAAGTAGAGGAGACAACCTATCAGCGAACCTTCTCGCTGACCGATGTTCACGTCTTCGGTCCCAGACTCGTCAACGAATTCCGAACCGGATTCTTCCGCAACCGCAACGACTCCGTGCCGGTGTCTTATTTCAACAACGCCGACTTCGGCATCCAAAATCCGTTCGCTCCAGAAGTTCCCGATCTGACCCAGATCGATATTCGCGGTGATCGCGATGTCGGGGGCCGATTCCGCTTCGGCGCGCCGGGCGACGGCACGCGGGTATTCGACGTTCAGAACACCTTTACATATGGAGACACTCTCTCCTTCACTCACGGAAAACATTCGCTCCGCGTGGGCGGCGAGTTGCGTCGGCATCAATTGAACGGCGCGCTGGAGGAGACGCGGAACCGCAGGCACAATATCCGCAGTTGGCTCGACTTCCTGACGGTAGGCTACAAAAATCCGGGCGACGGAAATCGCGCGCGACAGATTTCTGACTCCTCTCTGAATTACGGTGAGACCGTCAGAGGCTACCGGATGACGGATTGGAGCTGGTTCGTCGCCGACGATTGGAAGGTTACGCCGAGGCTCACATTCAACGTGGGCGTGCGGCACGAATACTTCGGATATCCGTCCGAGGTCAACGGCTTGATCGCGGTCTTCGATTATCCCAGGGCGCTGTCGACGGGAAACATCCAGGACGGATTCATCTTCCCATCGAATTTCAAGCCCGGCTCGATCGCGGGCGCCGCTGGATTGAACCTGCGGACAGCCGACAGCAAGAGCGTAATTCCTGGCGATTACAACAACATCATGCCGCGCTTCGGATTCGCCTGGTCTCCATTCGAGAACGGCAAAATCGTCCTGCGCGGCGGTTATGGAATCTTCTTCGAGCGCACGACTGGCGCCTTCGCTAACTCACTCAGACAGGCGGCGCCGTTCTTCCGCGAATCGCAGTTGGACAATTTGGGAGACTGGAACACTATCCCGCGCGACACACCCGTCTTCCCTACTCCATCCTTCAGCGTGGGGTTCGACGGCGGCGAGCCGATCCTTATCGGCTCCAATGATCCCAAGAACGAGTTCGAGGCCTATGAGACGCAGATGATCTCGCCGAACCTCGCCACACCGTACATCCAGCAATGGAACCTGAACGCGCAATGGGAATTCAAGCCGAATTGGCTGTTCGAGATCGGATACGTCGGATCGAAGGGAACCAAGTTGCTGCAGATCGCAAATCAGAATCAGGCGCTAGATGTAAACCGCATCGGTTTTCTGCCTCGCGCCGGAGTTCCTGGCGGAGGCTTCACGGGTAACTTTTATCAAATCGTCAACGGCAAATTCGTCAACGTCAAGACGCCGCCTGCCGGATGCGACCTCTTCGACGATCCCGGCGCCTGCGTGATCCCGCCGGAATTGCGTGGGCCCGCGCTCGGTTTTGACGAGGACGAGGGCGCGAACACCGTCTATTCCAACGCTAATTCGATCTACCACTCGCTTCAAACCAGCCTGCAGAAGCGGTTCAGTCGAGGGTTCATGTTCAATGTCAACTACACATTTTCACGGTCACTCGACACCTTCTCTGACGAAGGCTTGTTCCAGATCGAGCACGACCAAACGCGGCCTGAGTTGAACCGCGGGCTGTCCGATTTCAATCGCACGCACCGGCTGATACTGAGTTGGACGTGGGATCTTCCCTTCAAAGGCAATCGCTTTGTCGAGGGTTGGCAGGTGTCGGGGATCGGCACATTCCAATCGGGTCGTCCATTTACTGTTGTGGACGGCGATTTCAGCGGCATCCTTTTCGCCTCCGATAACCCGCGTCCCAACCTGGCCCCTGGCGCAACGTACCAGGATCAGACGACCGAAGGCTCTGTCACATCACGTCTCAATGGGTATTTGAATCGCGACGCGTTCCAGAGTTCCGGCGTCGCGTTTGGTTCGCTGGGACGCAATACCGTGATCGGGCCTGATCAACGGCGCGTCGACATCAGCCTCTCGAAGCTAACTCGATTGACGGAAGGCGTTTCGCTCGAATTCAGAGCTGAGGCTTACAACATCTCCAACACGCCAACATTCCGAAATCCGGCCCGAGACCTGAGCGGCGGCGATTTCGGCGAGATCACTCGAACCCGAGGGGGGCCGCGCGTCATCCAGCTTGGCCTCAAGCTCAGGTTCTGATCAATTCCCTTTCGGACGCCACCTAGCCTCATCTGAAATAGACAGGATTTATAGGATTCCCCAGGATTGATCTCAATTGGTAAAATCCTGAGGAATCCTATAAATCCTGTCTATTTCCATTCTTTCAGGACGTCGTCTCAGCCGCATGCCGGACGCTTTTTAGCCGACCTTCAGTTGGCGCGGCGGCGATAAGAAACGCCACGCCGGAGAAGGCCAGGGCTTCGAACACAGCGGTCGTCTCGTTGGAGACGCTCAGGTCGGCCACCGCCCTGGGTATGTGCACTAGCAAAACCCACAGAAATATCATCAAGCCTGAAAGGCCCCCTGCCAGTCTTGATGTCAGCGGAACGATGATACCTACGCCGCCCGCGATCAATGCCACGCCTGCGAAATAAGTCCAGAAGACGCCTCCAGGAATCCACGAGGGTACCAGGCTCGTCACAAATTCGACGTAGATGAAATGCTCGATGCCGCAAAGGATCAGGAAAGCCGCAAGAAAAAACTTTCCCAGAAGAATGAATCTCTCTAAGGCCCTCACGGCCCCGGCGGAAGCGTTTACCGGGCTGTCAAATTTAATGGGGAGCGAGCCAGCCACGATAAAGCTCCCGCCGGAGAGGGCCAGCGATTTGCCGGCGCTGGTCCACAGACCTCCGTTCGGGGGAGTTGTGATCAGCAGCGGCAGGTAGAGCAATGCGAACGAGCTGAGGATGATTGCGCCCAGCAGTAAGGCCGCAGGTCGCGCCGCTTTCTCGACCATGATCGCGGCGCCCGACGCAAACAGGATCGCGCCGAAGACGCATGCAAAGATGGAATGCGCCGGAATCCAGGCCGGCAATTTGGGAAAGACCCGCGTAACAAAATCCAGATAGAAGAAATGCTGCGCGCCGAACGCCATCATCGCGACGGCAAGGAAGAAGCGCCCGACTCCGGCCAGTTTGTTCATGAAACTCTCCTTGAAGCGCTCGATTACGCGCGCGACGCCGATGCGGTTTACCATTCGCCGGCGAATAATCTTTCGTAACGCCTGTGCCGTTCCATGAATTGTCTGTACTTGCTTCCGGCGTCACCGCCCCGATAGTAGAATTTGAGGCATACCTGACTCTCTTGATTTATCAATTCCAAACACGGCTCCGCCCCATAGCCTATGTCACAGTAGCCGAATTTGAACGACGTGATTTGGTCGGGATGACAATGAATATGGTCGTCACAGCCCGTTCTTTGAATTACGCTTTCAGAGCCGTCGTAACCCACTTGAAACTTGCCGACGATGTTCGCCGATACCCCGCCCGCTCCCGTCGCTGCGATAAATTCTCCGAGTTTGCAGACGTCAGCGATTAACAGCCAGAACAACCCCGCATCCATGCATTTCTCCAAGCCTAACTTCACTTGCGAAACGAGCCGAACACGTAATCCTGATCCTTCCGGTTGACGTGGCAGTCATAACACTTTGTCTTTGCGTTGGGCCAGATTGCCCGGTCTGAGTGGCTGTCTTTCAGGAAGACCTCGAACCCCCAACCGCCCGTATCAGCAAATCGCTTGCTGTCCTTGTGCATGACGGTGAGATAGCGGCGCTCCCCTTCCCGTGTTATGCCATCTTTCGTTTGAACCTTAAGCAGGTCGTAGACGATGACGGAGCCGTCCGGGAAACGTCCCCCCTCGTATCCTTCCATCGCCTTGTCGTTGGCGTAGATGTGGTGGAGTCCGCCGGTGGCCTGGTAATCGGGGCTTTCAGGGCCGGTCAGACCGCTCCTGACGTGGGTCCAGCGCCGGTAGCCATCAGGATAAGGAACCTTTTCCGGCGATTCGGTTTTGTAGACAACTCCCCAAAAGAGAGGAGAAATGGCTGCGAGTAACGACAATTTGAGTATGGACATAATTTCTTACCTCCCTCCTTTACATCGGACATCCAGTTGCTTGTTTCCGGTCGCGACAGAGACCGTAGTTGATCCAGTTGAGATCTAAATCAAACTACGCGAGACCAGCGCCACTAGCGCGCGTATAAGCAAGCATCCGTCTCATAGGTCAGCCGCTAGCTTAGGCGCGCGGTAGCGGCGCCGGTGTCCGGAAGTAGAATTTCATTTGTCGTCACAATATGTCTTGAAGAAACCCTCAAAATCAGCCGAATGGGTTCCGAATGGCTTGCAAGCGAATTCCGAAGACTGCTGGCGCGATTGTCATTGGTCATTGCCGTGAGAAATTACCTGATATTTCTCGGGAGTTGACGTACCTGATCCCCTGCAATGACCAATGACAAACCACGAATACTGCGCCGCCGAAATCAACCCGGCCGAAGCGAGATTGAAACGCGGCGTCTTCAAACCCGTTTTGGGTTAGAAGAAAATCTTCACGGCAAGCTGAATAATGCGATTGCCGGACACGGAGCCGCTCAAGGCATTAACCTCGCTAACCCCTTTGCCCAAAATCGGATTGCCGCTGAGCGTATCTCCACGCACATTATTGATGTTCGCCGTAGCGGCCGACTGACTGTCCAAATAAGCTTGGAAGCCGTTCCACGTCACGTCGCGGTTCATATCGCTGAACTGCGGGTGATTGAAGATGTTGAACATCTCGAGCCGCAGTTGTAGGTTCCGACGGCTATCGCCTCCGAGCGGGAAGTTCTTGAACAGCGATAGGTCGGTTACGTTGGAGCCAGGCCGGCTCAGGTAATCGCGCGGATACGCCCCCTGGGCGGCCAACGCTTGGGCCACGGTCGGCAACTGGGTCGTTTGGTAGTTGAAGTATTGATCACGATCCTTGGTCGCATTCGGATCGCCATTGAAGAAGCCACGCACCGACTCAGTCCAGGTCCCGCCAAGGCGCTGGCCGAGATTGATGTCGGTAATACCGGCGTTGACGTCATCCGGTTGGCCCGAGACGAACTGCGTAATGCCGGTGACCTGCCACCCGTTGGTCGCGGCTTTGACCAGACGGTGGCCGCTCCTCAACCCTGGCAGCCGCCAGTCGTAGTTAATGACCATAATGTGCGTGCGGTCAAAATTCAGACGGCGGTAATCCGCGCAGCGCGAGCAGATCGGGTTGATGAAATCGGTGTAGGTGTTGGAAGTGCCCATCGCCTTCGAGTAGGTGTAGGCCAGGCCGAAGTTGACCGAACTGCCGAACCGTTTGGTCAGAACCGCCTGCATCGAGTGGTAGTTCGACGAGCCGCCGAAAGTGCGCAGGCCGACCGTGTTATATCCCGGGTATCTCTCCAGGAAATCCGCGCTCAGCGCATTTGCGCCGGAGAAATTCACGCCGGCGTCCTTGTACATCTGCGCCAGGCCGTCTTCTACTCCACTAACCGGCAATTGGCCACCCGGGAATTTGGCCGGGTCTTGCGCGGCCGCGGTAAAGAGTGTGCCGTACGGACTATAGTTGAGGTTGAGCAACTCCTGTTGATGGCTGCTCAGTGTGCCGACATAAGCGACGCTCAGGACGGTGTTCCAGCCGACGTCGTGTTGAACCTGAAGACTGAAACTCTGAACACTGGGGACCTTTCCCGACGGATCAGCGGCGATTACGCTACTGGTTCCGAGCGCGATTGGCCCGTTGGCCCCGCTGCCCACCGTGGAGAGATTGCCGAAGTTGACGGTCGGATTTTGAAACAGTGGCGGCTGGCCGACGGCTGCGAAGGCCAGTTCGTTACCTTGCACGCGGTCATAGGCTATTCGGTAACCGCCACGCACGACTGTCTTCTTGTCACCGAAGACGTCGTAGGCAAACCCTAACGCGGGGCCGAATTGCACGCGTCGGCTCTGGATGCCGCCAGGGAAGTAATCATTGCTGTTAACTATGCCATTGAACGGATCGCCTGATCCGGGAACGATGCGTCCGACCAGGGAACCATCCTGCAGGATGCCTGGGTTATTTTGCGCAGCTCTCGGATCAGCCGCCATGGCCGGATCGTAGGCTTGGATATCCGTCCCTGAACAAGGGAATGTAGCTCCATTTTTGCAAGTCTGCCTGTAAAGCCGCACGGCCTTGGCCGGGTCGAACTTGCTCGGCACGAAGTAATAATCCTGATGTCGCGCGTCGTATTGCGGGTAGATCAGGCTGAAACGCATCCCGTAATCGAGCGTCAGCCGGCTGTTGACCTTCCAATTGTCTTGCACATACCACTCGACGTTGGTCGAGCGATACTGCCCCTGGAAGACGCCGATGTTCGGCTCCTTGAAGCTATCGAAGTTGCCGAGCAGCGCATTGGCGAACGGGTATCCGGTGTTGTTCGGATTGTTCGTGTTGTTGCTGAAAACAATGGTTGCGGAGTCGCCGGCGGCCTGATCTTTGCGGCTGCGCTGGTAGTAGAAACCCGCCTTCGCCGTGTGTGTGCCAATAACCTTGCTGACGTTGTCATAGATGTCGAAGGTCGTGTTGGAGTTCTTGTATGGGAACTGGCTGTAGCCATTCGTTCCGGCAATGCCAGGGCTGGCGGCGTCGCTTGTGTTCTTAAGACCGGTAATGCCGCTGAATTGGAGGTTGAAGAATTGGTTGGCCGGGTAGTTTGGGAACGGCAGCGCAAAACCGAACCCGAAGCCCGAATAGGTCGCCGCATTCGCATCAGTGGGATCGAGTGTCAGATTGTTCTGACTCGCGCCGAAAATGAATTCATTTGTCAGCGTCGATGAGAGAGCGGACGTGACGTTGAGCGTGCTGTTCCAGGCCGGCGCCTGTTTGAAGATCAGATTGTCTAAGGGAATCAGGTTGTTGCCGCCTGTCCAGCCCAGGCCATATGGCATCACCTGCTGATCCGCGTCGCGCGTGTAGCGCACGTAAGCGCGCGTGTTCTCCGAGATGTTGTAATCCACTCGGATGCTGTTCTCGCGGCGCGGGTAGCTGACGCTGCTCTGCGAGTTGTGGTTGAAGAGGAACCCATTGGCGCCACTGCCGAGCGGCGTGTTTTCGAACCGATTGAAGAATTGCAGGATCTTCTGGCCATCCGCGTTGATGTCGCTGGCCGGGATAATATTTCCGGGGTAGGGCTGGTGCGTTTTCGGGTTAATGATCGTAATCAAATTCCCGTTGCCGTCTCTGCTGTTGCTGAAATCGCCCTGTACTTCCGCCGCCGTCGGCACGCGCGACTGGCGCGCGGTTTGCGGCACCAACTGTTCCTGGAATTCTTGCGAAAAGAAGAAGAAGAGCTTGTCTTTCAGCGCCTTTTTCGGCAACAGCACCGGGCCGCCGATGTTGTAGCCCTGCTGATTGTAACGATAGAAATTACGCGGGTTCTTCTCGACGCCGTTCGCATCAAGGCCGTTCGCATTGTTGAAGTAGCTGTTCGCGTTGAACTGTTCGTGGCGATGGAAATAGTAACCCGTGCCGTGGAATTGGCTCGTGCCGCTCTTGGTCACGATCTGGATTGCGCCGCCGCCCGAACGCCCGTATTCGGCCTGAAAGTTCGAGGTCAGCAGCTTGAACTCAGAGATGTTGTCGAGCGATAGCGCGATGTGCTGCGTGCCGTTCGATCCGGTGTCCACGTTGGTGGTGCCGTCAATCGTCAGGTTATTTTTGCCCATTCGCGTTCCGTTGATGTCTATATTACCCAGACCGCCGGGACCGGAAGTGGCGAAACTGGTGGTGGTGACCACGCCGGGCGTGAGTTTGAGCAAATCGAGGTAATTGCGCCCGTTGACGGCGAGGTTCTGCAGCTGTTGGTTGTTGATGGCCGTGCCTTGTTCGCCCGACTCGGTTTTGATCTGGAGTTGGGCGGCGTCGGCCGTCACTTCAACCGTGTTGGAGATGTCGCCGACTTCAAGGACCGTGGCGCCGGTTGACTGTCTGTCAGAGGCGTTGACCACGATGCCCGATTTGATGGATTTCTTGAATCCAGCCGCTTCAATCGTCACTGTGTATGTGGCAGGCTGGATAATCGGGAAGGTATAAAAACCTTCGGCGTTGGTGGTGGTCTCGAGTTGGACTTTGCCGCCACCGTCATTCAACGTGACCTTGGCGCCGACAACCGCGGCGCCTTGCGGGTCATGCACGGTCCCGCTCAAACTGGCGCTGGTTTGCGCGAAGGCGGAAATGGCCAGCAATAGCGCCAACGACAAGAGCATAGGCGCTTTCTTGCGAAGCGAATTAATACACATAATCATCTCCCTCTCATGGTTAAACGCGCGCCTGGAGCGGCGGCGCATCGGGTTGAGTCGCCGCGCCGCCATGCCGACCATGGCTCGATCAAGCCTGGCGCGACGAAAAGCGGCGCGAAATCCGGATTCGAATTTTCATCTCAGCTCGATCCTCAGGTTGACAGCGCTAGCTTCATCTTTATATAAGATCAACCAAAGGCTGGAGGCGCTCCTTGTTCGAGCAACCCTTACATCCCCTTCACCACGCAACTGCTCGAACGCGTTCGCCGGTTTTGGCTGGGAATAGATAATCGAATGCGGAATACAAAGTCTTTGCGGTGGTCTAATAACTTCTGAAAAGTTATCTGTCTTTTTGAAAACTTCTGAAAAGTTATGAACGAATCGCAACGAGAGCAAGCCACACCATTCTATGAGTTTGGCCCATTTCGTGTAGATACGGTGAAGTACGTTCTGACGCGGGATGGGGAGGTCGTGCCACTTAATCTTAAAGCCTTCGAGATCCTGCTGGCGCTGATCCAACATCGAGGGCAGGTGTTGGAGAAGAATGAGCTGCTGCAGCGAGTCTGGCCCGACACCGTGGTGGAGGAGAATAACCTGGCCCGCAACATCTCCGCCCTGAGAAAGGCCCTCGACGAACAGCCGAACGAGCACCATTACATCCTTACCGTCCCAGGTCGGGGCTATCGCTTCGTGGCCAGCGTGAGAGAAGTGAATGGCGCGAGGGAAGAGTTCATCGCGCTCCCGACTAACGGGTCAGAGGGCGCCGCCTCCGATTTCCACGCGGTGAACGGCTCCGCAATCGCAGCGGAGGCGGCGCCCTTTGAGGCGCATGGAGGGAGTGAGGCGCTCAATGGCAAGACCGTTTCTAATAAACGATGGGCGATCACTGCGCTCGCTTCGCTCGCAGCGCTCGTGATGGCCGTCCTGGCCATCACGATGATCAGCCGGAGGTCGCCGGTCGATTCTCCGCCGCCGCGCAAACTCTGGCAATTGACCTTCGATCCCGGCCTCGAAAGTGAACCGAGCTGGTCGCCTGACGGGCGTATGATCGCTTACAGCTCTGACCTAAGCGGCAATCTTGACATCTGGGTGCGGCCTGTCGGCGAAGGCAATCCGATTCGCGTAACCACGTCCGAGGCCCACGATTGGCAGCCGGACTGGGCGCCCGAGGGCAACCTTCTGGTCTTCCGCTCCGAGCGTGATGGCGGAGGCCTGTATGTAACGCCTGTGTTCGGCGGCAAGGAGCGCAAGGTCTCTTCCTTCGGCTCTTACCCACACTGGTCGCCGGACGGCAAGCAGATTCTATTCTACAGCTCGCCGCTCCGGGACGATACGGTGGAGATTCCCAAGGTCTATGTGGTCGGACTCGACGGCCAATCGCCGCGCGAGGTGATGTCGAATTTTCTCCCACAATTTGAGTACTTTAGGGTGGCCTGGCGACCCGATGGAAAACATCTCTCGCTGTGGGGATGGCATCGTCAGCAAAATTGGAGCTTCTGGACCATTCCATTGGATGGCGGCCCGCCGGTCAGATCGGAATTGGATTCTAAGGTGAAGGAGCAGATTAAAGAAGCGGCGGTAACCCTCCGCAATTTTGTGTGGTCGCCCTCCGGCCGGGCGCTCTATTTTGAAGGAACCTCCCAGAGCGTGAAAAATCTGTGGAAAGTTGAAGTCGAGCCGAAAAGCCTGCGCTGGATTGCCGGTCCGGAACGATTGACCACCGGCGCGGGGCTGGATAGGGACATAGCGATTTCGCCGGACGGCAGTAAACTGGCTTTCACCACGCGCGCCGAGCAAACCAGATTGTGGTCAATCCCCTTCGACACTTCCGCAGGCCGGATCAAAGGAGAAGGACGGCCCGTCACCGCGGCCGGGGTGAAAGCCATTTACCCCACCCTCTCACCCGATGGCCAGAAGCTGGCGTTTGTTACGCGCCGCGGCGGGAAATGGGAGCTTTGGGAGAAATCCCTGAAGGACGGACATGAGACGCTGCTGGCGGCGGATGAGTCACAGCGCTCACAGATGCATTGGTCACATGACGGTTCGCGGCTGGTTTATCATCGCAGCCGCCCGGTCAATCCGGAAGGCTCCACGAATGAGCGTAATCTTGTCCTGATGCCTACTGGCGGCGGCGCTGAACAGACGGTCGTCTCTTCCACCATGTCAGCTATTAACGCCTGGGACTGGTCTTTTGACGGGAAGTGGATACTCGGAGGATCAGATCGCCAAATTCCGGGACGACAGGCGATCTGCCTGTTTCCGATTGCGGGGGCGCCTCATGCCGAGACGCAAATGCGCATGATCACCTCCGATCCGGAAAAGAATCTCTACCAGGCTAGCTTCTCTCCGGATCAAAGGTGGATCAGCTTCATCGCCGCCCCGGCGATCAATGCCGGAATCTCGACCATCTATGTCGTTCCGGCTTCAGGCGGCGAATGGAGGCGCATCACCGAAGCCAAATACTTCGATGACAAGCCGCGCTGGTCGCCCGACGGCCGACGTCTCTACTTCGTGTCCAATCGAACCGGATTCTTCAACGTCTGGGGCATCGATTTCGATACGGCGAGCGGCCAACCCAGGGGAGCGCCATTTCGCGTGACGAACCTTGAAAGCCCTGCCCGCATGATCTTGCCCGATGTCGCCACTATGGAGATGGCGCTCACCGCCGACCGCATTGTCCTGCCGATCATGGAGGTTTCAGGAGGGATTTGGATTTTGGAGAATGTCGCGCGATAAAGACGGCAAGAACCACGGATTTTCACGGATGCGATGGATTATGGCGGATAATCCGTGACAATCTATCGCATCTGTGTGAATCTGCGGTTTCCGCCGCTCCAATCCTGATTGTTTCGAGGCAAGGAAAACACTAGAAAACCTAGTTTACAGAGATTAACCAGAAAGAACCCCCTATGTCTCCACAAAAATCATTCCGCACTCTGCTGTTCATTCTGGCTTCGGCGGCCGTCATGATGGCGCAGCCCGCGCGTCGCCCACTCAAACTCGATGACGTGGCCCGCTTTCGCGAAGTGCGTGATCCGCAAATCTCGCCAGACGGCCAGTGGGTGGCCTACGTCGTCTCGACCGTCGACGTCAAAGAGGACAAGACGAACTCACACATCTGGATGATCAGCTTTGATGGCAAGAGCGAACGCCAGATGACATCGAGCCAGGAGAGCGAATCGTCGCCGCGCTGGAGTCCGGACGGAAAATACCTCTCGTTCACTTCGTCGCGGCCCGGCCCGGCCAAGGGCAATCAGGTGTGGCTGCTCGACCGCGACGGCGGCGAGGCGTTTCAACTGACCGACTTGAAAGGACGCTTGCAGGACTACGAATGGTCGCCGGATTCCAGGCGATTGGCGTTGGTCGTCGGTGATCCTGATCCTGAGGCCGAGGCCACCGAGGCCGCGAAAGAAAGTGGCGGGAAGCCAAAAGCGCCTAAGCCGATCCTGATTGATCGCTACAAATTCAAACAGGACGTGCAAGGCTATCTGCTCTCAAGCCGCCACAGTTACATCTATCTTTTCGACGTCGAGACGAAGAAGCTGGAGCGACTGGCGACCGGCAAATGGGATGAAGCCGCGCCTTCGTGGTCGCCCGACGGAACGCGCGTCGCTTTTATGAGCAATCACGCTGCGGACCCTGATCGCGATCCCTCGGCTCAGGTCTTTGTCGCCGAGGCGAAGCCGGGCGCGACAGAAAAAGCGTTGACGGACGCGGGCAGCCGAGGCGGGCGTTCGCGCCCCGAATGGAGTCCCGACGGAAAATGGATCGCGGTCCTCGAAGGCGACGAGAAGAAATACGGCGCTTACAGCATGAACCATCTGGCGATTCTATCCTCAGGCGTCGGCGCCGAAGGATCCAGCGCGCCAAGACGACTAGAGACTGTCGAAGCTCTCGACCGCGGCGTCTCCTCGCCCAGCTTCAGCGCCGACGGCAAATCCATTCGCTTCCTGGTCACCGACGACCGATCGGTCTATCCGGCGCAGGCGCCACTGGCGGGAGGCAAGGTGGAGCGGCTGCTGGCGACGCCGGTTATGATCTCGAATTGGGAATCGGCGAGGAACCGCTCTGTAGTCATTTCGGGCGGCGATATGAAATATGCTGAAGTCTACGCCTTTGAAAACGGCGCGCTGCGTCAACTCACGCATCAGAACGACGCGCTCTTCGCCGAGCTGGAGATCGCGCCTACCGAAGAGGTCGGATTCAAGAGCAAGGACGGCGCGGAAATCCACGGCCTGTTGACATACCCCACTGGTTACGTGAAGGGAACGAAGGTTCCGTTGCTGCTGCGCATTCACGGCGGTCCGAATGGTCAGGATCAGCATTCGTTCAGCGCGGAAAGGCAATTTTTCGCGGCGAACGGATACGCGGTCCTGGCCGTGAATTATCGCGGCAGCGCCGGTAGAGGCCAGAAGTTCTCGCGCGCGATCTTCGCCGACTGGGGTCATTACGAAGTCGAAGACCTGCAAGCGGGCGTTGATCACGTCATCAAGATGGGCGTTGCCGATCCCGATCGTCTGGGCGTAGGCGGATGGAGCTACGGCGGCATCCTGACCGATTACATGATCGCCAGCGACAATCGCTTCAAGGCGGGGACCAGCGGCGCGGGCACGGCTTTCACGGTCTCATTTTACGGAACCGATCAATACATCATCCAATACGACAACGAGATCGGCCCGCCCTGGGATCCGAAGGCCTGGGAGACCTATCAGAAGGTTTCTTACCCGTTCCTCCACGCCGACCGCATCAAAACACCGACTCTCTTTCTGAGCGGTGACCACGATTTCAACGTTCCGACGGCCGGAAGCGAACAGATGTATCAGGCGCTGCGCAGCCTCGGCGTTGAGACGCAGCTCGTGATCTATCCCAATCAGAATCACGGCATCAATCGCCCCAGTTATATCCGCGACCGGTTCGAGCGGTATCTGGCGTGGTACGAGAAATATCTGAAGAAGGCGCCTATCGCCGCTGGCGCTTCGACGAGTGATAAGCGGTAGCGCGGCTTGCAAATCAGTATATAGATCAACACAAAGGGTCAAAGGGTCAAAGACATCTTTGACCCTTTGACCCTTTGTGTTGATCTATTTTGGTAATCCTCAGGCCAGCGCGATGTCGAACTGTTCCTGATGCACGGTCGGGTCGCTCTTGATCGTGACCAGGCCGCCCAGATGAGCCTCGATCTCCGCGAGGACGTCGCGTTCGGGGCCGCGTAGCGCTTTGGCCACTTCCGGGTTGACGCGGAGGATGACCTCGTTGTGATGGTCGACGTCTTTCGAGATGCGGCGCGCCTCGGCCAGGATTTCATAGCTGACCGTCTGCGGGCTTTTTACCATGCCGCCTCCGCCGCAATATGGGCAGGGGGTGCAAAGCGTGCGTTCGAGCGATTGTTTGACTCGTTTGCGCGTGATGGCCACCAGGCCGAAGTCGTTGAATTGGAGAATCTTCGACGGCGAGCGGTCGCTGCGCAGCTCCTGTTCGAGGGCCCCCATTACCTTCTGGCGGTTCTTGCGCTCTTCCATGTCGATGAAGTCGAGCACGATGATGCCGCCGAGGTCGCGCAATCGGATCTGGCGGACGATCTCTTTGGCCGCTTCGAGGTTGGTCTTGACGATGGTGTCTTCAAGGCGGTTCGATTTGCCGACGAATTTGCCGGTGTTGACATCAATCGCAACCAGGGCTTCGGTCTGGTTGATGACGATGTAACCGCCCGACTTCAGCCAGACGCGCGGTTTGACGGCCTTGTCGATCTCGGCCTGGACGCCATAATGTTCGAGGATCGGCGTGTCCTTGGTATATAGCTTGACGCGGTTGACCAGCTTTGGCGCGAAGCGGTTGACGAAATCGACTATGCGCTCGTACTCGAATTCGCTGTCCACGCGGATAGCGCTGAAATCGGATGAGAGCTGATCGCGCAGGATTCGCTGCACCAGGTCCAGGTCACGGTGAGCGATGGCCGGCGCCTTGACGCGATCCGAACGGCGGCGGATGTCAGTCCAGGTGCGGATCAGGTAATGCATGTCTTCACGCAGCTCATCAATCGTGCATCCGTTGGCGGCGGTGCGAACGATAAAGCCACCGGCGGCGCCCGATTCGCCGCGCAGTTGGTGAAGCGTGCGCTTCAGGCGCTGGCGCTCTTCGTCGGTGCCGATCTTGCGCGAAACGCCGATGTGTTCCACCGTCGGCATATAGACGATGTAGCGGCCCGGCAGCGCCACATGCGAAGTGATGCGGGCGCCTTTCTGGCCGATAGGCTCTTTGGCGATCTGGACGATGATCTCCTGCCCTTCGCGCAGAAGGTCGGTAATCACCGGGCGCGCGAAGCGGTCGCCCGAGCGGGCCAGCGCCGGACGCGGGAGCGGCGCCGGTTCTTCCGGCTCATAAGCCTCTTCATCGCGCCGCTCTTCGACGCCCAGGGAAGGCTCTGCGGCCGTCGCCGCGCGCGTGCGGTAGGTTCCGGTTCCGGTCCCTCTCCGGCGGCCACGCCCGCCACGGCGCGTGGCCATTTCACCTCGGCGTGGACGTTGGCGAATTTTCGCAACCGCGTCTCTCAATTCATCAACAGTATCCGTCTTTTCGGCGCCGTCCTCTTCAGGCGCTTGGGCGGCGACTTCGAGCGGAGACTCGGCCGAGTCTCCATTTTGAGCCGCGTCCTGACGGATCGCCATGATATCTTCCCGGATGTCTTCCCGGATGTCTTCCTCAATTTCCAATGGCTCAAATGATTCAAAATCAGGGCGAGCGCCATCTGGCGCCTCGACGAGCGTTTCATAAACGGTTGGCGCCCATTCGGAGATCGGCTCGATCTTTCCGGCCTCGATGTCCAATTCGGAATTTGGCTCGGCGCCCGGCGTCGCGCCCGACTCATCGCCCGGCTCGAAACCAAGCTCGACGTCCGGCTCGAGATCGGGGCGCGTCTCGGAATCGTCGCTGATGCGCTCGAATCCCAACTCGCTCGCAATCGAGCGGCGCAAGCTGCCGACGAGGACTTCCGGCGTAGGCTCGACTTCGATCAGCGATGCGCGGCGCTCCTCTTCGTGGATGCGCTCGGTGATGCGCTCCTGCAGCATCGCGTCTTTGAGCATCTCGCCTTCGACCACGGCGGTGTCGTCATCCATGATGCGTTCCAGTGGCTCGTGATGAACGATGACGTAAGGCGGAAGCTCTTCGTCGCCTTTCGTCACTCCTTCCAGCGCTTCGGCGGCCTCGGCGCCTCGGCGGCGGCGCGGGCGGCGGCGGCGGCGGCCCGAAATTTCATCATCCGTTTCCGCCGCGGGGACCTCGGCCTCCCGAATCTCGGCTGCTGCAGGGACTTTCTCCGCCTTCGCCTCTTTTTCCGCATAACGCAACCTGCGCTGGCGGCGCTGGCGCGGGTTTAACGCGGCCTCGGTATCGTCCGCCGCTTCGGCCACTCCCGCTTCCAACCCATCATCATCGGGAGACGGCTCAGGCGCCGGCTCCTCCGATATCTCCTCGATGTGGCGCAGCGCGGCCATCCGCAATTCGAATTCCTTCTCTTCTTCCGGCTCTTGCTCCACCGGGGTCGCGATGCGCAAACCTTCGCGATGCGCGCGGGGTTGTTTCTGGACCTGACGTTGAGTCTCTCTCTTATCCTCTATCTCCTCTTCTTCTTCTTCGTCAAAAAAGTCAGAAACATAAAGGAATGAATCGCGTTCGAGCCCAATGTCGACGAAAGCCGACTGCATACCGGGCAACACTTTCATCACTCGGCCTTTGTAAATATTGCCGACGATGCCCTGATTCTCATCGCCTCTCTCGACGTAGAATTCGGTCACCACGTCGTCTTCGACTATGGCGATCTTCTTTTCGCGTCCGTTGACGCTGATTATCATCTCTTTCGACATTTAATATCTCCTGTCTGATGGGGAGCGGCGAGAAGCGCATCAAAAAATAGGCGCGCTCGAAATCGCCGAAACCATCTTGTAAATCCGTTCGATAAATTCGCCGCCGCGGCGCCGCGACCGATAGCGCGCGCCGAGCTGCTTTTCGCCCCTCGTAAGACGGCCGTCCGCGTCCGGCTACACTTTGGCGCAGTGAGCCGAAGCGGCAGTGTCTTCAGTGGCGCCGCGCGGCGCGCTGCTTGGTGGGCGCGCTACCGACGGCGGCGTTGAATTAATTCTCACGGGAAACCTGTTCCGCGAGCGCCATACGTCGTTAATTAACAAAACGCTTCAGACGCACGCTGATCGCCAGTCCGAGGCCGAAACATGTGGCCACGACTGACGTCGAGCCGAAGCTCATCAAAGGCAGCGGGATTCCCATAATCGGCAATAATCGAATGACCATCCCCACGTTGACTGTCACGTGATAAAGCAGCAGAGCCGCCAAACCGGCGACCAGCAGCAGCCCCGTCCGTTCGCGCGAACGGCGCGCGATCTGAATCAGCCGCGCAATAATCGTCAGGTAGATGGCCAACGAAAGGGAGCTACCGATGAATCCCCACTCCTCGCTGGCAACGGCGAAAATAAAATCGTTGTGAACCTCTGGTAAAAACCCTAGCGAGCCCTGTGTGCTGCCGCGCGGGCCTTTTCCGAGAACCGCCCCGGAGCCGACGGCGATCTCCGCCTGATCGTTTTGATAGCGGAATCGCTTCTTGGCCAGATCGGGCCAGTAAACGGATTTGACGCGCTCGCACTTGTAACTCTCGCAATTCTTGATGCGAGGCGCGGCGACGATCACCACAATCACGACCGCCACGAGCGCCGCCGCCACCCAACTCCAACGCAAACCTGCGAGGAAGAGCATGGCTGCGAAAAAGGAAGTGAAACTGAGCGCGCTTCCCGTGTCATTTTCCAGGAAAACGAGCGCGGTCGGCAATGCCCATATCCCAAACGCGACCGCAACCGTTTGCAGATCAATAGGGCGTTTCCTCACTCCGGCCAGATAATACGCGAGAAACATGAGCGTGAATATCTTGGCCATCTCCGACGGCTGAAAGCTGAAAGAGCCGATCTCGAGCCAACTCTTGTTATTGTTCACCACTTTGCCGAGTGGTGACAGCACCAACAACAGAAGTATGACCCCGACACCGTACAGATATGGCGCGGCGTTGACGACGCGACGGTAATCAAAGCGCGTCGTCAGAAACATCACCACCAGACCTATGCCGATTCCGACCAACTGTCTACGCCACAACCCGGGCGACGGCTCGACGCTCCAGATTTCGAGCACCCCGAAAGCCGCCACGCCCAGAGCGAGGCCGAGCAGCCCCCAGTCGAAATCGGCGATATATCTGCGGTTGACGTTGACGTTGAACATAAAAACTCGGCCTAGAGCCTGGGGGTTGGAGTCGCGATGTCCGGTTTTCGCTCCGGGCTTCGAGACGCATCCCCCGAACCGCCATTTTCAGCTTTCGTCTCTGCGGGCTTAGGCCCCAGCCCGCGAGTGCGGCGGTAGTAATCTTCGTAAATCGCCTGAGCGCGCGGCGCGGAGAACGTGCTCCCGAATCCGACGTTCTCGGTCAGAATCACCGATGAGATTTCGGGCTTATCACGAGGCGCGAAGCTGATGAACCAGGCATGGTCTTTGTTCTTCGCCCCGGCCTTGTCCTTCGACGCCACCTGCGCTGTGCCCGTCTTGCCGCAAACGTCGAACCCCTCGACGCGCGCGTTCCCACCCGTACCGCCAGCTTCATTAACCACGCCATACATGCCGTCTACGACGATCTTATGAATCGTGTCGCTCATCGGGACGTCGAAGGCGTTGCTATCTTCGTATCGGACCTCGGCGTGTTCCTTGCCATTGCGATCAATTCCGGAAACCGCCCTCAGCAAGAGGTGCGGCGTATGCAGATGCCCGCCGTTGGCCAGAGCGCCGACGTACCGCAAAAGCTGGACCGGCGTCGAAGCATTGCGGCCTTGACCGAAAGCGGATGACGCCATGTCGTAATCGCTCCATTGCGCCTCATGCTGTAATTGCTTGATCCTGAATTCGAGCTGCGCCCTGAACGTCTTGTCCGTGGCTTCTTCCAATTGCTTCTCGACCTTTTTGATCTGCCATTCGTATTCCCGGAGCTTCGTTTGACGGATGGGCGGAGTGCCCGCGCGCTCGTTAGGCAGATCGATGCCCGTGCGCTCACCGAAATGGAAAAGGTCGACCCACTTCTCGAACTTCTCGACCCCCAATTTGATGCCGAGACGATAGAAGTAACCGTCGGCCGAATGCACAATGGCGTCGTGAATTGTCGGTTGGCCAAGATGTGATATCGAGTGCATCAAATAGTTACCGACCTGGAGAGGGCCGTCCTGCACACGCGATTGTTCCGGAGTGATTGTGCCCTCATTCAGCGCGGCGACCGTGGTCAGCAGCTTCCAGGTCGAACCCGGCGGGAATCCGCCCTGGATGACGCGGTTGTAGAGCGGCTTGTCGGGGTCTTCGTACAACTCACGAATCTCCTCCTTACCCTCCGGCGTCTTGGCGCGTTGCGAGAAGATATTAGGATCGAACGCGGGATGGCTGACCATCGCCAGTACCTCGCCGTTGTTCGGATCCATCACAGCGATCGCGCCGCGGCCCGCCGGCATCGCGTCGGCCTGCGCTTCGGCCACTTTCTGAATGTCCAAATCGAGCGTTGTGTATAAATCGCGTCCCGGAACAGGATCGATGCGTTCGATTTCACCCTTGGGCTGAATCCGGCCACGGCTGTCTACGAGCACGCGACGCTCGCCGTCTTTGCCCATCAGGATGTCGTTGTATTTGCTCTCGATGCCGAATTTGCCGATGATGTCCCCGAGTTTGTATCCCCTGTCTTTGCTGAACGGGCCGTTCGGCTTCTTCAATTCTTCGGGGCTGACCTCGCCGACGTAACCGAGCGCATGGGCGGCCAACTGGCCGTAAAGGTAAAGGCGCTGCGGCGCCTCTTCGACGCGGATCATCGGATAGTCATACTCATGCGCCCTGACCCATGCGATGTCGGTTGGAGACGCCAACTCTTTGATCACGATCGATTCGTATTGCGCGCCGTACTTGGCGTCCTCGAAGCGCTTGGCCAGCCATTGGCGGTCGATTTCCAGGTATTGGGCCAGCAAATCGGCTATCTGAGGGAGTTCAGAGTCTTTGATGTCCTCGCGGCTTAGAACAATGTTAAAGGACGCTTTGCTGGTGACCAGGACATTCCCTTTGCGGTCGAAGATGGTGCCACGCCGCGCCGGAATCGGGATGACGCGTATGCGGTTGGCCTCGGCGCGCCCGGCGAAATCCTGACTATTCATCACCTGTAGATACCACAACCGCGCGATCAAAGCCCCGAACAACGCGATCGCCAGATAGTGGATGATCTGCAACCGCAACCCGGCCTGCCGCAGGTCTTCGGTCGGATCAAAGGTTTGATTTCTGTCAGAAGCCATAACGTTTTTATAACCTTGGCCTCAAACGGCGCGCTTCCATACGACGCCGCCTTTGGTCTATGCCTTTATTAAAGACGCGATCCAGCGCGATGTAAAGGAGGACAGACGCGAAGAGAT
Organism: Blastocatellia bacterium; assembly: GCA_035714085.1. Taxonomy (GTDB): domain Bacteria; phylum Acidobacteriota; class Blastocatellia; order RBC074; family RBC074; genus JAJVID01. The sequence goes on from DASTMP010000111.1 coordinate 34,185, forward strand.
TGGCGAAGAGGTCGAAGACGACGGTCGCCGCTACGTCTCTACCGCTGGCCAGGACCGGGAGGTCAAGCTTGAGCAAGCTGTAGAAGGCGAGGCGAATCAGGGTGTTGATGACGCTCCCCGCCGTGACCGCCAGGAACCTGAAGATCAGGTTATCAACCATAATCACGGATGCGATTCGATCGGCGACATACGCCGCGATCACCATGGCCAGACCGTTGACGCCGATGCCACGCCCCCCCGAAAAAGCGTCGAGGATGATTCCGGCGGCGGCGGCTGTCATCAGGGATTTGACGGGGTCACGCTGTAAAGCAATGTAGATGACCACCAGCAATAGCCAACTGATGTGCTCCAACCACCGACCCACCGGCGCTGAGACTTGCTGCGCGAGTGTGGTTTGCAAGTATGCGGCTGCAAGCAGGCAGACCGTGATTTTCAGCGTCGAACCGCGGGATACTTTCTCCAACGCCCTTTTACCGTAAAGTTCAAACTCTCAGCCTTCGGTGGTAGCCCGATCGTGAGGGAAGCCGCAAGCTCAATATCCGGCCCTCTTTTACGATCTGGCTGCCACTCAGTTTATTACCAAAGCGCTGGAGTGAAAGTAATGAGGCGCCTTGCGAGTTGCTTACTCGCGCCTTGTGACAGCGCCACGGGCGCAAGCAAACAACTCGCGCCACATCTGTACACCGCAAAACTTTTACCCATGCGCTTAACGCCTGTTGCGATCAGGCGTCTTGTCCTGTCTTTCCTTCTTCTCTTTTTCTTTCTCGACCTTGATCAATTCCTCATACTGGCGGCGAATCTCCTCACGCGGAATCAGCAACACGGCGACCGATTCAAGTTTCTGCAGCCCGGCCGCAGGCTCGACATCGATCGGAGCGGATGTGGCGTCCTGAGAGGTCAGATTCTTGATCCGTCCGATCAACAACCCCCTGGGATATAGTTGGTCTTGCCCGGAAGTGATGACCTGCTCGCCATTCTCAAGCTTGCCGCCCTCGGAGAGGAGTCTCAATTCACAGAGCGACTGGTTTTTGCCTTTCAAGATTCCCACCATGCGGTTCTCGGCGGTCTGGGCGACCACCGCGCCGGCGCCGTGTCGCTCGTCGGTGATGAGCAACACGCGAGCTGAAATCGGCGAGACGCTGACCACGCGGCCCACCAACCCTTCAGTCGACACAACCGGCTGATCTCTCTCGACGCCGTGGAGCGCGCCGCGGTCGATGACCACCGTTTTAAACCAGCTGTCGGAGTCCCGGCCAATTACCAACGCGTTCACCCGCCGATAGGGCGATAAGGCCGGAGATCGATTCAAGGCTTCGAGATGTTCAAAGAGCTTTGCTTTATCGCGCAACTCGATGTTCTGCGATTCGAGTTCCGAATTGCGGGACTTCAGCCATTCGTTTTCGCGTTTTGCGCCGCGCAAATCGAAATAGCCAGCCCACATCGACTTGACTGACGAAACGCCATGAGACGCCAACCACTGCAACGGCGTAAAGCCCACCATCATTACGACCTGCAAATATCGTATGTTCGGCTGCCCCTGAACGCGATTGAGCGAGATCAGAATCAGGTGAAGAATCACCAGAACCACGAGCAACAGCCTCGGGTTCTTTTTGGCTCTGTCTTTGGCCCTGTCAGTCAGCGTCATGAAGCCTGCGGGAGCGGGGAGTCAGAGACTGAGGATCGAAGATGGAAGATCGAGGATAGCGAGATTGAACGCTTCAATTCTCGATCCTCGATCCTCGATCCTCGATCCTCGATCCTCGATCCTCGATTTCCCATTCCCCATTCCCCTTTAAGATGGCAGCGTCGCGCCGTCCCA
>DASTMP010000112.1:0-7454 GCA_035714085.1 Blastocatellia bacterium
GCCCACTTGGCGCGGGCGAAGAGTCGCAGCACGGGCGCGGCGAGCGTCTGGCGGCGGTCGTAATCCTGCGCGCCGCGATTAATTTGCTCGACCAGCGGTTCGACCTTCTCCTGTACGGCGGGCAGCGTGACCGCGGTCGGATCGGAAACGGCTGCAGCGGCCAGAGTGCGCAACTCTTCGGGGCCGTGGGTCGAGTAATCGATGATCTTGTCCTGCAGCGGCTGGTAAGCGACGCCGGCCGCGCCTTCCATCACCAGACGCAACTCCGGAATATCTGACTCGCCGGTTCGACTCCACAAACGCATGGTCGCCTTGCCCATCATCTCCGTGCTGCCGTCGGTGATGTAGCCCATCTGGCCGGGGCCTCCGTCGCCGCCCGCCGAAGAGTAGAACGTCGCGGCAATGGCAACGAGCCGCCGCGCCAGCCGGTCTTTGGCGACGTCAGACAACGCCGCGTCGTCGAGCTTCTGTTCCAGAGTTTTGAAGAGCGCCGAGAGTTCTTTGTATTGATGCTCTTCGCTGCCGTTAGCCTTGTGGCCATTGGCGATGAAGAGCGCATGGCTCTGATAGCGGAAGCAGTTTTCGACCAGGGCGTTCGGCTCCGGCGAGAGCAGCTTTCGCGTCCAGGCTTGCTGTATCGCCTCACGCATCGGAGGATTCCAGACCCACCATTGCCACGCGGCTTTCGCCGCCCACGCGCGCACGCCCGGATGAGGATCGTCGTTGAGCGCGCGGTCGAGCAATCGCGTCAGCCGCCGCTTGTCGAATCGCGGCTGCGTCATCACCGCGTCGGCGCGCATTCCCAGCGATTTGACAATGCTCTCGCGCGTCAGGTCGTCGCCTTTTTCATACGCGGCGAAGAGGGCGTCGAAGCCCGTGTCGTCGAGCAAGGTCTGTTTCATCGCCCATGCGGAAGCGTCGCGAACCATCTTCACCTGATCGCCCATCAACCTGATGAGCGCCGGGACACCGCGTTCGCGATGAACGCCGCCCAGAGCCATCGCGCCCCAAAACCTGACTTGCGGGCTTGAATGCGAAGCGGCCTGAATCATCAGATCGATAAGCGCCGGATCGTCCGTGTGCGATAGCGCGCGCGCGCGCGCTATCGCCGCCGACAATGTCTCCCCGCGTTTCGGTTCAAACTCGGCCCGAGCCGGTTTGACCGGCTTCTCGGGATAGAGCCGCGAGAGCGCGTGCAGCGCGTATGCGGTCGTTACAAAGCCCGTCAGCGCGCTCTTATTCCAGCGGCCATAAGGGTCCTGCATTCGTAGCAGCGCTTTGACGCCGCGAGCCACCGCCGGGTCGTCGGCGCTGTATCCCAACGCCTGAAACGCGACCAGCGCCAGCGCGGTCGGCGCCGGATCGAATTCTCCGTTGGTCTTCCAGGTCTTGTCGCCGTCGTCGCTCTTGCCGGGATCGAAGCCCCACGAGCCGTCGGCGTTTTGAATCGCCCGCAACCGCGCCTCGTCTTTCTTCAATTGGTCCTGAATACGTGACCAGAGCTTTGCCGCGTCGTCAGCGCTATTCAATTTATACGCCGGAAATCGCGCCGGAGGCGGCTCCGCGGGTTTGCCGTCTGAGGGCGCAGGCATCCCTGCCTGCTTGTCTGCCTGCGGCTCCGGCTCCGGCGGCAAGCTTTGTTGAATGGACCGCGCGCGCTGGTTTTGCGCGATGTAATCTTGGGGGAAGAAGCGTTTGAATAATTCGATGCGATGCGACAGGTCGTCGCTGTAGCGCGGATAGACTCCGAGCATCTTCTCCGCCTTCTCTTCGAGCGCCGCGAAGTAGCGCGGATGCCCGGCGCGATCCCAGGCCGTGCGCAAAATCTCGCCGGCGTAGTTGTAGACCACTGACTGTCCCACGTTCGATCCAGGTCCAGCCGCATTGATACCGCTAGGATCAGCGGTTTGAAGAACGTGATTGGCCGCGCGGATCGCCTGCATTGAATGGAGCTTGCGCGCGGGAACGACACGTTCCGTCGTGCAGACGTTGTGGCCGGCGACTCGCGTTCCGGCGGGGCCGTCGCCGACGTCTAGCGGCGCGAGGCTGGTGTTGTTCGCCGCGTCCTTCAGGTAGTTGGTCGGGCGCAGCGATTCGTACATCACGTTAATCAAGCGGCGATAGTTTTGAATGTTCTCGACGCGATAGCCATTCTCGATCGGAACGGCAGGCCCCCAGACTCCAGATTGCGTGTGGCAGCTCATGCAATGCGCGCCCATCAGATTGCCTGTGTCGCGGATGCGGCGTTCGACCGAAGCGCCGCGCGGGCGGTTGGTCAGCCAGGAATCGATCTGACCGATGTGATCGTACATCGCCTGCCGCACGGCCATTCGCGGATCGACGTAAGGCGCGGGCTGTAACACTCGCAACTCGATCTCGTAGCCCGGCGCGTTGGCTTCGGCGCGCAGGAAATATGTCCCGCCCGGCCTGATCAGGCGAACGATCGAGGCGCGATGCTGTTCGTTCTGCTGGTGCGTGCGTTCGTTCTCGTTCCGCCCCTCGGAGTATTCGACCAGCGCGCCCGAAGCGTCGAGCGCGTAAAACCGGAGTTGCGCAGCCAGCGTGTGGTCGGGAATCGCCAGGTTGCATGTCAGCAGGCGAGGCTCCTTGCCGTTGAACGCCAAGCGGAACCAGTCGTCGCCAGATTTGCCAACGCGACCGTTGTCGAAATATTCAATGTCGTCAGCGCCGCCAGTGATGCGCACAGCTTGAATGCCTTCGCCGTCAGGCAACGCGATCTCCTGCGCCATTTCAGGAGTGTCGTTCGGTTCGGTTTCGACATGCATGCCCGTCTCAGCCTTCAACTCAACAGGCCCCAGAGGCCCAAGTGGCCCCAATGGCCCCAATGGTTGGATCGTAACCGAAAGTGGAACGGACTTCCCGGCGGGCCACGGCGTTACGCGCGGAAACATTACGGCCTGTGGCGCGACGCCGTCTTCGCGCCAGCGCGCGCCTTCAAAAACAGTGGCCTCATCGGTAACCGGCGCAATCTCCAGCGCGTACAAACCGGAGACAGGCGCGCGGTAAACCAGATAGAGGTCGGGGTCGAGCGCGTGCAAAACCTTCTTCCAATCGGCGGTCGGTTGCGCGTAGATGCCGAAGGCGTCTGGTTTGCGGGCGAATAGCGATGGAAAAGAGGTCTCCGCGCCGGACTCTCTTTTCTCTTCAATCAACGTCCAGCGAACGCCGACGCGCCCTTGCTGTGGCAGCGAAGATGGCGACGGCAGGCCGACCGAAAGCTCGAACGTTTCGCCGCGTTTCAAATCGAAGCGCTTCTCCCAGCGACCCTGAAGTTGCAGGTTCAGGCGGACAGGCGAAAGGCTGTGGTCTATTCTCTCGGGACTGCGCCTGGCTTCGCCGCTTTTCAGCCAAAATAGAGCGGAAAAAACAGCCAGACAAAGCGCCAACGAAATCGCCCGACGATGAATTAGATGCGGTTTCGGTGAAAACATGGTTCCCCGCTAATGAACAGTTGTGTTGTGTTCAAATCAGCTTCAACACGAAGGCTCAAGCGGGCAAAGGATCAAAGGGAGATTTGAATGTATTCTTCAATCCATTGTCGCTTTGATCCTTTGTCCGTTGGTGTTAAACCTGCATCTGAATTTCAGTAGATAAAAATGATCCGGCGCCAAGGCAGAAACGCCACGGGCCAAAATCGAATTGCCCAAAATAGAATTACAATGATGAAAGACAGTGAATTCGAGCGCATTGTCCAACTTTTCGCGTTGAGTGACAACGCTTAAGGTGGCTGCTATACTGCATTCTGCCTTAATCTGTCAGGCAAAAGCAGGTTTTCCGCGCGCGGGCGAAACTCCGGCGTCCAACTTTGCGTATCCTTTGCGTGTCATTGGATACGATGAGCGCGACAGGCGCCTAACCGTCATTGAGTTCCAGATGGCAGTTCCAGATGGCGGTTTCAGACGGCGACCGGGGTAAGAGCGCATGCGGGAACAGGCGGCTGAAGCTGGCTTTCATCCAGCAGCCCAGAGCGCCCCTACTCACACCGATTCAGGAGAGAAACGAAAAATGTGGAACCGTCTAAAAAGGCTATTTCGCTCGATCTTCGGCGGAATCATTGAAAGCGCGGAGGATCCAGAATTGATCCTCCAGCAATTGATCCGCGACATGAACGACGAAGTACCGAAGATGCGCAACAACGTCGCCCAGGTCATGTCGACCGAGAAACGCTTGGAGCGCGAAATCCAGGCCAACCAAACCAGTCTGACCGAGATCGACAACAAGATCAAAGCCGCTATCCGCACCGGCCACGACGACATCGCGGCCACGCTCATCGGCGAGTTGCAGCTCAAACAGCGGTCGCTCGAAACCACTAAACAGAACTACGAACAGGCCAAAGTCGCTTCGACCAAGGCGCGCGAGTTCCTGGACAATTACCTGGCGCAGGTGCGCCGCCGCCAGGCCGAGGCAATGCAGTTGATCTCGGCCGCCAAACAGGCGCAGATGCAGGAGCGCATGGCCCAAACAATGTCCAGTTTCCAACTCGGCGACACATCGCAAACCTTCGACGACATGCGCGAGAAGATCGCCAACCGCTCCGCCACCGCCGAGGCCAAGGCCGAACTGGCTTCGACCTCCCTGGACGCCCGGATGCAGAACGTAGACCGGGAACTGGCTAACATCGAGGCGCAAGACATGCTGCTCGCTTACAAACAACAGATGGGACTCGCGCCCGCGGCCGAAAGACCGGCCCTGGGCGAAGGCGCGCCCGCGGCGCCTGCCGACAAGAATTTGGGATCTGCGGAGCACACTCTGCAAGAACGCAAGAACGGAAGTTGACTGAGTAATCCCCAATACGTATGGAGTTCAAAATCTCCTACTTCAAAGAGGCTCTCAAAGAGCCGATCAATATTGGCGGGCTGCTGTTGTCTGCGGCGGCGGCGGCCTATTCCGCCACGACGAGCTTCATCGAGCCGACGCTGGTGCTGGCTGGCGCGCTGGTGATTGAAGGCGTCTACCTGGCCACCGTCCCCGCCTCCACTTTCTACCGCCGCATAGTCGACCGTCGCTCGCGCCATCTGCTCGAAGAGCATCGCCGCAAACAGCGCGAGGAGTTAATCAAAACCTTCGACCCGCGCGAGCGCGAGGCCGTGGATTATCTGAGCTGGATGAAGAGGCAGATTCGCGATAATTACAAGAAATTCGCGCGCCTGTCCGACGAGCCGCCGCAACTGCGCGAGCTCGAATCGACCTGGGAGGCTTTCGTCGATCTGCTCGACGAATACCGCCGGCGCAAGAACCATCTGCGCGCGATCAACCGCCAGACAGTCGAAAATCAGTTGCGCCAGGCCGAGCGCGCCGCGCAATTCGCCGACGACGCGACTCGCCCCCTGCACGAAAAGAACGTTGAAATACTGCGCCGGCGTTTGCAGACGTTCGACGACATCGAACGCAGCGTCAAACGCGTCGAGGCGCAGTTGCAGATGATCGAGAATTTCTTCGGCCTGGTGAACGATCAGGTTGTTACGATGCCGACTCCTGAACACATCCTTTCCCTGGATTTCGACTCGTTGCTCTCTTCCATTGAAATGACCAAAGAGATTCTGCAGCAGACGGCTCCGATCATGGGGCAATTGGATGCATTGAACCGCGACGCCAATCAATTGCGCCCTTCTCTAGCCGGCGACCATAGATAATCAAATAATCAATGGCTCAATCAGCGCCAGTTATTAAACCATCGGCTTTGCGCGACGGCGACGGCGTCGCCGTCGTCGCCCCCGCTAGCAACTTGAAGGCCGATTACCTGGCGCGCGGCGTGGCCGAACTCGAACGCCTGGGGTTTCGGGCGCGATACGAGCCGGGGATTCTCGACAAAGCCAGATATACGGCGGGCGATGACGAACGCCGCGCCGCCGAATTAATGCGCGCCTTCGCCGACCCCGAAATCAAAGCCGTGTGGGCCGCGCGCGGCGGATACGGCTCGATGCGACTGTTCAAACTGCTCGATGAAACCCTGATCGGCCGGCGCCCGAAGGTCTTCATCGGCTACAGTGACATGACCGCTTTAAGCCTGTACTTCTATCGCCGCTTCGGGTGGGTGACCTTTCACGGGCCGATGGCCGCTAAAGATCTGGCCGGAGGCGAAGAGCATTACGACCGCGAAACCCTGATCAAATCCGTCACAGACGCATCGCCGCTCGGCGAGATCAAATCGAACAAGACCGAAATGCTTCATTGCGGCCTTGAGGAGCGCGTCACCGGACGTTTGCTCGGCGGATGCCTGTCGTTGATCACGGCGATGATGGGCTCGCCCGACGAACTCGACACGCGAGGCTCGATCCTCTTCCTCGAAGACACCGCCACGCGGCCTTACGCGATTGACCGAATGCTGCAGCAGTTGAAACTGGCGGGGAAATTCGACGAGGTTCGCGGGATAGTCTTCGGCGAGATGATCGATTGCGTTCAACACGCCGATCAGGGCTATCGAATTCAGGACGTCCTGGCCGAATGTACCGCTGATTTAAACGTCCCGGTAATGTTCGGGTTGCCAAGCGGCCACAGCCCGAGCGGCAATCTGACTCTGCCGCTCGGCGTAACAGCGACGCTCGACGCCGGTCGCGGCTCGCTCAGTATTGATGAATCCGCAGTCGAATGAGCGGGAGCGGGGAGTGGGGAGTGGGGAGTGGGGAAAAGATCATTCAGCTTCGATCGGAGGAAAATATGAAGATCGAATCTTATCAAGACCTGGATACTTGGAAACTGGGGATGGACATTGCAGAGGATTGTTATCGCGTGACCCGAAACTTTCCGAAAGAAGAGTTATTCGGAATGACCTTGCAAATTCGCAAAGCGAGCGCCTCGGTACCTGCGAATGTTGCGGAAGGATATGGCAGAGAGAGCACCAGGATTACATTCGCTTTCTGCAAATCGCTCAGGGCAGTCTGAAGGAAAACGAAACCCACCTGATCCTTTCCAGACGGGTTGAACTCGGTCAGCCGCAGCAAATCAACCCCATGCTGGAAAAATGCGCATGTCTGGGAAAGATGTTTCACAACCAGATACGCTCTTTGCAACAGAAATTGATGTAGGGATCGGGAGAGGGGAATAAGGAACAGCATCTTTTCCCTACTCCCCACTCCCCATTCCCCATTCCCTTTCACCATCGAATCGTCACCCTGTACGAGCCGGTATTATCGCGGAAGTAATCATCGTTGATTCCGAGGAAGAGGCGGCCGTATTCATTCGGCTCGCTCGTCGGCTCGCCGCGCGATCCGATGAAGACAAAGTTCGAATCTCGCCCGTCGCGGTAGTGAATCTTGCCGATCAACGCGCCGACGCCGACGTCATTCATCGGGTAGTTCGAAGTACTGTTGCTCGCGCTGCGGTTGCCGTTGGGATCGCTGCGGTTGCGGGAGTCGAGTTCAATCGTTCCCTCAGCCGTAATCGTGAACGTCATGTTAGGCTCGACATCGATGCCCGTATCGATCCAGGGCTGA
>DASTMP010000113.1:0-36298 GCA_035714085.1 Blastocatellia bacterium
ACGGCGTACAGCAGGGGTCGATGATCGGCGACGTCTCATACGCCAAATATGTCTACGGTCTGGAACGATTGGCGACAATCAAAGGCGTTCCAAAAAGAGTTCTGATATGGGGCCTGGGCCCGGGAGTTTACGCGCGCGCGATGGCCGAAGCAGGTTCGGAGGTGACAGTCATCGAGATAGATCCGATGTCGGAAAAAGTGGCGCGCGAATATTTCGGGTTGCCGGCTTCGGTCAAAGTGATAATCGGAGACGCACGCACCGAGACGGCGAGGCTGACCGAAAAATACGACGTGATCGTCCTCGACGCCTTCAGCGGCGATTCGCCGCCGTTCCATTTGCTCACACGCGAAGCCTTCAGCGATTTGAAAAAGCGGCTGGCGGACGATGGGCTGGTGGTGGCCAACATCGTCGGCGGGGTCTCCGGCGAAGCCTCCCGCATCGCCTCATCGATTGTGGCGACGATGGAGAGCGTATTCGGAAAAACGCAGATCTTCTCGCCGAACTGGCTGCTGGCGGGCAAGAAGCGGAAATTCGTTTCGACCATGTTTCTGGTCAGCGGCGATATTCCCGAAAACCTGGCGGAGAACGCCGCGCCGTTCACGATGAAGACGTCGGAAGAGATCGAGCGAACTCGCTACATCGAAGCCGTCTTCGCGTCCCAGCTCAAATTGCCGCGCGACCGGGCCGTGATTTTGACTGACGATTACGCTCCGCTCGAAGCCTGGTCTGACGCAGCCGTGGAAGCTATGCGTTACTGACTCAGGTTTCAGGTTTCAGGTTTCAGGTTTCAGTTAGGTCCGCTCTTGCGCCGACACCTGACACCTGACACCTGACACCTGGAACTTGAAACCTGAAACCTGTATGCGCTGTGAAAACTAAAATCACAGAGTCCCCCTCAATCGCCGCGCGCTTCATTCAGCGCGGCGAAGTTGTCGCGTTCCCAACCGAGACTGTCTACGGTTTGGGCGCGAACATCTTCGACGAAGAAGCCGTCAAGAAAATATTCATCGCGAAAGACCGCCCCGCCGACAACCCGTTGATCGCGCACATCTTCGATCTCTCTCAACTCGAACAGATCACGAGCGGGGTTCCGGAGATAGCCGCAAAACTGATCCAGGCTTTTTTCCCCGGGCCGTTGACGCTGATCCTACCCAAGAATGAAAAGGTTCCGTCCGCCGCGACGGCGGGGTTGAATACCATCGGCGTTCGTATGCCTAAAGACCCGATCACGCGGCAATTTCTGCGCGCCTGCGCCGTCCCCATTGTCGCCCCTTCGGCGAATCTCTCGGGCCGGCCAAGCCCCACGACGTGGCAGGCCGTCAGGGCTGACCTCAACGGCCGTATCAGTTGCATCCTCAAAGGCGATCGGACGAAGATCGGTTTGGAATCGACCGTGGTAGATTGCTCCGGGGAGACGCCGGTAATTTTGCGCGCCGGCGCAGTCACGCTCGAAGATCTGTCGAAAGTGATCCCGCAGACCAAAATAGCCAAAATTTCGGGCGAGCCCGGCATCGCCGTTCCGAAAAGTCCCGGGATGAAGCATCGCCATTACGCGCCAAAAGCGAAAGTTGTCCTTGCTCAATTTCCTCAATACACGGCTCCCACGAACTCGTCAGCCTACATCGGGCTCAAAGCGCCGCAGAACGCCGCCTTGTTCGAGCGAATCCTTATTTGCAAAGACGTCGAGCAATACGCGCGCGAATTATTCAATTTTTTCCGCGAATGCGATGATAGCGGAATCGAAACTATCTTCTGTCAAACCGTAGATGAAGAGGGATTGGGTTTGGCTTTGATGGACCGCCTCAAACGAGCCACTTACGGCTGATTCTTGCAAACGCGGCGTCGCGCCGGTACAATTGCTTTTTCGCTTCGACGGTTAATCGAGTTCAGGAACAATTGACTTTAACAGAGGAGGCATCGCCGATGAGAGTGCTCAATTAACAGGCTGAGAGTTTTACGCGCCTTCCGGCGCCGACGTTTTTTGTGAGCGATTTTTCCCTGCGGCCGACCACTTTTACGCGCCGCAATCGTCCTTTCGTCAAAACTCCCAGCCGATTCTCGCCGCTTCAACCCAATCTACCAACACGATTTTCAATCGCAGCTTTGAAGGCCGCCGCTAAGGCGAACGAGTCTTGCGGAGCAGGCCCTTGATCGGAAAAATTTATGCTCGATTCATCATTTCAGAACAATCATCATCACGCGATAGAAGTTCGTCAGTTGAAAAAGGTTTTTCGCAAGCGCAAGCGTCAAGGCGTCTTCAAGTATGCGGTCAGCGAACAATGGGCCGTGAAAGACGTGTCCTTCGAAGTTGCGCACGGCGAGACTTATGGGCTGTTGGGGCCGAACGGGTCGGGCAAATCGACGCTGATTCGGATTCTCTCGACGCTGCTCATTCCCGATCACGGCGAGGTGCGTTTGATGGGGCACCGGCTGCCGGACGAAGAGCGCGCCGTGCGCTGGAAGATCGGGCGCGTGAGCGTTGACGCCGCGTTCTACAAAAAACTGTCGGCGCGGGAGAACCTGCTCTACTCGGCCTATCTTTACGGGCTAGAACCGAAGCCGGCAGAGAAGCGGGCGTTTGAAATCCTCGAACGTCTCGGCATTGAGTCGCGGCGGTTTTCCGATCCGCTCGAAGAGATGAGCCGTGGGATGCAGCAGAAGGTCTCGATCGCGCGCGCGTTGATGGTCAATCCGCCGATGCTGCTGCTCGACGAGCCTACCACCGGGCTTGACCCGAAGAGCCGCCGCGACGTTCAACGGTTCCTGGAAGAACTTCGCGCGGAAGAGGGGACGACGATCCTGCTGACCACGCACGACATGAACGAGGCCGAGCGGCTGTGCGCGCGCATAGGTTTTCTCGCCCACGGCCAACTCGTCGCCGAAGGCGCGTCGGAGGAATTGAAACAACAGGCTCAAACGGCGACGCTCGAAGACGCTTTCATCAAGATGACGGGCGAGTCGCTGTCCGGCGATCAAGGAGGAGGAAAAGAATGATTGCGGAACGTAAACCGATAATCACACCCGGACGCCAGTTAATGGCTTTCGTCTTTCGGGATTTCAGCCTGACGAAGCGCTATCTCGGCTGGGTCGTGGTCTTCACTTTTTACGCGATGGTCAATTCGGCGACCATCGCGCTGATCGGCGTGGCCGCGAAAGACGAGCGGTTGACATTGACGTTGATCGTCGGTGTGCTGCTGTGGAGCTTTCTCTCGGTGCTCTTCAACGAAATCGCCATGTCGGTCGCGTATGAACGCTGGGAAGGCACGCTCGAATATACGTTTATGGCGCCGGTGTCGCGCCTGATACACCTGTTCGGCGTGAGCCTTTTCGCGGCGATCTACAGCATCATACGGCTGGCGATCGTGGTCGGCGGGCTGGCCCTTTTCATCGGTCTCGACCTTTCGCGCGCGAACCTGCTGGGCATTCTGGTCGTGCTCCTGGTAAGCAGTTTTGCGTTCATCGGCCTGGGATTGATGGCCGCGGTGTTGCCCGTGCTCAGCGCGGAGCGCGGCGCCGAAGCGACGAACATCTTTCAAGGCTGCCTGCTGCTGGTTTCGGGTGTTTATTATCCGGTGGAGATTTTGCCCGGATGGTTGCAGCCTTTCGCGAAGCTTTCGCCGGCGACCTATTCGTTGTCCGCCTGCCGCAAGCTGATGGGCCTCGATTCAGGACAAGGGCAATTGGTCGGCGCCCACATCTCGGCGGTCGCGCCAGAATTGTTGACGCTGACATTGATGGGAGTGGTGATGGTGCCCGCCGGATTATGGGTGTTCGGACACGTCGAACGATGGGCGAAGAAGACCGGCAAGCTGAAGCGCACGGGTTAATCCGAGGTCACGTTACCAATCGTCCCGCCCGGATGCCAGGAGTTGTAATGCGTCCGCGTGATGTTTTTGCGTGACTGCAGCTCGATGCTCAAAGCGGCAAGCGCGTAAATTTCGGCCAGGATGCTGGCGCGAGGCTCGAAATTGAGAGGGCTGCCTTCGCGCTCGACTCCGGCATAGAGGAATTCATCGCTGGCCTTCGACAGCCACGAATCCTGGTCTCCCGAAACTCCCAGAATCAACGCCCCGTTGCGTTTGAGCGTGGTGATCGCGGCTTTCATTTCGACGGTCTCGCCGCTGTTCGAGATGGCGATCACCAGATCGCCGGGAACGACCTGGCCCGCGCTGCCGTGGACGCATTCAGTGCCGTGCAAAAAATAGGCTGGCGCGCCGGTGCTCGAAAACAACGCCGCGACGTATCCCGCGACATATTCCGGTTTCCCTATGCCGGTGACGTGGATGCGTCCACCGCGCGATTCGACCCGCTCGATCAGATCGGCGGCGCGCTTGAAATAGTTTTCGTCGCCGATCTTCGCTCGGAGCTTGCCGAGTTCCTCTATGGCGATGTCGAGGAAGATCGGAACAGCGTTCCGGTATGGCGAAATCGAAAAGGCGCCCGGGGCGCTCGGCGCCGCTTCAAACGCGGCCGCGTCGAACGGCGCGCCGTCGTAGAGTTCGAACACGCGCGACCGGCTTTCAGCCAGGTCTGGCGTCGCGCCGAGAGTTTCACAACATGTCGCGCCGCAGGCGTTGGCCAGCTTCAGCGCGTCTCTCCACTTCAAGCCGTAAATCAAACCCGCGATCATTCCGCCGAAAAAGGCGTCGCCTGCGCCGGTCGAATCGATCGTTCCGATCGAATAAGCGGGGACGCGATCGGTCAATTCGTCGGAAGAGATCGCGCAGCCGGCCTCTCCGTCGGTGATCACGACCGCGCGCGCGCCGTACTTCTCGCGCAGGATTCGGGCAGCCCGCAACGCGTCGTCTTCGTTGACTATTTCGGACGCCGCCGCCTTCGACGGCTTCAGATAATCGGCCAGCTTCAGCGCCCGCTCGAAGTCCTCCGCGCTTCCCAACGACTTGATCGCGTCGCAGCGCGGAATGTCCACGTCGAGCGCGGTCGTCGCGCCCGCCGCGCGCGCGATCTCCAGCGCCGCGACCACCGCGTCGAGCGGCAGCTGCGAAATCTCCGTCGAGAGCATGCGCGAACAACGAATGTAATCGGAGTGCATGGCCCGCAGGTATTCGCCGGTCGTCTCGCTCGTCGCCGCCGGACTCATATAGATTCCGCGTCTACCTTCGGGGTCGACGAAGATGTGCGCCGACGACGAGGCCGAGCCGTCGAGCGTGATGTGTTTGTCGATGCGGTGGCGGTCCATCCCCGCGCGCAAGAAGCGCCCATATTCGTCGTCGCCCTGTTTGCCGAAAATTCCCACGCGCAGACCGAGCAGACTCGCCCATGAAAGGTGATTGAGCGTCACGCCGCCGACCAGCATCTTCACGGTCTCGCCGCCGGAGTCGTATTTGTGGAGCTTGATCTTCTCTTCTCCGTTGATGAGGCGAGGCGTGCGGTAGATCAAATCGACGACCATCGAGCCAATGCCTATAAGATCAAAATGTTTTTTCATGGTGGTTGGTGGTTAGTGGTTGGTGGTTAGTGGTTGGTGGTTGATTGCAAAACTTGTCCGCAACCAACCACCAACCACTAACCACCAACCACTAACTCACAGATGATCAATTATAACATTGGTCATCGCCGTCGTTTTTGCGCTGCCCCCCAGGTCGGGCGTGACTGCGCGGCCTTCTTTGATGACGCTGCGGACCGCGTCGCGGACGCGTTGCGCGGCCTCGACCTCGCCCAGGCGCTCCAGCAGCATCGCCCCGCACAGGATCATCGCCGCCGGATTGACTTTGTTTTGTCCGGCCAGGTCGAGCGCGGCGCCGTGCGCGGCTTCGAAGATCGCCACGTCGTCGCCGAAACTCGCGCCGGGCGCGAGGCCGAAGCTACCGACCAGTCCGGCGCACAAATCCGAGACAATGTCGCCGTACTGGTTCGGCATCAGCAGCACATCCCAGCCTTCGGGCTTGGATGCCAGTTGATAGACGCAGGAATCGATCATCGCGTCATCGCATTTGATTCTCGGATATTCGCGGGCGACGTCGCGGGCCGCGCGCAGAAACAATCCGTCGGTCAGTTGAAGCACGTTGGCTTTGTGAATGACGCTCAATCGCCGCCGCCAGCGCTCGGTGGCGTAATCAAAAGCGAATCGCGCCGCGCGTTCGGAGGCGCGGCGGGTAGTGATCTTGATCGCTTCGGCGGCGTCTTCGCCGACGCAGTGCTCGTATCCGCTGTACAAATCCTCGGTCAGTTCTCTGATGACCACCACATCCAGCCTGGGCGCATGTGACTGCACGCCCTCGAAAGCGCGCAGTGGGCGGACGTTGACGTAAGCGCCGAGTTCCAGCCGCAGCGCCGTGTTGACGTTCGAATAGACCCGCTGCGTGTGGTCGTCGCGCGAGATGACCACCTTGTCGCCCATCTTCTCGATGACGACCGGGCCTTTCAGCGCGAGGCGGCTGGCGCGAACCTTCTCGAGCGTTTCGCCGGGCAGCGGCGCTCCGTATTGTTTCTCAGCTTCACGGCCTACGAGCGCGAAGTCCCAGTCGCATTTGACGCCGGCGCCTTCGATAACCCGAATTGCGGCGTCGCAGATTTCAGGCCCGACCCCGTCGCCGCGAATGACTGTGATCTTGTGCATCTGTTTTATGCGAGACCTCGGCGCCGAGGTCTCATTTTTTCTTCAGCGCCTGCTGGATCGCGCTTTCGGCCAGCGGCGCCATGATCTTGTAACCTTCGGCGTTCGGGTGCAGGCCGTCGTTTGCCAGTTCCGCTTTGAGCATTCCTTTGTCATCGACCATCTTGCTGAAATAATCCAGGTAGATGTGCCCACTGGCTTTGCAATAGCCCTTCAACCATTCGTTGAGTTTGAGAATCTGTTCGGGCGGGCGGCGTTCGGACATTTTCGTCTTGCCGTAATCGTGAATCGGCAGCACCGAGGCGAAGATGACCTTTATTCCATTCGCCTTCGCCAGATCGGCCATCGAGGCGTAATTGTCTTCGATCATCTCCAACGTCATCGTACCGGTGTTGCCGGCGATGTCGTTCGTCCCGGCGAGTATCAAAACGGCGCGAGGTTTCAGCGCGAGCGCGTCGGGGCGGAAACGGATCAACATCTGCGGCGTGGTCTGACCGCTGATGCCGCGGTTAATGTAAGGCTTGCCGGTGAAGTATTCGTCCAGCTTCCACCCATCGGTGATCGAATCGCCCATAAAGACCACACGATTTTCATTCCTCTCCGGCGTCGGGACTTTGGCGTTGGCCTCCTTATAGCGATTGAGCTGCGGCCAATCCTGCAAGCGCCGCTGCGCGCGTTCGAGTTGTTGTTTCATCGCCTCGGGCGAATCGTTTGTGGGAGTCTGATCCTGCGCCAAAGCGACGATAGAAAATGACAGAATCAGCGGAAGGATTGAAATATGACGAAATCTCATCTTGGTCTCCTGGGGAAAATTCCTGGGAGCGCAGCCCCTCCCTGCCTGCGGGTAGCTCCGTAAGGAGCGATGTTGCGCAGGCAAGGAGGGGCTGCGCTCCCAGGCGCGCATTTTCATTGTTGTTTTAGCTTAGCCCAAAGTCGAACCCCTTGCGATATTCACGGCACATGCGCTGCGCCGGAACGGCCTTTCCCGGGTTGCACAACCCGAGCGGGTTGAAGACATCCTTGACCGCGAGCATCGCGTCGAGCGAAGCCTGGTCGAAGATCATCGGCATATACTCGATCTTGTCCACCCCGACGCCGTGCTCGCCGGTGATCGAACCGCCCGCGTCGACGCACAATTTCATGATCTCCTTGCTCGCGGCGTGGACGCGCTCTACCTCGTCGGCGTCGCGCCCGTCGTAATTCAGATTCGGATGGAGGTTGCCGTCGCCCGCATGAAAGACCGTCGAGAGGCGCAGGTTATACTTCGCGCCGATGAGGTAAATCTTGGCCAGGACGTCGGGCAATTTCGTTCTTGGCACGACGGCGTCCTGCACCAGCAGATCGGGGCTGACGCGTCCCAATGCGCCGAACGCCCCTTTGCGACCCGCCCACAGCTTTTTGCGCTCGGTCTCATCGCTGGCTTCGCGGACGGTTCGAGCGTTGTGTTGGAAGCAGATTTCAGCCGCTCGCGTGGCCTGTGTTTGCAGTCCCGCGCGCAGGCCGTCGAGTTCAACGATCAGGCAGGCCGCGGCGTCGCGCGGATAGCCCGCCGCATAGACCGAGTCTTCTACGGCGTTGATCGTCACTTTATCGATCATCTCCAGCGCGGCCGGCAGCATTCCCGCGGCGATGATGGCCGAGACGGCGCGGCTGGCGTCGTTGATGTCCATGAAATCGGCGAGCAGTGTGATCACCATCTGAGGGGTGCGAGTCAATCGCACCGTGATTTTAGTCGTTATGCCGAACGTCCCTTCGCTGCCGACGAAAGCCCCGAGCAGGTCATAACCTGCGAGGTCCACGCCGCCGCCGCCGAGGTCGATTACGTCGCCGGTGGGCAGCACGACCTCCAGACCGAGAATGTGATTCGTGGTCGACCCGTATTTCAGGCAATGCGGCCCGCCCGCGTTTTCGGCCACGTTGCCGCCGATGGTGCATGAGGTCTGCGACGAAGGATCGGGCGCGTAATGGTAACCTCGCGCGGCGACGGCCTGCGACAATTTGACGTTAATCACTCCCGGCTGCGTGACGGCGCGGCGATTGGCGTAATCGATTTCGAGGATGCGATTCATCCGCGCCATCTCGATGACCACGGCACGGTCCCCTTTTTCGCAGCCAGTGGCGATTGCGCCGGAACTCAAACCCGTGCCCGCGCCGCGTGGCCCGAACGGAATGCGGTTCTCGTGGAGAAGCCTGATCGCGCGCGAAACCTGTTCGGTCGAGCGCGGGAAGACGACGGCCAGGGGGCGCGCCCTGTGCGTGGTCATCGCGTCGCATTCGTAGACCAGCAGTTCGTCTTCGCCGACAGCTACGCCGTCACGGCCCACGATCTCATGCAACCGGGCGATTAAATTTGATTCAAGTGTTTGTGCCATAAACAAAGGCGCTCGGAGTGAGCGCCTTATTTTACTTCAGATCACTTCTTCTTTCCGAACAGGTAGCCGATGCGCGTTTTATTAACCAGCCGATTGCCCGCCGGCGTCGCTCCGACCCCGACGCCGAAACTGACCATGAGGTTCTCGCCGAATTTCAGATCGCCTAGCCTGGAAAATTGTAGTTTGAGCAAAAGGCCTCCTTAGGTGTAATTGAATTTATGGGGAACTGACTTTGTAGTTTATCGCTGATAGAATAAGTGGCCAGGAAAGATAAAGACAAGACCATTACATCCGGAGGCTATGAAAACGGCGACTGCTCCAACATTGATAAAAGACAGTTATGGCCGCGCCATTCGCGATCTGCGCATTTCGATCACTGACCGGTGCAATTTCCGCTGCTTTTATTGCATGCCCGAAGAGGCTATGGAGTGGAAACCCAAGCCGGAGATTCTGACTTACGAAGAGATCTTGCGCCTGACGGAGATTTTTGTCGGCCTCGGGATCGATAAATTGCGCGTGACTGGCGGCGAGCCGATGCTGCGACGCGACCTGGAAAGCCTGATCGAGCGGCTGGCTAAAATCGAAGGCATTGAGGACCTGGCGATGACGACCAACGCGCACTTCCTGCGCGGCCGCGCGAAGGCGCTGAAAGACGCAGGATTACAACGCATCACGGTCAGCCTCGACTCGCTGACGCCAGACCGCTTCGCCCTGCTCACTGGCCGCAACGAATTGCCGCAGGTGCTCGACGGCATTGACGCCGCGGTCGAAGCCGGCCTGCGCCCGGTCAAAGTCAATTGCGTGGCGATCCGCGGCATCAACGACGACCAGGCGATCCGCTTCGCTGAATTTGCCCGCGAGAAAGGCGTGAGCGTGCGCTTCATCGAATTCATGCCGCTGGACAACGGCAAGATATGGCGGCGCGAAATGGTCGTTCCTGGCGAAGAGTTGCGAAGTCGAATCGACGCGGTCTACCCGCTCGAACGTGTCAAATCGGAAAACCTGAGCGAAACCGCGAGGCGGTGGCGATTCGCCGACGGCGCGCCGGGCGAAATCGGCTTCATCAACCCCGTCACCCAGCCGTTTTGCGGTCATTGCAGCCGCATTCGGTTGACCGCCGACGGGATGATCCGCACCTGCCTGTTTTCGACCGTCGAACACAATGTCAAACAGTTGCTGAGGGCCGGAGCTTCGCGCGATGAACTGATTGATTTCATTGTTGCGACCGTGGAGAAGAAAGAAGATCGGCATCACATCAACGATCCTGAGTTTGTGCAACCGCTCAGGACAATGTCCTGCATCGGCGGATAGTCAGGTCAAATGCCAGAGACAAGGAAAATCCTGATTGAAGGGTACGCGCCGGAGGAGATTCTAAGTCTGCCAGATGAGCAGATCGAAGCCTTCGTTTTTGTCGGGAAGCCGCTTATTTTCAAAGCGGGCTCGGCCGAAATTCTCGGCGAGTTTCGTTTGCGCGAGGATCGGCTGGCGGTGGAACTAGCTCAAATTGAAGGCGGTGGCGAAGGAGTTTTACAAACGCTCGTGGCGTTGGCGGAAAGATATGCTCAGCGGCGTGGGCAGGATAAAATTGAATGGATAGTTCACGCCGTCGATTGCGCTCAACCAAATCCCAAACTGCGCCGCGTGCTGGAAAAGCGCGGCTTCGTGATTGAAAATGTCCCGGGCTTTGGCGAGGTCTTTTACAAGCTACATCAAATTCAACAATAACCACATCAACTCTTTCAGGGGAGCCAAGGAATCGGCTGAGAGTTCGCTATTGAGCGAAGACCCTGTGAACCTGATACGGTTAATACCGTCGTAGGGAGAAAGGAAAAAAATGAACAACAACGGAAACGATTCAAACCGCAACTCATCACTCGAAACACAACTTCCAAATTCACAACGAGTCTATGTCGACGGATCACAACCAGGCATAAGCGTGCCGTTCCGCGAAATCAGCCAGCACGTGACTAAAAGTTTCGACGGCCAGATCGAGGTCAACGATCCTGTTCGCGTATACGACGCGAGCGGCCCGTGGGGCGATCCCACATTCAACGGCGACGTGCGCGACGGATTGCCTGCTCTGCGTCGGCATTGGATCATCGCCCGCGGCGACGTCGAAGAGTACGAAGGTCGCGCGGTCAAGCCTGAAGACAACGGCTATCGCTCAATCGAAGAGGCCACCTACGCGCGCGACAAGGCCAGGGGCAAGCTCGAAGAGTTTCCCGGACTGCGACGCCAGCCGCTGCGCGCAAAATCCGGCCACGCCGTCACGCAGATGCATTACGCCCGTCGAGGCGTTATCACGCCAGAGATGGAATTCGTCGCCATTCGCGAAAACCTGGGACGACAGGCGGCGTTTGAAGCTTTAAGCAATGGAGACCGCAACCGGCTCAATCATCAACACCGCGGCGAAAGCTTTGGCGCGAGCGTCCCGCCGTACGTCACGCCTGAATTCGTCCGTCAGGAAGTCGCTCGCGGGCGCGCCATCATTCCCGCCAACATCAACCACCCTGAAAGCGAGCCGATGGCGATCGGCCGCAACTTCCTGGTCAAAATCAACGCCAACATCGGCAACAGCGCCGTCGCGTCTTCGATTGAAGAAGAGGTCGAGAAAATGCGCTGGGCGACGAAATGGGGAGCCGACACCGTGATGGACCTCTCCACGGGCAAGAATATCCACGCCACGCGCGAGTGGATCATTCGCAATTCACCGGCGCCCATCGGCACGGTGCCGATCTATCAGGCTCTCGAAAAAGTCTCTGGCAAGGCTGAAGAGCTGACGTGGGAGGTCTTCCGCGATACGCTGGTCGAACAGGCCGAGCAGGGCGTCGATTATTTCACGATCCACGCCGGAGTCCGTCTGCCGTTCATTCCTCTGACGGCAAAGCGCGCCACTGGGATAGTCTCGCGCGGCGGTTCGATCATCGCCAAATGGTGCCTGGCGCATCACGAGGACAGCTTCATTTACAGTCGCTTCCGCGAAATCTGCGAGATTATGCGCGCCTACGACGTGTCGTTCTCGCTCGGCGACGGCCTGCGTCCCGGTTCGATCGCGGACGCCAACGACGAGGCGCAATTCGCCGAGCTGGAAACATTGGGCGAACTGACAAAGATCGCCTGGGAGATGGATTGCCAGGTGATGATAGAAGGCCCCGGCCACGTGCCGATGCATTTGATCAAAGAGAATATGGACAAACAGCTCGCCTCCTGCGACGAAGCGCCTTTCTACACGCTCGGCCCGCTCACGACCGACATCGCTCCCGGCTACGACCACATCACGTCGGCCATCGGCGCGGCGATGATCGGATGGTTCGGCACGGCGATGCTCTGCTACGTTACGCCGAAGGAGCACCTCGGCCTGCCCGACAGGAAAGACGTGAAGGACGGCGTGATCGCTTACAAGATCGCCGCGCATGCCGCTGACCTGGCCAAAGGCCATCCCGGGGCGCAATACCGCGACAACGCTCTCTCGAAAGCCCGCTTTGAATTCCGCTGGGAGGATCAATTCAACCTCTCGCTCGACCCCGAAACCGCGCGTGAATTCCACGACGAGACGCTGCCGCAGGAGGGCGCGAAACAAGCCCATTTCTGCTCGATGTGCGGCCCGCATTTCTGCTCGATGAGGATCACTCAGGACGTGCGCGATTTCGCCGCGAAGCAGGGACTTGATGAACAGGCTGCGATTGAAGCGGGGATGCGAGAGAAAGCTGAAGAGTTCATAAAGGTCGGGGCGGAGATTTACCTAAAAGCATAGTTTTATGTCAGTATGTATCTGAGCGCAGTCTTTCCAACATGTGAAAGACTGCGCCATCCTCAATTTCGAGGAGGTATGTTTAATGGCATCAGAGAATCTGCTTCGCACCGATACTGTCAACCTAAACGATCTATTTCTTAATGGTAGAAAATACAGAGTCCCAATATATCAAAGGGATTATTCATGGCAAGAAGAAAACTGGGACGAATTGTGGGATGACATCGTCGCCATCCGACAAAGTGGGGCCCCTCATTACATGGGAGCGATTGTCCTACAGTCGCTGGAGGATAAATTCTATGGGATCATTGATGGTCAGCAGCGGTTGGCCACCTTGAGCCTACTGGCGTTAGGCGTGATCAGAAGAATAGGAGATCTGATTGAAGGTGGAATTGAGCCTGATGCTAATCGTGTACGAGTCGATCTTTTGAGAAATAATTACCTTAGCGCTAAGGATGCAGTTTCTCTCCATTATTCCAGCAAACTGTTTCTTAATGAGAACAACGATTCTTTTTACCAGAATTATCTGATTCAACTCCGACAACCGATCAATCCGCGTAGGCTATCCGATTCTGATAAGCTATTGTGGCAGGCTTCTGAGTACTTCTACAAAAAAGTGAAAGATGATTTCGGCGCTCAGGTCTCGGGGAGCGATTTAGCTGATTTCATTTTGAATCAAGTTGCTGAAAAGCTGTTATTTATTCGTATCATTGTAGAGGACGAAGTAAACGCTTACACTGTTTTTGAGACGCTCAATGCGCGTGGCCTTGAATTGACCACGACTGACCTGCTGAAAAACTACCTTTTATCTCTGTCTTCAGATAGCGCTGTGGATCAGAAAGTCGCCAAAGACCGATGGCAAGAGATAATTCGTATAACAGATCTGGAATCCTTTCCTAAATTTCTGAGATACTATTGGAACTCGAGAAATAATTTAGTCACTAAAGAACGCCTTTTCAAGGTGTTGCGTGGCAGCGTGAAAAACAGGGAGCAGTCGTTTGTTTTGCTTGATGACTTACAAAAGTCGGCCGGCATTTATGCCGCGCTTGAGGACGCGAACGATGAGCTTTGGCGGGGAAACAAAGAAATCAGGAAAAGAGTCCAAGAACTGAATTTGTTTAACACCACACAGTGTTATCCTTTACTGATGATCGCTTACGACAAACTTCCTCTACCCGAATTTGAGAGAATATTGCGCGCATGCTCGATAATCTCCTTCCGTTATAACGTTATTGCCGGGAAAAATCCCAATATTCAGGAAATCGTATACAATCGCGCCGCCTGCAAAATCTTCAACGGTTCTTTAACGAAAGCCTCGCAGGTGGAACAGGAACTGAAAGAGATTTATCTGGGAGACGAGGATTTTGTTAATGCCTTTTCGACAAAAACGTTGAATACTAAACGCAGCAAAAAGCTGACACGATACATTCTGTACTCACTGGAAAACCAGATCGCGAATTCCGCCCTAAGTTATGAAGATGATTTTGGGACTATAGAGCACATTTTGCCAGAAAACCCGGGAGCAGATTGGGAGCAGTTTTTCTCCCAAGATGAGCAGCCGAAAAATGTTTATCGAATCGGGAATCTAACCTTATTGGAGAGTAGCAAAAACAGTTCTAAGCGCCAAAATCTTTCTTACGCGGAAAAGCTCCCTATTTACCACACGAGCAAGTATAAGATGACTAACACGATCAACTACATGGAATGGACGCCGATACAGGTTAGCTCCAGACAGGAGCAAATGGCCAGGTGGGCGACTGCGATATGGCGCGTCCAATATTCATAGGATATTGGCAAGACGCGCCTGCCGGGATTGGATCTCGGCGGGCGCGCCACTTTTATAAAATCAAACATTGGGATTGACGCCCGCGTCTTCCATAAATTCCCACAGCCCGTCCAGCGCTTTCTCCTTATTTCTGTAAAACGCGCTACCGCTGATCCGCCAGAACTTCCAACCGGCTCGGCGCAACTGAGCCTCTCGGTGTTGGTCATACTCCCACTTTTCGGCTCCGGGCCACCGGTCTCCGTCGCACTCGATGGCGACGCGGCCGTTCTCGCCCTGCACGACCAGATCGATCCGGTACTGCGAGTCTCTCGGAAACGGGCGAAATTGCGGGATGACTGTATAGCCGCGGTTGATGATACTTTCCCCGACCTCAAACTCGAACTCGCTGTCCGCCGTCTGCCTGAGCACGTTGAGCCCCGCTTCGACTTCGGACTTGGGCGGGTTGAGGTACCAACTGAGGAGCTTATGCCGCACGCACTCGGGATTGTTGATGTCCCTCAACCGGACCGAATGGAAGAGGAAGACCTGGTCTCTGGCGCGGCTCGTGGCGACGTTGAATCGTCGCCGGGCGTCTTCTCTGACCTGCGGCGAGAAAGGCGCGTTGGTCGCGATCACCATAGACAGGAACATCACGTCTCTTTCGTCGCCCTGAAAAGCGTAGGCGTCACCGCAGATGATTCTGCGCTCTTCTCTTTCCCTCTCGTCCAGATCAGGATGGCGCGCGATAAGGTTCGAGATGTATCTCGCCTGCTTTTCGCCGAGCAGAGAGATGATCCCCATCGTTCGCTTCCTCTTGTTGCTTCCAACGAGCGCATAGCGCGGATCGCGGCATACGTTGACAAGAGATTCGACGAGCCTCTCCGCCTCCGGCGCATTGATGTCGTTGGTGTTTTTAAAGCCGTTCTCGACATAAACCGTCTGAATCGGCGGGTCGAGTATCTCCTGAGGCGACGGGCGGCGCAGCGGTTCGAGCCTGCCGCCATAACTCGGAGATAGGTGGTTATTGAATTCGATGATCGGTGGCACGCATCGGAAATGCTCGGTCAACAGGATTCGATCTATCTCCGGGATCGTGCCGGTGATCTCATAGAGGCTGTGATCTATGTCGAACCTCTCGGGGTAAGGAATGGCCGTAAGGAACTGGCGGTTCAACTCGTAAATCTTCTCTTTCTCAATGCCGACGTTCGCCGGGCTGATCTGTTCGGGGTCGCCTACGATCAAGACCTTTTTCCCCCGGTAAAGCACCGGCAATGCGCGCAGATCGCATTGGCTTGCTTCGTCCACGATGATCACGTCGAAGGCGCCGGGCTTCGCCTCGAACGATTGAACGACCCGGAAGAGCGGCATGATCCAGACCGGGACCGCGCCCACCGCTTCGACCATCGCCCTGTTGGCCGCCGCCAGATGGCGCTGAGCGTACCTCCCTGTTCCTTTGCCGAATTGCCTCATCGCGTTGGCCCAGGCCGTCAGGGCCATGTATTGGCGGTCTTCGATGTTCGCGATCTGTCTCTCCCAGGTCCGCTCGGTGACGAGTTGAGTGATCAGCTCGCGCTCCACTTTCCGCGCCCGTTCGAGGCGATTTTGAAGGCTCTCGACGCTCTCGCGGTTGTGAAGACGAATCAGCCATTCGTTGAGCCGCCGCCAGCGCCACGCCAGCGACCAATCTTGCGGCAGCGCAGCGACGCCGGACTTCGCGGCCTCGCGTTCGATCTTGGACGCCCATTTAGGCGCCACGCTCTGAAGTCTCTTAAGCAAATGGTCAAGCCTTACCACGCTGGGACGGAGGCCCGAGAGTCGCGCCGCTTCTTCATACGCCTTCTTGTAATCGTCGGCGGAACGCCCTTTGATCGCGGCTGCCAATTGCGCCCAGAGCGGATGCGCGTCCTGCTTTTTAACCTCGCCGCTGAATTGCTTCTGGCATTGCCGCAGATAATCGGTCAGCCGATGCTCGTCTATCTCCGCAACCTGCCCCTGCAATGTTTCCAGGTGTTCGCCCAGGCAGGAGCCTTTGTGAAAAGTCTGTTTGTGCGAGGGGCACCCCAGGGATGTCAGGGCGGTTCCGATTTGAGTGAGGTTGTTGTCTATCCACTCCACTACGGCGCGGAAGTCTTTCAGCCGGGCCTCGACGTCGGCCAGTGGCATCAACGCCTCGGGGTCCCGGCCCGGCCCGTCCACGTTTCGAATCCCTTGCTCCCACCTGAGCTCGAATTTTCTGAGATAGTCCTCGTAAGAGAAATGCGCCCGGAGCAAATCTATTCTCTCGATCGTCGTGAGTTTCCGTCCGTCAACCCTGGCCGAATCGAAGAGCAGTTTGGCCGGTTGAGAGAGCCAGATGCGCGTGAAGGCGCTGGAAGGACTCTTCCCCTTCTCGACGCTCACCCGCAATTCTTCAAGAGCGGCGTCGCGGTCAAAGTCCGGAGGTAAATCGGCGACAGTAATCTCATATCCCTGAATCTTCTGGAATGAAGGGAAGGCGCATTCGTAAAGCTCTGTGCAGGCCTGCAGGAATTCACGCCAGAAATCATTCTGACTCTCTCCCGACACCATCAGGTTGAGTAGTCGCAGACGCCATTCGGAATCGAGCCGCTTCAAGTCGGCGAGCGCTGGTTCGAGGACGGAGAGCTTATTGATGATCTCCTCCGGTTGCGCTTCGCGTAGCGCCGGGGGCCAATCGGCCCGCAAATCCTCCGTCTCTGCCGCGCGGGCGGAAGCGAAGCGCAGGTCGTCAAAGACTTTCGAAATATTTCCGGGCGATTGAATCCTCGCGGGATCAGGGAGGTATTGAAGGCAAGCCTGCCTGTCTTGCGGTGAGATGTCGCCGAGCAGCGCGCATAATTCCTTCAACTCCCCGTCTGAAAGCGGGGGCTCGGCTTCGGGGGCGAGCCTGTCCGGCAGCCAGGAACGCGTTCGATCGCCCTGCGAGCATTCCTTGGCGGCCTGGTGCGCGGTGACTTCGGCGCCGCCGATAGTGATCTTGCAGGAATCGAGTTCGGCCCAATCTCTTATCTGTTGATGCAGTCTCGCTTGTTCTTCGCGGACAGCCTTCATCTCGGAGCCTATATGCCGGATTCTCTCTTCGGGTTCGCGGCTGTTCCTCAAAGCCAGCCGTTTGCCGATCTCGACGACGGAATCGTTGAGCTGTTTCTTCGATTCCGCGTCGCTGCCCAACTGGCTGACGCATAAGCTCCTGATCTCCGGCGGGATAAGGTCTCGCAATACCTTCAAGGCGTTTTCAGTCTGGCTGGTGACGAGCACGCGCTTCCCTCGCGCGAGCAATGAACTGATGATATTGGCGATGGTATGGCTTTTGCCGGTTCCTGGCGGGCCTTGCACGAGAACGCCGAAGCGTTCTTTCAGCCTGTCCAGAATCTCTTTTTGCTGATCGTTATATTCGAGAGGAAAGAAAAGCTCGCCGTCATCGGCGCCATCATTGCCATCGCCGATGACGACGCCATCATTGCCATCGCCGATGACGGCGCCATCATTGCCATCGCCGATGACGACGCCATCACTGCCGTCACTGCCGTCACTGCCGTCACTGATGGGTGCGATGGCTGCGCCGTCCTCGAGCTTCGGCGAGGCGCCGGCGCTTTGATCCGCGACCAGCGAACGCATGAACGGCGACAACTCGTCTCCGGCCATAACGGATTCCGCTGTTTTTTGGGCGTCGTCTATCCAGAAATGGCGGGCGCGCTGCCTCACGAAAATTACAGGAGAGTTATAAATAGTAGGGATGGGAGATATCGGCGGCTGCGCGATCGGCGCGGCATCATAAAGATTCGTCTCCTCAACAGGCGCAGTGCTCAACAATCCAGTAACGGTCGTGGCGATGCCGCGCATCTGGTCGTGATTCCATACTTCCGGCGGCGCCTCGCTGCTGTTTATTTTTGCGGCGTACTTCAGGAGCTTATCCTTGTTTGGGTAATCGAGGTCTCGCAGGCACTCCAGATCGAACTGCGTCGTGCGAGATTGGGCCGGCCTGAGCGTGATCTTCCTGCGATCAGGATTGAATTCGAGGTCCAGCGGCGTCAGCAGGAGTGGATGATGGATTTTGATTCCCGCGCTGTAATTCCATGCGAGGAAAAGATGTCCCCATAATATTTCGATGCGGTCTCCTTCGACACTGAGCCTCTGATGCAGAGAGAAGAGCTGATCATAAAGCTCATTCGCCTTGAACAGCGGCAAAACCTGCTTTGCCCATGGGTCCCATTGGGTTTCAAGGTAATTGTTCAAGGCCGTCTGACGGGCAGGCTTATCTTCAAACTTTTCGGCGCCTTCGCGCGCAGGCAATGATTTCGGTCTCTTGGTCGGATTCGAAGACGGCGCTACCCATTCTTTGAGAACTGGCGGCAATGGCGCCGGTTCGTCGTAGGAGCTTTTGTATACCGAGAGCCAGGCGTCTTCGACGACCGTCTCCGTCGGTTCATTCGGTTCATTCCGTTTATTCCCGCGATCGAATTCCTTGATTCTGCAATGCGAGCAGGGGATGAGATCGGCCTGGCGCCAAAATAGATCGTCATAGCCGGTCACGAGGCGAGCCACGGGCAGATCGATTGCGTAAACTTTGCTGATGTATTCAAAAAGATTGGCGGCTTTATCTTGCGCAGACATATGAAGAACCCCCTTGGATTGGTATGGGTTGTCTGGGGGACGCTAGGGTCAGGGGCCCTTGAACATACTCTTCATTGAAAGCAACTTCAACAAGTTTTTCAGGCTGATCGAATATCTCTCCTGTTAGCCGTGACTTCGAGACGAAATTTTCCTGTCCTGCATTTTCCTCTTCGGGTTATACCAACAGGAAAATGCAGGACAGGATGTCAGAGCTTCTTTTTATGCAGGCGAGGGCAACAGTTGACCGCTCGTACTGGTTGTAGTTGTGGTCTGACTACCACCACTTGCTCCTCCTCGTCATCTTCTTCGTCATCGTCATCCTCGTTGATAATCTTAATGACGATAACCTTTACGCCCCGATCCCGGTTGTGCGGCGCTGCCCGGTTCAAAGCGAGGTCCTCTCGCGTCGGGATGGACGGTTGCTCGACTGCCACATAAGCCGGCAGCGAGTCGAGGGCGACAGCCGTCATCTGAGGAAAATCGGAAACGCCCGGCGCCAGACAGGACATGCACATATCCGACAGTTTTGGCAGCGGCGACGGATCAGATAACAAATCCAGCGCATCTGTGCCGTATAGGTCACGGTTGACGCTGTTTCTGGCCGTGAGTTTCGCGCCGTCTATGACCGCGCCCGCAAACGATCCCTCGCTGCGCGAGTAAACGAAGACCGTTTTAGATCTCGGGAATTTAGGATGTCCGGCTTTTCCCTCTGCGCCCAAGATCGGGCCGGCCACGGCGTTCGCGTCGAGATTCAGATCGAACTCGCCTTCCGCAATATCCCGTATGGATTCGCGGCTCATAAAGACCAGCAGGTAATCGCTCGGCGAGCCGCCAGCTTGCGCGCCGAAGCCGCCGCTCCTCAGCTTGTAGAAAACCGGAGCGCTCCACCCGTTCGGCGTGCGAACGGTGATGGCCCCGTTGCCTTGGCGATGGCCGCCGATGAAACCCAAATTGAAGACGCCCTTGAAGACGCCGATGGCCGCGGCGTTGAGTAGCACGTCCTGAGGAATCTCATTTCGCGCGACCGCAATATTGTGAAAGACCTCAGCCACGTAGGCCGATCCCTCAAAAGCATTATCCAGTTCATCGCCATTCAAGACGGCGTGTGGACTCAAGCCGGGCTGTGGGGAAGGTTGCCCGTAAGATTGCGTGTAAGTTTGTGAATAAGGCTGCGGGGAAGGTTGCCGATAGTCCTGCCCGTAGCCGGCGGCCGACGCGATACAGAGTACAATGCCCACACTAAGCGCGCTGATCACGCTTCGTCCAAACTTAGAATTCATTTTGTCCCTCCAAAATTCTTCTTATTCGGTGTCCATTTCCAGGTCGGGAACGTACGTGTAGTTGCTCCAGGTCGGGACGTAGTGTAGTTGCGCAATTGCGGCAACCGTTATGCCAGCCTGCACGAAATCATTTATGATGATCGGCAAATAATGATTCGCCCTCGGCCCTTAACAACATCAGGAGATCGAAATATGAAACCGGTAACTATCGTCATTCTGATTGCCGTAATCTCATTGCTCGCCGCAGCGCAGCATCGCGGACGCGCGATTCAGACGAGCGCTCTGCGAAGTCAAGCGATCGAAGCGCTCACACAGACCGAAGGCCGGATCAAGCTCGAAGGCTTGCAAAGGCCAGTCAAAGTATTGCGAGACGAATGGGGCGTCGCTCACATCTACGCCGAAACGCAAGACGACCTTTTCTTCGCTCAAGGCTTCGTCGCGGCGCAGGATCGTCTGTGGCAGATGGACATGTGGCGTCGCGCCGGAGAAGGCAAACTGGCCGAGGTCCTGGGGCCGCGCGCCGTCGAGCGCGACCGGTTCGCGCGATTGATCCGATATCGCGGCGATTTGAAGGCCGAGTACGAATCCTACGCTCCCGACGCGCGACAAATCATCGAAGCGTTCGTCCGCGGGGTGAACGCGCAGGTCGAATTGAGCAAAGACCGCCTGCCCATCGAATTTCAGCTCACGGGATCAAGGCCCGAACCGTGGACGCCCGAAGTCTGCCTGACGCGATTGGCCGGCTACGTGATGACGCGCAACGCTTCGACGGAAATTCAGCGCGCGCAACTTGTTCGCGAGTTCGGCAAAGAGTTCGTTGACGACTGGATCGAGACCGAGCCGAAGCGAAAGATCGAAACGCCGGACGGGCTCGATCTGGCCGGCATAGATTCGAGAATTCTCGCCGCGGCTAGTGACGCTGGTAGTCCCGTCACGTTCAATCCCAACGACGGCAGCAACAACTGGGTGATTGACGGAACGATGTCGGCCACAGGTAAACCGATTCTGGCGAATGACCCGCATCGGACGATCGCGCTGCCGAGTTTGCGCTATCTGGTTCACCTGGTCGGGCCAGGCTGGAACGTGATCGGAGCCGGCGAGCCTGCTTTGCCTGGAGTCGCCGCCGGGCACAACGAACGCGTCGGCTTCGGCTTCACGATTGTCGGCATTGACCAGCAAGACCTCTACGTCGAAGAGATCAACCCGGCGAATCCGAACGAATACCGCTATCGCGGCAAATGGGAGCCGATGCGCGTCGAGCGCGAACAGATCAAAGTCAAAGGCGAAGCGCAACCGCGCGAAGTCGATTTGAAATTCACGACGCACGGCCCGGTCATTTATGAGGACAAAGAGCGCCGACGCGCCTACGCGCTGCGATGGGTCGGCAGCGAGCCGGGCACGGCGGGTTATCTGGCTTCTCTCACGCTCAATCGGGTTCAGAACTGGAAAGAATTCCTGAAGGCGATGGAGCGATGGAAAGTCCCGTCGGAGAATTTGGTCTATGCGGACGTTGACGGGAACATCGGCTGGGTGGCCGCCGGAATGGCGCCGATTCGCAAGGGCTGGTCGGGACTGCTGCCAGTGCCGGGAGCCGAAGGCAAATACGAATGGCAGGGCTTTCTGCCTGTTTCCGAGCTTCCGCAATCATTCAACCCGTCGAAGCGTTTCATCGCCACTGCCAATCACAACATTCTGCCGCCGGGCTACAAGCAGGAACTCGGCTACGAATGGGCCAATCCGATCCGGTTCTGGCGAATCTCCGACGTGTTGAGTTCGGCGAAAAGCAAATTCAACGTGGCCGATTTTGAAAAGCTGCAACATGACGAAGTCTCGCTGCCGGCGCGCGATTTGACCACTGTGTTGCGCGAAGCGAAAGGCGTGAAGCCGGAATTGCGACTTTTCGTCGAAATGCTGACGTCCTGGGATTGCAATCTAGGCAAGGATTCGGCGGCGGCGGCTTTGTTTGAAGTCTGGCTTCCGAAACTGACCCCTGCGGTTTTCAAACGACACGTTCCCGAATCCGCCTGGCGCGCCGTGGCCGGACACGTTTCTCTGCTCAAGACCATCGAGGCGCTGAAGAATCCATCACAGCGATGGTTTGGCGCCGAGGACGCCCGCGGCGGTCGCGACGCTGTGTTGCTGACGAGCTTGGAAGAGGCCGTGAAAGAAACACGCGAACGACTTGGCGATGATCCGTCGAAGTGGCGTTGGGGTAAATTGCACGTCGCTCCGTTCGCGCACCCTCTTTCGACATACGACGAACGCCGGGCGCTTTTCAATTTGCCCTCGGTCGAACGCGGCGGCGATGGCAACACCGTTCTCGCCACCAGCGGCCCCGGGTTTCGACAGAATCACGGCGCGTCTTTCCGCGAAATTCTGGACGTGAGCGATTGGGACCGGTCGATGGCTACGAACGTTCCAGGACAATCGGGACAACCTGGCGGCAAACATTACGGCGACCTGCTGCAGTTGTGGGCCGAGGGGAAATATTTCCCATTGCTCTACAGCGGACAGAAAGTCGAGGCGATGGCTAAACAGCGGCTGACGCTTGAACCGGCGAGATAAACAAGCATACCAAGGAAAATAGACAGGATTCACTGGATTCCCCAGGATTTGTTTTTATCCTGAAAAATCCTGAGAATCCTGTCTCGGCCAACTCGCCTCGGAACCGGCCTATCTCCCCGAAACGGTCGAGGTCTTTGGATTCGTAATAGTTCATCGGTCGTCTCCGGTGGAATTCGTCTCCGCTTGTTTCGTCCGCTCGTTTTGCGACGCGGCGAGCGGGTCTTCGCGCGCGACCCTCGTCTCGCCGCTCGTCCATCGTGGATCATATGGGCAGTGGCGGCAGCCCGATCCGCAACAATACCCGCGCTTCAAATGGTAGAGTCGTGTGAAGACAATGAAATCGCCTTCCTGGTAAAAGTCTTCATCTTCGACACGATCGCTCATTTTAATAGCTTCATCGCTTCCGTCTTGTATTGCGGATTACGTCTGATTGGCGATCCATCATAAGTAGACGGGCGTTGAAGTGGCAAGTCGCGTTTTACCCGCGCGGGCGCATAACATGCTAAAATGCGGACGGTATTTATGATCCAAGCGTTGAGCCACATTACGAACAGGGACAAACGGGCTCTGGCGATTTTTGTCGGGCTGGTGGCCGCCTGTTGGCTCTACCTCATGTCGGGCGACCTGGTCACTTACCTTTCTCAACCCAACGAATCTCTGGAAGTGGCCAAAGATGGTAAAGGCTTCACAGTGCGCGTGCTTGGATTGCAGAGTTTGGCGTCCGCCGAACAGCAGAGCGCGGAGTTGCGGAATCGGTACGGCGCGCCTGCTGAGATCGAAGCCGCACCTGCGGGGCAGAGCTTCCTGATCAAAGTCGGGCCGCTTGTGAAGCTCTCCGACGCCGAAACCTTGATGACTAACCTGCGTACTTCACATAACAGCATTGTCCGGATCGTCCGGAATTGTGGGCATGGAATCAGCGATTGCGGCGCCGATCAGCAATCACGCTCGGCGCATTCGGGCGTGACTTCCGATCCAAACTCCGAACCAATTCAAGATGAGGGGCGGCGATAGCGCGGATGAGATCGAGTTTGCCGCTTTCAAGGTTTTCGCTCGCGCCCGACGGGGCGCTATTTCAATCAACGGCGGCGGTCGTCTCGGCCCTGCTGCTTATTCTCTCGTTCCCGCCGTTCGAAATGAGTTTTCTGGCCTGGATCGCGCTTGCGCCCTTGTTGAAGGTGATCGCGGGAGGCGTGACCACGCGCCGCGCGTTGTGGCTCGGATGGCTCGCCGGGTTTGAATTCACGTTCTTCGCCGAAAACTGGATCGCGCATTCGATGACGCATTTCGGCCAGATGCTGACGGGCATCGCCTACGCCGTGGCGATGCTGTTCGCGGCGGTCCTGGCGATCTTCCCGGCGATTTTCGCGGCGGCGCTGGCGAAACTTACGCGCAAATTCGGCTGGCAGGCGCTGGCCTTCGCGCCCGTCGTCTGGGTGGCGACCGAATGGTTGCGCCCGATCGTAACCGGCGTGACGTGGAACGCGCTGGGCGTCTCGCAAGCGCGGCATTTCAGGATCGCCAGCTTGTCGCGCCTCGGCGGCGTTTACCTGGTCAGCGCCGAGATCGTGGCCGCGAGCGCGCTGATCGTCCTTGCCCTCAAATTCAGAGAGCGTGCGGTCGTGCGAGCGGCGGCCGGTTTATTCCTCTTCGCGGCGGTCTTCTTCATGCTCCCGCCGCAACTCCAGCGCGCGGAACCTGGCGGCGCGACTGTGACCGTCGTTGGCGTGCAGCCCAACCTGCCGCCGGATTCCGCTGTGACCGAGCGCGATCTGGACAACGTCATCAGACTCACGAAAGAGGCGATCAGCCGCGCGCCGGAGAAGAGGGCGGACATCGTGATCTGGGCCGAATCGCCGCTTGCGTTGTTTTATGAAAACGATCCAGCGGTTCGGGAGATATTGGACGGATTGGCTCGGGAGACGGGCAGTTACCTGATCACCAGCACGGCGACGCGCGAGGATCAACGTTATTTCAACAGCGTTCATACGATCAGCCCGCATTCAAATTCGCAATTCGACGTGAAACCGCTGCGGCGATATGACAAGATTCGTCTAGTTCCTTTCGGCGAATACGTCCCGTGGCGTCCCGCGCTCGGACGTTTCGTTCCGACGATTGTCGGAGACTTCACTCCTGGCAATGAAGCCGTAGTGAATCTGCTCAGGCTGGGCGCAGAGAGGACCGTGATTACGACGGGAGAAGGAGGCGCGCCTTCCGCGGCCATCGAACGGACTACGAATTATGTACGCGTCGGGTCGTTTGTCTGTTATGAAGCGGCTTATCCGAATCTCGTGCGTCGGTTCGCGCAGAACGGCGCGACACTGCTGGTCAACGTCTCGAACGACGCCTGGTTCGGGAACACGGCCGGGGCGCGCCAGCACCTGATGCACGCGATGATGCGCGCGATCGAGAACGACCGCGACCTGTTGCGAGTGACCAATTCAGGGATCAGCGCTCTCGTCACGGCCGACGGCCGCGTGGTTGAGCCTCTGCCGATGTTCACTTCGGGCGCGCAAGTTTGGCAGGCCCGGGCGCGCAGCGTTCGGACTTTTTACACGCAGCATGGCGACTACTTCGCCGTCGGCTGCGCCATCCTGGCGGCCGCCGTCCTGGCGGTCAGTTTCACTAATCTATTTCGCCGCTCAGTCGAAAAGCAGATTTCTTGACATTTGCGCCGCGCCTGGATTACTTTTCGCCCAGTGTCGATTTCGTATCTATAATCAGGTTTAGGTCGATTATTCATACGTTTTTTCCATCACGCTCTTTCGTTGTTATCCACTCACGCGTGTTTTGCTTGTCCCCCTCGTCATGAGTTTCGACGCGGGTTCGCTCTCATTCGTGATCGAATAAATGAATGCGCGTCGCCTAGCGCGCATTCTCGAACAACACGCGCTTAGGGCGCAGTACGGAGGATAGACAATGGAAAAAAGCCTGACTTTCAACGATCAAGACACTTTTTATATTGAGCTATTGGACCTCGAATCCCGCAAGGAAGAGTATTGCGTGGAGACTGGAATAATGGAGGCGAGGTACTTGCCTCTGAGGTTGCTTCATCACGTCGGTCTCAGCAAAGACGACATCGCTCACGCGCAGCACAAGGCGGTCGGAGGAGGATCAGCCTGGATGCAGGATTACGTCGAGCCCATGGTCGTCAAATTCAACGAGATGATCGGCAAGTATAAACTGGCGAGCAATTACGAATTCACCGTTCAAGCGGAGGATTTTGACACGATCAAAATTCACGGTCGGCCCAGGGAGATTGGGACGACCGTTTAGCCATGGTGGATCCCGATAAAGATAGAGGCGGCGAGAAATGGCCCCGATGCGCCTCTCTTCGCCGCCTCATGTCTGATGACCCGTTACGAGTTTGAATTTCTGCTATCGAACCCTCCTGTCAGTCTCCTGCAGAGCGCTGCCGTAATTGCGCCCTCCCCAAACGACGCCGTTAATATATTTACCCACCGCGCCGACATGCGCGCCCTTGGCCGGCGCCCCGCGCTGCGTCAGCACCCAGATCTTGCCAGTCTCATCGCTCAGCTCATAAGCTCCTTGCCCCAGCGCGCCGAAGCTATTGGTTACAGTCCCGACAAGCAGAATCTCTTTCCCACGATATCGCGCCGGGTTGCCGTTGACCTGGTTGATGCTGGTTTGCTGCGGGCAGGCCGTAAGGAAGACCGCGCAAGCGAGGAAAATCAAGGAAGCGAAAATACGAGTCTTCATTTTTCTCCTTCTCGGAAAACGCATTGAACGGTTTATCGAGGGGGTAAGTCGAAGTCCAGCCAAGGGGTTATTCAAAGCCTTTCGACGCCGGCCATTATACATCAACGCCTCTTTTTACGAACAACATGCGCGTCGCGCATGAGCTTTGCCGCGTTTCGTCGGATCAGCGATAATTAGTATCTATGATGCAAATACCAAAATTATACGCGATTACCGATCGCCAGTGGTCGAATTGCACACATGAAGAGATTGTGAGAATGCTGTTGAACGGAGGCGCCCGCCTCATACAGTTGCGAGATAAAGAGGCAGGCGGGCGCGAATTGCTTGAACAAGCGATGGCGTGTTTGAAGCTCACACGGAAAGCGGGCGCGACGCTGATCATTAATGACCGCGTCGATGTGGCTTTGACCGCAGGGGCCGACGGCGTACACCTGGGGCAGGACGATTTATCTGTCGCCGAAGCGCGCGAGATTCTGGGCGAGGACAAGATCATCGGCGTCTCAACCCATTCGATCGATCAGTTCCGAGCCGCGCTCGAAACGTCGGCCAATTACATAGCCGTC
Organism: Blastocatellia bacterium; assembly: GCA_035714085.1. GTDB lineage: Bacteria > Acidobacteriota > Blastocatellia > RBC074 > RBC074 > JAJVID01. Next base: position 27,226 of record DASTMP010000113.1, read on the forward strand.
GGGCCAGTCTATCGGACAATAACCAAGGAGAATCCGTCCCCGGTGGTAGGACTTAAGCTGGTTCGTGAAGCGAGGAAGCTGACCGATCGTCCGCTGGTCGCAATCGGTGGCATCAATCATGAGCGCGCTCCGAAGGTGATCGCAGCGGGAGCGGATTGCGTGGCCGTAATTTCCGCCTTGTATCCGTTGCCGGAGAAGGTCGATCTGATGAGCAAGCCTGAGATCACATTGGCTACACGCAATTTTATGGAAGCTTTGAGTTAAGTTTGACGCGTTTTTATCCGAAGAAGACAGGTATCTTAAATAGCGCCTGATAAACGCTGGGATGGTATGGATCAAATGATTAGGGCTGAAGATATTCAAAGTCTAAAATCAATCGTCGGCGCGGAACACGTCTCCATCGCGCAAGATGTCATCGTCGCCAAGTCACAGGACGCGCTCAAACAGGTCTTCTGCGCCGACGCGGTTGTCTTCCCGCGCGACGCCGAAGAGATCGCGGCGATTATGAAGCTTGCGAATGAACGTCGATTTTACGTGACCGCTCGCGGCGGCGGCGTCGGATACACAGGCGGAGCAGTGCCGGTGCGAGGCGGGGTCGTTCTGGCGACTGAGCGGATGAATCAGATTCTGGAGATCAACAAAGCCGATCTGGTGGCGGTCGTCGAGCCGGCGGTGACGAATTACCAGTTGCAGAAGGCGGTCGAAGCCGAAGGGCTGTTCTACCCACCTGACCCGTCGAGCTGGAGGGAGTCGTTCATCGGAGGCAACATCGCGCTCAACGCCGGCGGGCCGCGATGCGTGAAATACGGTAATACGAAACAGTTCGTGCTGGGGCTGGATTTCGTGACCCCGACCGGGGAGATCATTAAATCGGGCGGGCGCGTGCCGAAGAACGCCACAGGGTTTCATCTCGAAAGCCTGCTGATCGGCAGCGAGGGGATGCTGGGCGTCATCACGCGATGCATTCTACGATTGCTTCCACTGCCTGAAGCGCGCCGCACTGCGCTGGCCATCTTCCAATCGGCGCGGGACGCGTGCGACTGCGTAGCCGATTTCACCAGTTCAGGAATCCTGCCGGTTGCGCTTGAACTTCTCGATCGGACTTCGATCAACGCGATCGAGGATTACGAACCATCGGGGTTGCCGCGCAGCGCGGGCGCGCTGTTGATCATCGAGGTTGACGGATTGCGCGAGGCCGTCGCGCGCGAAGCCGAGATCGTCCGCGAGATGTGCCGAAAACATCGCGCTATCCAATTCCGCGAAGCAGCCACCGACGCCGAGGCGGACGCCATCTGGGAAGTGCGTCGCAAGATGTCTCCGGCCGTGGCTCGCACGGGCAGGATCAAACTCAACCATGACGCCGTCGTGCCGCGTTCGCGCATTCCCGCCATGCTCGATTTCATCGAAGAGCTCAGCCGCAGCGCGGGATTTCTGATCCCCACGTTCGGGCATGCGGGCGACGGCAACCTGCATATCAATGTGATGCTGCAAGACGACGATGAATCGACGCGCAGGCGCGGCGCCGAAGCGGTGCGGCGGATTTTCGAGAAGGCGGTAGAGCTCGGCGGGACGATTTCAGGGGAGCACGGGATCGGTTACGCCAAGGCGCCTTTCTTCGACCTGGCGATCACGGCGCCGACGATGGAATTGATGAAGACGATCAAACGGGCCATGGACCCGAACGGCGTTCTCAATCCCGGAAAAGTCTTCGAAAGCGCGATGGACGCGCATCAGGTCGGCTTCGTCAACAGCGACCAGGCATGTTGTTAGTCATGACTTTTATCGGTTCTCGAAAGTGTCGTCGCTGCCTTTCAAATTCGTGGCGATGGCGCGCAGAATGTCCATCGTCGTCAGGATGCCTTTGAGTTGAGTACCTTCAGCCACGACCACACGATGAATCCGGCGGTTGTACATCATCTCGCAGACGCGTTGCAGCGTTTCGTCAGGCGAGACAGTGACCGCCGGCTTGGTCATGATCTGCCCGACGGTGCTGGGTGACCATGCGCCGATGCTGGTCGTCTTGCGGATGATGTCGGTTTCAGAGATTACGCCGACAACCTCGCCTTTGGCGTTGATCACAGGAGCGCCGGTGATTTTCTTTTCAACGAACATCCTGGCGACATCTTTAAGCGGCATTGAATCGGTCACGGTGATCACGTCCTTAACCATCACGTCCGATGCGTAAAGAGTCATATTTCGGATTCTCCGTTCTCGATTGCGGATTGCGTGGCTTAGCCACAGAGCCACAGAGCCATGGAGACGAAGAGAAAGTGAGATGGAGGGAAAGTGAGAAAAAGCGACGCTCTGTCCATGCGATCTCTCCGGGCGATCTCTCCGGGCGATCTCTCCGGGCAATCTCTCCGGCCATTCCTCCTTCCTTCTCTGTGTCTTTGTGTCTCTGTGGCTAATCTCCGCAATCAGTGAATTGTTATCGGGAATGGCAGGAATGACAGGGCGAAAACCAGCAAGCCGATGATCGCCACGAGAATGCGCGCCAATCCCAACGGTTCGCCCTCATCGATGACGGGCGGGTGGCCCACGCGTATCGCCAGCGTCAGCAGCGCGGCGAAAACCACCCAGTTCCACATGCCGCTTTTGATGGAAAAAACGGCCAGCGCCACCACGCCGATGTAACTCATCCAGGCTGTCAAGAGATGGCCGCGTCGCCCGAAGACAGCATAGGTCACGTGCCCACCGTCGAGTTGTCCGACCGGCAACAGGTTCAACGCGGTCATAAATACGCCGATCCATGCCGCCCACATCACGGGATTCAATTCGATCATCGGAGGGAGATGAAAAACGCGCTCGAAGAATTGAAACAGCAGCGGGCTGTGAATGGTGATCGAGCCTTCAGTGGCATCAGACAGGCTTGAAGGCGCCGCGAAATAATGAGCGATGAACGCAGCCGGTATCGCAAAGACGAATCCGGCCAGCGGCCCGGCGATGCCAATGTCGAATAACGCGCGCCGCGACGGGATCGGAGATTTGATCTTGATGAACGCTCCGAACGTCCCGACTGGCGGAAGCGGAATCGGTATGAAGTATGGGAGCGTCGCCCGCACGCCGTACCACCGGCAGGCGATGTAATGTCCCATCTCGTGCGCTCCGAGGATCGAGAGCACCGTGAACGAATAGACCGCGCCCTCCAAAAAGCCGTTGAGCGGGAAGAAGCCCGAAGCGAACGTGGTCGTCAAAGCCGTTAAGCCGAGCAAAAAGAGGTGAAACAGCAAACGGCCAACGGTGATCTCGTCGGACTCGGCCGTGACTTTTTGCGGGGCCGGCTGCTGAAAGACCTCAGGCGGATTGTGGACGACCGCCGGGCGATAATCTTCCGCCGCCCAATCTTGAAAAGAATGATCCATATGAATGAAAAACAGGAGCGATCGCCGCCCAACTTATTCGGGCTATTTTTTGAATAAATTATCGAACGCCTTACGCACGTCGTCGCGATTGGAGCTTTGCGAGCCACCGCGGCTGGTAAGCGGCACCCGATTGTTGGGCTCGAAATAGTCGCAGAAATTTGCCCGATTCTTGTCCCGCACGTATTCGGCCTGCGGCTCACTGCATTGATTATTCTTGCCCGGATCGAAGTAGCGGCAATTTTTGCAGCAATGGACGTCAGCGTCGCAATGCGGACATTCGTCTGTGCGCAAGACTTTGCCGACGACTTTAATTTCGCGTCCACAGTTGTGACAAACCATAACTTCCCCTTAAAGGCTCTTAGAGTATGGATTGATTAAGTCGAGAATGTGTAGAATATACGCAAGCCGTCTACGGATGAGATGGTAGCACAGCGCGCAAACAGGCCACAAGAAGCGTTGCAAAAATGAAAATCAACCACGAAGAGATGAAGAATAGGTAGGGCGTTTTCTTTTCCTTCTTCGCGCTCCCCGTCTCTTCGTAGTTGATTTTCCGCGGGGGCCGTGAGTTGAACTTTTCATGTGGGTTATGAAGACGCTCGGCGACAACGAGGAATCGGCGAAGGCCAGATATGAGATCGAACGCGCGATGATTGGCTGCGCTGAGATGAGCCTGTTCATCGGCGACGTTCAGACGGCGACGCTCACGCGCGGCAACTTCGAATTCGGCGTCGAATGGGGCAAATTGATCTTCGCGTGGTGGGATGAAGGCGTTTCGCAGAGCTGGCGGGTGACGGCTTACGAAATTGATCGAGGCGAATTGCGGTTGCGGGTGACGCGCGGGATGTCCGGCGAGGCGACCCTCATGACTTTGCGCGACCCGGCCAAATGGCTTGAATTGCGCGAGCGTGAAAATCCTCTGCCCGGCGAGCGAAGGCGGGTATACGCGGAGACGCTCTCGCGCCTGATTACGAAGAGTTTCGATGGCGCGAAGATTCAGCGCGCAACAATAGGCTCTAGCCGGTCGCGATCGGGCGTGAGCAGGTACGCGCGGCTCGTCCTGAAATCGGGCGGCGAAACGGCTCTGGCGATCGGCGCGAGCGAAGCCGAATCACAAGCCGACGTTGAGAGCATGGTCGCCGCCGGGTTGGTGGGCCTCGCGGCGTACAACGAAAAACTGGACGAAAAAGATCGGGCGAAGCGGTTATGGTTCTGCCTGCCGAAAGGGCGCTCGCAAACGGCGATGGAGCGAGTGACGCTACTCGACGTTTCGCATCTGGGCGCGCGCATAGAATGCTTCGAGGTCGATGAGGGCGGCGAAGAGATGAAAAACGTCCGCCCCGCCACGCAGGACGAACTGCTCAACTCTCATCCGCGGGAAGCGATCTGGCCCGGCGCTTCGACTCCGGATAAGAGATGGCGTGAACGAATAGTCAATCTGGCGCCAGATTTGATTGAAACGCGCCGAGACGCGAGGAGCGGCCGCGAACGTTTCGAGATCAAGGGCCTGGAATTCGCCCGACAGACCGCCGGCGGGCGCGTGAAATTCGGAGTCGCCGGGGCGCCTTCTGAGGGCGAGGCGAATCTAGTCGCCCTGACCGAGTCGAACTTCGGCGAACTTGAAAGTCTCGTGCGGGAAATCGCCCGCTATCGATCGGCTGATTGTCTCGAACGCCGACATCTGTTCTATCTTTTGCGCGCAGAGGCGTGGTTGGAATCGTTGCTGCGCAGCGATATCCGCCGGCTCGACGCCACGTTCGATGATCGTTTCGTCTATTCGCAAATCCCGGCCTGGCGCGCCGATGAACGTTCGGTCATCGACCTTTTGACCGTAAATCACGAAGGCCGCCTGGCAGTGATCGAAATCAAGGCGGCCGAAGACCCTCAACTGCCCTTACAGGGGACAGATTACTGGCTGAGAGTCGAACAGGGGCGGTTGCGCAACGAGTTCAAAAAGCGAGGGCTCTTCGAAGGCGTCGCGATCGCCGATCAATCGCCGCTGCTCTACCTGGTCGCCCCACGCCTTCGATTTCATCGGACGTTCGCGACCGTCGCGCGATGCGTTTCGCCGCGAATCGAGGCCTATCGGATCGGCGTCAACACGAACTGGCGAGAAGGCGTAAAAGTTCACACGCGCGAGCGTATTAATTCGAAAGATGTGATTGGATGAGGCCGCCCGAAATTATCGAAACGTCGCGATTAACGCTGCGCCCGCCAATGGCGCCGGACGCGGAGGCGATCTTCACTAGTTATTCGCATGACGTTGAGGTCGTGAAATATTTAACTTGGCGCCCGCACGGAAACGTTGAAGAAACCCGCGACTTTGTGCGGCGTTGTATATTGGCATGGGAAACTGGCTCCGCGTACCCTTGGATCATCACACGAAAAGAAGACGGGCGGCTCATCGGAATGATTGAAAGCAGGGTCAAGGGGGGAAGTATGGATATTGGATATGTGCTGGCCAGGGCTCACTGGGGATATGGTTACATGCCGGAGGCGGCGCGTCCCGTAATTGATTGGGGATTGTCGCAGGATGGAATTTTCCGAATCTGGGCTTTGTGCGATGTTGACAATTCGGCGTCGGCCCGCGTGATGGAGAAGATAGGGATGCATCGAGAAGGAATCCTGCGCCGCTGGATAATACACCCGAACGTCGGCGACGAGCCACGCGATGTTTGCTGTTATTCAATAGTCAAATAGCGGACGCCAATTGACTTATGCGCTTTATGACAAAATCAAATCCACCATCCGCAATCATTCATAACCAAGGGCCGCAATCCGGGGAACCCGGGGAATCCCCGGATTCAGAGGATGGGGTTCTGATTATTGATAAGCCTGAAGGTCTGACTTCACATGATGTCGTGGCGCGGGTGCGGAAAATTCTCGGAACGCGTCGCGTCGGTCACGCCGGCGCCCTCGACCCATTTGCGACGGGCGTATTGGTGGTCTGTGTCAACCGCGCGACGCGGCTGGCTCAATTTCTGATCAGCGATGATAAGGAGTATGTCGCCACAATGCGGTTAGGATTCGCGACCGACACCGGCGATCTGACTGGAACGCCGAAGACGCCTGTAACCGACGCGGGACATATTACGTCAAACAAAGTACAAGAGGCGTTTAGTCGTTTTCTAGGACCTATCAAACAGATTCCGCCGATGTATTCCGCGAAAAAGGTCGGTGGAGTGAAGCTGTACGAGATGGCGCGGCGCGGAGAAGAGATAGAACGCGCGCCAGTCGTCGTGGAAATCAAAAAACTTGAATTGCTCAAGCCGGCTGCCCGTTCCGAGCGGGCGCTGGCCTTCGCGCAAACGGCGCCTGATGAATTTTCATTCCGGGTCGTTTGCTCATCTGGGACTTATATCCGTGCGCTTGCCGAAGAGATCGGCGCGCTCTTGGGCGTCGGCGCGCATTTAACGCGGCTGCGAAGAGCCAGATCCGGGAGTCACTCGCTTGACGACGCCGTGACATTGGAAAAGTTGGCCGATCTGGCGCGATCGGGTCATCGCGGCCGGGTCCTGATCCCAATGGCCGATTCGATCACGATGCCTGCGGTGCAAGTGGGCTCTGAGGAACGCAAACGCCTTTCTCACGGGCGTTCAATCGAACATCCGGAAAAAGGTCGAGTGAATTACGCGAACGGCGCGCTCGCTAAACTCTGCGACAAAAAAAATCAACTCATCGCAATCGCCGAGTTCGATTCGAGCAAAACCCTTTGGCGGCCGAGAGTTGTACTGATAGATTGATTATATTTATAAAGTGATTTTGATGGCGAATATGATTGCAGAGAGCAGCCCTGTGATATACTTCACCCGCTAACTGAGGTAACCCGCTTCGGACCGTTGCGGTCACAAAATGTGAGACGGTCTGGACAAAAGTATGAACAATGATTCAGGCCGTTAAATCCCTAATAAACGGCGCTTCCCCTCTTCTTTAAGCTTTCCGGCATGCAGTGCGGCCGGAGAACTGAAAGTTGAACACACAACGGGCTGTCAATCTCCTAGCACTGGAGGCGGAGATGACGGCCAGGAGTAGCAGCCATGGCAGAGCAAGAAAACAGCATGAATCTCACCGAGCTGCTCGAAGCTCACCGGCGCGAGCGCGAGCGTCTGGTTTGGGAAGGTACTTTCCGGGAATACTTCGAGTTGGTCACGGCTGATCCGCGTCTCTCTTCGCTGTCTCACGCTCGCATCTGCGACATGATTCTTGCGGTCGGGACGGAGAAAATCGCCGAAGGCACGCCATACGAGATCGCACGGTATAACTTTTTCAGCAACGAGCTCTTCGGCATTGAAGAGTCCATTGCGAGAATCGTCGAATATTTCAAATCGGCGGCGCAACGGCTCGAAGTCCGCAAGCGAATTCTGTTGCTCATGGGGCCGGTCGGTGGCGGTAAATCAACGATCGTCACCATGCTCAAACGCGGATTGGAGGATTGGACGCGCGCCGAAGTCGGAGCGGTTTATGGGATCAAGGACTGCCCGATGCACGAGGAGCCACTCCATCTGATTCCGCTCCAATTACGGCCTGAGATCGAAAAGCATTACGGCCTCTACATCGAGGGTGAACTCTGCCCACAATGCCGCTACAATCTGGAACACGTCTACAACGGCAAGCACGAAGACGTACTGGTCAAGCGCATCGTCTTTTCCGAAAAAGACCGCATCGGCATCGGCACTTTCGCCCCGTCGGATCCGAAGAGCCAGGACATTACCGAGCTGACCGGTTCGATTGACCTGTCGACGATCGGCGAGATCGGCGTCGAGTCAGACCCGCGCGCTTATCGCTTCGACGGAGAACTCAACATCGCCAATCGCGGGATGATGGAGTTCATCGAAATCCTGAAGGTTGACGAAAAGTTCCTCTATTCTCTGCTGACGCTCTCTCAGGAACAGAACATCAAGACCGGCCGGTTCGCTTTAATCTACGCCGACGAAGTGATCATGTCGCACACCAACGAGAACGAATATAACGCGTTCGTCGGCAACAGAAAGTCGGAGGCCCTTCAGGACCGCATCATCATGGTCAAGGTCCCTTACAACCTGAAGGTCACGCAGGAAGAGCGGATTTACGACAAGCTGCTCAAACAGTCCCAGGCGCTGCGCAACATTCATATCGCGCCGAACACGTTGAGGACGGCGGCCATGTTCGCCGTCATGACGCGGCTCGAAGAGCCGAAAAAAGCCAACGTGGACATCGTCAAGAAGATGAAGCTTTACGACGGCGAAGACGTCGAAGGCTTCAAATCGAAGGACGTGCGCGAACTCAAGGAAGAGACCGTCCGCGAAGGCATGGACGGCATCTCGCCGCGCTACATCATTAATCGTTTGTCGAACGCCCTGGTGCGCGACAACATCACCTGCATTAATCCGATCGACGCTTTGCGCGCGATCAGGGACGGATTTGACCAGCACACCGGCATTACGCCCGACGAAAGAGAACGCTATCTGAACCTGATTGCCTCCGCCAAACGCGAGTACGACAACATCTCCAAGACCGAAGTGCAGCGCGCCTTCGTCTATTCGTTCGAGGAGATGGCCAGGAACATGTGCAACTCCTACCTCGACAACGTCGAGGCCTATTGCAACAAAGAGAAGATCAAGGACCCGATTACCGAGGATGAGCTCGAACCCGACGAGCGGCTGATGCGCTCGATCGAAGAGCAGATCGGCATCTCCGAAAACGCCAAGAACACCTTCCGGCAGGAAATCCTGATC
>DASTMP010000114.1:0-1869 GCA_035714085.1 Blastocatellia bacterium
CAGTGACGTTGCGCAGACCTTCGCGGTAAATGGATTCCGCGAGGATCGTTGCAGTAGTCGTGCCGTCGCCCGCGACGTCCGAAGTTTTGGAAGCGACTTCGCGCACGAGCTGGGCACCCATATTTTCATACGGATCTTCAAGCTCGATCTCTTTTGCGACCGTCACACCGTCTTTGGTGATCGTCGGGCTGCCGAATTTCTTGTCGAGAATGACGTTGCGACCGCTGGGGCCGAGCGTGGCCTTTACAGCTTTCGCCAGTTTCTCAACACCACGCAGCAATGTGTGCCGCGCGGTTTCATCGAATTGTAATTGTTTAGCTGCCATAATCTATGTTGATAGTTGTTGGTTGAGAGTTGAGAGGCGGATTATCCGATAATGCCGAGGATGTCGTCCTCACGCATGATCAGGTAATTTTCGCCGTCGATCTTGATTTCGGTGCCGCCGTATTTCGAGATCAGCACCTTGTCGCCCTTCTTCACCGTAAAATCGACTTTCTTTCCGTTGTCATCGATTTTGCCGGTGCCTAAGGCGACTACTTTTCCCTCTTGTGGTTTTTCCTTGGCGGTATCGGGGATGATGATCCCGCCTTTTTTTACTTCCTGCTCTTCGAGCGGCTGCACCAGCACCCGGTCTCCGAGAGGCTTTACATTAACTGTTGCCATAAGTTGGTAGTTATTACTCCTTTGGTTTTTTGTTGCGCCGGCGGCCCCGAAAATCTCCGGAGCCCGCCGGCAAATTGTTTGCGTCAGTCGAAGACACTTAACGCGCGGTTCCCGCACGTCCGGGGAGCACACGCGCCCCGCGTGTTACTTGCGGCGCCCTCGCCGCAATGAAGTCTGTGCAGCAATCCGGGAATCACGTTCGCGATCGCGAGGGCGCGATCGCCAGCAGGCGAGGCGCGCGCGCTCCCAAGAATTCTGCTGCAACGCTCGATAGTCATTTATTTTTTCTTGTCGTCGTCCACGACTTCGAACTCTGCATCGACAACGTCGCCTTCGGGCTTGCCCGCGCCTTGCTCCGGACCCGGATGGCCGCCGGCCTGAGGTCCAGGCTGCGGTCCTGGTTGTGGACCTGCCTGCGCCGACGCTTGCTTATAAAGCTCCGCGCTGACTTCCTGGAACTTGTTCTGCAATTGGTCGTAGGTCCGCTTCATTGCATCCGCGTCGTTGCGATTGATCGCGTCACGCACCGCTGCAATGGCGTCTTCGACCTGCTTTTTCTTGTCGCCCGAAATCTTGTCGCCGAGCTCCGTCAACTGTTTCTCGCATTGATAGGCGAGCATGTCGGCGTTGTTCTTGATCTCGATCGCTTCCTTCGCCTTCTTGTCCTCTTCCGCGTGCGATTCGGCTTCACGCTGCATTTTCTCGACTTCGTCTTTCGAAAGACCGGAGCTGCCGGTGATGGAAATCTTCTGTTCCTTCCCGGTGCCGAGATCTTTCGCGGAGACGTGCAGAATGCCGTTGGCGTCAATATCGAAGGTCACTTCGATTTGTGGAACGCCGCGCGGCGCCGGTGGAATCCCATCGAGATGGAATGTGCCAAGCGTCTTGTTGTCGCGGCTCAGCGGGCGCTCACCCTGGAGCACTTTGATTTCCACACCCGGTTGATTATCGCTATAGGTCGAGAAGATCTGCGATTTGCGGGTTGGGATTGTGGTGTTGCGCGGAATCATCGGTGTGGCTACCCCGCCCGCGGTTTCAATCGCCAGCGTCAACGGCGTCACGTCGAGAAGCAGCACGTCTTTGACTTCGCCTTTAAGAACGCCGCCCTGGATGGCTGCGCCGACCGCGACGACTTCGTCTGGATTCACACCCTTGTGTGGCTCCTTACCAATCAGATCGCGCGCGACCTGCTGCACTTTTGGCATG
>DASTMP010000115.1:0-32562 GCA_035714085.1 Blastocatellia bacterium
GATCGGACTGTCTGCCCTGAACATCAATTGCCACGACAATCCGTACTTGTCTTGTATCCACCCGTATCTTTCAGCAAACGGATACGGCCCGAGTTCCATCAGCGCCACGCCGCCTTCCGAGAGCTTTTCCCAGGCCGCGTCTACCGCCTCGGCGGAGTCGAACGCGGCGAGGAAGGAAACCGATGGATTGAACTTGAAGAGTGGACCTGCGCTGATGAGAGTGAATTCTTGCCCCATGAGTTCAATGGTCACGATGTCCACCGAACCTGAGGGGGTGTTGTGAATTGTGGCGATGTTCTTCTGTCGGGAGTCTTTGAAGATAGAGACGTAAAAGTCCGCGGCTTCTTTCGCCTCCTTGTCATACCAAAGGTGTGGCGTGATTTTTTGCATACGAGTTTTTCCTTTCCTCTACTTGGCGTAGTGATTGCAATACCCACACCACTGAATTGACGGGAGTAGGCATTAAGATTGGGGCAGGAAGCAGGACCTCGGTTTTATTCTCCGCTTTCGCGCGATCAATTTGCTCGCCGAAGCGGACGCGCGCGCGCGCTTCAAGGTTTCGGAATGTCATCGCGCTTGGCCATCATCGGTCGCCTCTGGCGCAGTCTAGGCCAAGCGTCGGTATCGGCCAAGTCAGAATCGGATTGAATTCACATTGTCATGCCGTGCCACTGCAAGGAGACAATCAGTGTAGGGGCAAACCTGTGTGTTTGCCCCGGTGGCCGCGTGCGCATACCCAATCGTGAGGCTTCGGCAACATGGTTTGCCGAAGCCTCACCTTCATTTAGCATTCTCTCGCAAGCGATAGCCCCAGTACATCGAGCGATGCTCAGGCGCGAGGTTGTTTGAATACACCTGCCCGCTCTCCCATTCATAAATAAAGTTGTTCCTTGAATCTTCAGTGGGGACCTGTAGCTGAACAATAGTGAGGCTTCGGCAAATGGGTTTGCCGAAGCCTCACACAATTTCACTTTATCGACTTAGCGAGCCATCGCATAGAGGGCGAAAGCGGTGGCGATCAACGGGTCGTCCTCTTTGACGAGGTTGTTCGGGTTCCGGAAGCTGCCGTCGCCGGCCTGCGGAGGAAGCTCGATTGGCGCCTGAGGCAGGACTCGAGAGATCAAATGCGCGTAGTAGAAGCGCAACCCCGATTCCCAGGGGCGGGAGCCTCCCTTGTCGAACCCTGGCGCCCGGTCGGGCCGGTGATGATCCCTGAGCCATCTGAGGGCCTTCGCGACTCGTGGGTCATCGTCGGGAACGCCGGCGGCCCGCAGGGCCAAAACGCCATCCGCTGTCGCAGTGCCATAGCTCTTGAATCCGCCTTCGCTGCTCTGACCGGCCTTGTTGATTTCAGGATTGACTGGAGAAAAGTAAAATCCTCCATCAGGATTCTGTGAGCGTTCCAGATACGCCACAGCTCTGGTCATCACCGCGTCAGAAGCCTGGACGCCTGAAAGCCGCAAAGCCTCAAGCGCATACCGCGTCATAGACAGGTCCACGTGCCCCGCTTCAGGAGGACGGCGTATTGAGCCGCCCATACCCCATCCACCGTAAGGGGCGTCTTGTGGCGTCCAGCCATTGGCATCGCTGAACTGTTGCGCTCGCAAATGCGCGACCATCGGCTCGATGGTTTTCTCGTACCCCGGACTTCGGGCCTTGATCATTGCGAGGATGGCGAGAGACGTGGCGTAGTTCGGATAGTCTGCGGCCGAATCGTCCATCAGTCCGAGAGCGCCGTCGGCGTCCGTTTTGGCTTTTATGAATGCGAGCGCGCGATCCACGCCGCGGCGCGGGTTTAACGATGCGGCGTCAGGCGCATCGAGCAAGGCGACGAGGACAAAGGGAGTCAAAGATTGTCCTGAGCGCAGCAGCCCGTACGTCGCGCTGTGAAAACCGCCGTCCTCGGATTGCTGCGCCCATAAGTACTGCGCAGCCTTCCTGAGCGGCTCGTTCCCGCCGCGCCTTGAACATCCCGTCGCGATCGCGCCGCTCGTCGTTGCAGCCGTGGCAAGCGCGTTCAGCAGGAATGTGCGTCGGTCAATTCTCACGATCCGATGTAAGGTTGAGGATCGCCGCGCTGGTCACGGCGACGCGTCCGGTGATGCAGTGGTGACCAGCCCACGTCCCATCACTGTTCTGAAGCTTCAGAATCTTCTCCGTGATCTTAGAATGCCAGTCGCTCCATTCCTTGCCGCCTGTGCGCTTCAAGCTATCGTTGATGTTGAGATAGGAAAAGAACTCCTCTCCGCCAATCGAACCGAAACCTTCGACGAACTTCGCGTCGGAAAGCTTGACACTGATCGCGGCAATCTCCTCTTTGTTCTTCTCCCGCGACTCCGCCGTGCGGCTTAGTTGCTCAAGGGCCTGCGCGCTTTGGTACAAATCTACTCCGGCAGCCGCTGGGAGGGGATCGGACGTTGCAGCCGCGCTTACTGAGCCGGATTTCGTTACAACGGAAACGGACTCGGCGACGCTTCCAATAGCGCCGAATTTACCACCGGCGACACCGGCGACTGAACCTCCACCCTTTTGGTTCTTCACCGTGTAGTCATCCGCGCGCGCCAAAACCTCTTCGTTCACCTTCACGCCCTCCATCCTGGCCAGGTACAAACCTTGCGATGCGAGCGAGGTTCCAAGCAGGGGCGCCCATCCGCCGGCGATATTCCAACTGCCATCGCTTAATTGATTCCGCTCGATCTTGGCCACGCATTTTTCCAACCCTTTCCGCACGCGCGCCTTGTCGGCTACGGCGAGGGTTCGGTTCACCCGCGCGAGCAGCATCGAGGCGAGGAAGGTGTCAATGAAGGGGCCGAGCTTTCGCTGGATCTGTGTCTGGTTGACATCGGTGATCGAGAGGCCGTCAGCGGGACTGGCCTCGATCTTTTTCAGAATGAAGTCAACCGCGCGTTCAATATTTGGGCGGTATTGATCGCCGGCCCGAAGAAGCGCCAGCGCCGACACCGCAGTGTTCGCCACGTCATTTCCTTGTGATTCAAGGTTCTCATTCTGCCTGACATACGAGGCTGCGCCACCGTCCTGTCCCCAGCCGCCATCGGCGCCTTGCACTGAAGCGAGCCACTTTGCGCCTTTTCCTACCGCCACACTGATCTCGTTCGAGGTCATGGCCGGGACTGTGGTTTCTTTTTTGCTGACTTGACCGCTGCTGGTCTGAGCCAAAATGGCGGCGCATCCCAGGAGGGTAAGCAGAGCGAAAACTACCGCGTACTTCATGTCCAATCTCCTTTCGATCTCAAGGCCGGAAAAGGGTTGGGGGAAAGCGAATGCGCTGATCTTGAGAACGCTCGACTGGCAAAAAGTTGCAAAATAATTAATCACCGACCGCAGAACCTCGCGCTTGCTCTTTTGATTCCTTCGAACGGCCCGAACGAAGGGATGAGGCGCCGCCCAGGACTTTCTTCTGGAACTGTTCGAGGTACAGGTAGATCACCGGAGTAATATAGAGCGTGATGAATTGAGAGACGATCAGGCCGCCGACGATCACCAGCCCCAGCGGTTTGCGGGACGCTCCGTCGGCGCCATAGCCAATCGCGATGGGAAGCGCGCCAATGACGGCCGCCACCGTCGTCATGATGATGGGTCTGAAGCGGTCCATGCTGGCGTCGTGGATCGCATTCGCAGCCGTTTGGCCGGCCTCGACGCGTTGGCGCGCGAAGTCCACGATCAAGATTCCGTTCTTCTTGACTATGCCCATCAACATGAATAATCCGACGAAGGCGTAGAGCGACGCTTCTTCACTGAAGAGGAGTAGCGTCAGCAATCCTCCGATCAAAGCGGGAGGCAGAGTTGAAAGCACCGTCAGCGGATGCGCGTAGCTTTCGTACAGGATCGCCAGAATTACGTACATCACGAACACCGCGAGCAACATGAGGAGGGTCAGATTCCTGACCGTATCGCTGAATGTCAACGCCTCACCCTGCAAACTGGCCCTGACGGCCGGCGGCGCAATCTCCGCCGATTTCTTGTTGATGTAATCAACGGCGTCGCCGAGAGCCACTCCCGGTTTCAGGTTGAAGAACATGCTGACACTGGTGAACTGATTGATGTGGTTGACGGCCTGCGGACCGAGCGAGGTCTTCCACGTGACTAGCTCGCGCAACGGAATGAGGTTTTGCCCATTGTCCGACTTGATTTGGAGCAGCGAGAGGTCTTCCGGCTTGGATCGCGCGGCATCTTCAATCTCCAGTATCACCTGATACTGATCCTCCGGCTTCTTGATCAGGTAGAGGTAATTCTGCGAGTACGCGTTGCGCAGCAGATTCAGGATCCGCGCCTCCGAAACGCCGTAGATCTTCGCGCGGTCGCGGCGAATATCAATATCCAGGTTCGGGGTGTTGTTGAAGAGGTCGGACGAGACGCTCGCAAATCCCGGATATTTTCCAAGCTCGGCCATCAACTTTCCGGCAGTTTCATAGACCTGAGCCGGGTTGACGCCCGAGAGCGAGAAGGCGTATTGCCCCTGATTCTGATCGGTCGCCCCGGTGCTGATCTCGAGAACCGGGAAGGGGCGCAGAAAGGCGAAGACGCCGGGATTGGAGCTTATCTTCCCCATTATTTCGCCCGCCACCTGCTGGATGGGCGCGCGCTCCGAGGGCGGCTTGATGGTGGTGAATGTGATCCCCATGTTGGAAGGAAGAAACTGTCCGAGGCCAGTCAGGGTGAAGTTCATCATGACGTTCGGATCCTGATGCAGGGTCTCTTCCACTCGGTCCTGGATCGCGCGCATCTGTTCGGGCGAGGAGCCTTCTTTGCCCATAAAGACGCCGAAAATGACGCCGCTGTCGCCCGGCGGCAGGAATGTCTTGGGAATGGTCATGAAAAGCCAGATCGTTCCGGCGAGGCAGACGACCCAGATCGCCGCTGAAACCCATCTGTGCCTGATAAACCACCAGAGCGACGAGCCATAAACGCCGAGCACACGGCGTTCCACCGCGCCCATCACGCGTTCCACCCATGTCTGTTTTAAACCGTGGCCACGATCCTTGAGCATCCGCGCGCACATCAACGGGGTCAGCGTCAATGACACCAGGCCCGAAGCGAAGATCGCAATGACGATGGTCACCGCGAATTCGCGGAATATGCGGCCCACCTGTCCGGACATGAACACGAGCGGTATAAAGACCGCAGCCAGCGATACGGTCATCGAAAGGATGGTGAAGCTGATCTCGCGCGCGGAGTTTAACGTCGCCCCGAAAGCTCGCTCGCCACGCTCCATCCGCCGGACAGTATTTTCCAGAAAGACGATTGCGTCATCCACCAGAAAGCCGATAGCCAGAGTGAGGGCCATCAGCGAGAGGTTGTCGAGGCTGTAACCCAACAATCGCATCGCAATGAAGGTGAGCAACAGCGAAAGCGGGAGCGCCACCGCCGGAATCAGCGTGTCGGTCGCGCGCCCCAGAAAGATAAAGATCACGACGACGACCAGTAAAAAGGCGATCGTCAGCGTAACCTGCACGTCCCTGACCGAATGCACAATTGATAGTGAGCGGTCATAGACGGGCGTAATCCGTATCGAGCCGGGAAGCTCGGCGTTGATGAGGGGCATCAGCTTGCGAATGTTCTCAGCCACCTCGACGACGTTGGCGCCGGCCTGCCGGTTGACTGCAATAATCACCGTCGCCGTCGGAATCGAGTATCCTCTGGCCCACATCCGCATGTCTATGCGCTCGTCCTGAAGCGATTCGCGCGCCGTAGCGATGTCGCGCAAATAGACGGGCGCCCCGTCCGACGCGCCGACGATCAGGTTGCTGTACTCGAGGGCAGTCTCCAGTTGTCCGTTAGGCCGCAGTAGCGCCGTGCCTTCCGATCCGTCGAACTGGCCAGCGCCGGTATAACTCGTCGCGTTCCTGATCGCGTTCGACACGTCATCTATTGATATGCCACGCGCCCACATCGCCGCGGGGTCCGCTTTGATCCTTATGGCGGACTTCGTGCCGAAAACGTCCACACGACTCACGCCGGGGACAATGCTTATTCGTTGTCCGACCTGCGTGCTCGCATAACTATAAAGTTGCCCGCGGGTCATCGAATCGCTCGTCAACGCGATATACATGATCGGTTGATCGCTGGGGTTCGTCTTCGAGAAGGTCGGCGGAGACGGCAGATCTACAGGCAGCGCGCCGGTCGCCCGTGAGATGGCCGTCTGCACGTCGGTGGCGGCGGCGTCAATGTCCTTGTCCAGGCTGAACTGTAGCGTCAGGCTCGTATTGCCCTGCGTGCTCTTTGAAGTGATCAGCTCCAGTCCGTTGATCTGCATGAACTGCCGTTCGAGCGGCGTGGCTATGTTGTTGGCCATCGTGTCCGGACTGGCGCCGGGGTAAGACGCCTGCACCTGGATCACTGGGTAGTCGACAGCCGGGAGGTCGTTCACCGGGAGCCGGAAATAACTCAGCGATCCGAAAAGAATCGCCGAGACGGTCAGCACCACGGTCATCACGGGCCGGCGAATGAATGGTTCCGAAAGGTTCATAAATTCCCCCCATTCTTCGATAGGTCGGCGGACTTCGGTTGCTCCACCAGAACCTTGCCGCCCGGCGTGACCCCCAGTTGGCCGTTGACGACGACCTTCTCGCCCGATGCGATTCCTTTCTCAATGACGACCATGTCGCCCTGCCTCTGCCCCACTGTCACCGGGCGCATCTCCGCCGTCGAATCGCCCTTGATGACGTAAACGAACTGCCCCTTGGCCGACATCTGGGGCGCTGTGGCGGGGATCAGGACGGCTCCGCGCAGAACGCTCAAGACGAGACGGACGTTGACGAAGCGACCGGGCCAAAACCTGCGATCGTTGTTGTCTATCGTCGCCCGCAAATTCACCGTACCAGTCGCGTCCTTCACAGTGTTGTCCACGAACGTCAGATTGCCGACGACCGGTTTATTGGGTTC
Source organism: Blastocatellia bacterium (assembly GCA_035714085.1). GTDB lineage: Bacteria > Acidobacteriota > Blastocatellia > RBC074 > RBC074 > JAJVID01. The sequence continues at coordinate 6,904 of DASTMP010000115.1, forward strand.
GTCCGGCAGCCGCACTTCAGCCTTTAACGTCCCCTGTGACATGTTTCGCTGCACCGCTGATAGATCGTTTTGCGAGATCGTGAAATCGGCGTAGATGGGGTCCAATCGTTGGATTACCAGGAGCGGCGTCCCGGTTCCGGGGACCGCCAGATTGCCTACGTCCACGAGTCGCTGCCCGGCGCGACCGTCAATAGGTGAGGGTATGAAGCAATAGCTCAATTGCAGTTTGGCGGTTTCAATCGCGGCTTCATCAGCCTTGATCGATTCCTCCGCGTTGCGCACCGCCGCCACGTCGGCGGCCACCGTGGCGTTCAGAGCCTCGGCGTTGGTCTGCATCTGCTCGGACTGTTCATTCGAGACGACTCCCTGCCGGTTCAACTGCTCATATCGCCGGGCTTGCGCCTCCCCGAGTTTCGCCTGCGCCTTATCCCGCGTCAGGGCCGCTTCGGCCTGTTTCTTCGACGCTATGTCCTTGGCCAGATTGGCCTCGGCCTGTTGGAGACTCGCCTGGAAAGGCCGCGGATCGACGGTGAAGAGCAGATCGCCCTTCTTTATATTGGCGCCGTCGGCGAAGTGGATATTCGTAATTCGACCGGACACCTGGGGCCGAATCTCGACTACTTCACGCGCGACGCATTTGCCGATCTGATCCAGATATATCGGCACATCCCGTGTCACCGCCGCCGCAACCGTTACCGGCGCAGGCGGCCGGTCGAACGACATCTCCTGCTTCTTCCCGCATCCCGCGCCAAGAATGGCTGTTATGGCCATCAATGCCAGCGCTCTGCCTTTCTTCGAGTGTGTTTTGAAGTGAACGTACGGAGAGATTCTAATCATCTGCTTCCTTCCTGCTTGATAAGTCATTGTTTCAGGGCGCCGCCAGAACGACCTGAACGACCTCTTTCATTCCTATTTTCAGTCCAGGAACACAAGCGATCTTATACGACCGCTCCTGACATCTTGTGTCATATTTCCGAGAAAAATTGTTGGTATGTCTCGTCGGCTTCATTATACAACCGGAAACGAGCGCGTCGTTAGTGTAGCATGGGAAACATTGTTGCATGTGTAAAATCTTCGCTATCGAGCTATAAATATTGATGGCATAACAAGCGGAGTCACTACCTGAACCAAATCAGAACAACTGACATCGATACATCGAATGAAAGTACAACCATCAGGGGCAAGCGTTTAGAGCGCAATTTTAGTGGGGTGTGTACATAAATCAGATCGGCGGAGCCTTTGGAGCGCCTACGCTCCAAAGGCTGACGCCATTTCATTGCGGCTGACCGTATTCACCTATTCGGCCAGAATCAGACACAAGTCGCCAAATTCGTGCATGAGGTAATCCAGTCGCTCGAAATGCTGGCTGACCTGCGCCAGGACATTTTCAGGAAGGAAGGTTCGGAGCAACAGGTAATGGCTTTCGGACACGTCGTGCGCGCCGGTCAATAGACCGCCCACGATCTTGCGTTCATATCCGGGGCCGATCTTCAGCGTGGTGAATCCGCTCAGGCCGGGGCCCGCGCTTTCGAGGGCGCGGACAACGGATGTGCCGACCGCGATGACGCGACCGCCGCCGTCTCTGCTCCGCCTGACCGCTTCCATCGTGCTCGCGGGAATCTCGAATCTCTCGGCGAGCGGCAGCGCCTGGTCAATCTTCGCATCGCCCGTTGACGACAGCCCCGCGCCGTGGGTGAGCGGAACAATCCGTACGCCCTTTCCGATGAGTTTCAACAGGAGGCGCCAACTGAGCGCATGTCCCGCGCTGGGCATTTCAACCGCCCAAGGGCGGCTACTATAGACATTCTGCACAGACCAGAGTTTAAGTTCGTCATTCAGGTACGAATACTGCACGGGATTGCCGTGCCGATATAGATTCCGCCACAGCTCTTCGTCTGAAAGATTGAATTCTAGATTGAGCAGTCTTTCGGACAATTGATCTTGGCCGCGGACTCTTGCCCGGAAGTCCGGGGCGATCAGTATCTCCTCGCCTTCCGCGAAGCGGGGCGGCGACGGCCTGTCTTCAGTCGGCGTACGCCAATCCCCGGCGCCCAACACGGCCGCCTGCCAGACACGATCGCCCAATTGCGTCGTCAGGCGAAGCTCCACTTGATTATTCCTTGCGTCCCTCGCCGGCAAAGAGGCCGGCAGTGTGGCGGCGTCATTTACCACCAGCAAATCTCCTGGTCGCAGATGATCCGGCAGACGCTCTATCGAGCTGTCCTCGATCCCATCCTCTTTGACAATGAGCAGTTTTACGGTCGTTTTATCGGCGCGAGGCGCGCGCGCTGCCTTCATAAAGGCCTCCATTCAGAGGCGATCAGCCTCGATCCATTCGCTATCCGATCAGATTGTCGAATCATCGTCACGATTTTCTCCGCGACCGCGGCGGGCGATTGCAGGCTGGCAGGGTCGGCGTCAGGCATCGCATCGGCGTGCATCCGCGTGTCCATCTCGCCAGGATCCACGCTGAGGAAACGCACGCCCGCATCCGCCATCTCCGCAGCCGCGATCCGGGTCAGGTGATCGAGCGCGGCCTTGGAAGCGCCGTATACGCCCCAGGACGGATAAGCTTCGACCGCCGCGTCAGACGATATGTTGAGGATCACCCCGGTCTGCCGCAGAACCATCGAACCGACAACGGCTTTGATGAGCCGGAACGGGCCGACTGTATTGACCTGCAGCGCCAGCTCGAAGTCCTCGCAATCAGTGTCGGGAATAAGTCGTAAGGGGACAGGGCCGAGCGCGCTCGCGTTATTGATCAGGACGTCTATCGGCCCGGCCAGAGCCGCCGCCTGTCCCACAATCGGGTAAACGCTCTCCTTCTCACCGACATCCGCGACGATTCCGAAGGCGATTCCGCCATGCCTCCTGATCTCGCTGATGACCTCATCGATCTCCTCTTGATGACGGGCGACCAGCGCGACTTTTGCGCCTTCGGCGGAAAGCCGCAGCGCCAGGGCGCGCCCTAATCCCCGGCTCCCGCCGGTTATGAGGACTGATCTTCCATTGATATTGAGCATATGTGATTCCCTCCTTCAGGAATAGTGGGCGGTGGGTAGTGGTTAGTGGGCGGTTTTGATCTCTTCACTGCCCACTACCCACTACCCACCGCCCACTTTCATCATACGCGCCCTCCGCTGATATACCGTCTCATTTGACAATCTATTAGCAGGATGATAATTGGATGACTATGACTGATAATGCGATCGCAGGCTATATTGCGCAGAACGTCCGGCAGTTGCGCCAGGGCCGGAACCTGACCCAGGAGCAGCTCGCGCGACTTTCGGGCGTGCCGCGGCCCACCTGGTCCAACTTGGAATCGGGCGCCGCCAATCCGACGGTCTCGGTGCTGGCCAAGGTGGCCGCCGCGTTACAGGTTCCGGTGGAAGAATTGATCAGCCCGCCGAAGGCCCAGGCGAAACTTTATCGAGCCGATTCTATTCCCAGGAAGCAGCGCGGAGGCGTGCTCATCAGGAAACTTCTGCCGGATTATTTACAGGGGTTGGAACTCGACCGGTTGGAACTGCCGCCCGGATCACAAATGGCCGGGATTCCGCATCGCCTGGGGACTAGGGAGTATCTGGCCTGCGAGTCGGGCCAGGTAGAATTGGTGGTTTCGGGGGAAAAATACGAACTCTCTCCGGGCGACGTGGTCGTGTTTCGCGGCGATCAGAAACATTCATACTCCAACAGGGGCGCGAAAATGGCGGTCGCTTACAGCGCCGTGGTTCTGGGGCCGGGCCGGATCGGCTGATTGCGGATTGCGCAGGGATTAGCCACAGAGCCACAGAGTAAATCAACGGAGAATGGACCTTATCTTTCGGCGCCTTTCTCTGCGCCTCTGTGTCTCTGTGGCTAATTTCCGCGATCCGCAATGCAAGTCGGCGCTCATTCACCGTTCAATTCCTAATGAACGTGAGGCGGAGATAATGCGGCGGGCTAATCTTTCAAAAGCGTGTGGTGGTGTTATAATTCACGCAAATCTATATACAAAGTGCGCGGTTGTAAGAAGAGCTAGACTGCTTGAAGAAGATAAAGAAGTGGGGACAATAAAAATGAGAAAACTATTTTCACTTGGAATGTTTGTAACGCTGGCGTATGCGCTGGCCGTGAGAGGCCCTGGTTTCAGGGTGGACGCGCAAAAGGGCGCGACGGATATTGACGTTCAACATTACAAGATCGATGCGGAACTGGTTCCGGCGTCCCAATTGCTGAAGGCTCGCGCCGAGGTGCAGTTCGTTCCGCAAACTGAAACCAGATCGGTCGTTTTTGAAATGAACGGGTCGCTCACGATCAGTCGCATCACGCGCGTGGACGCGTCCTCAGTGACGGGCGCTGGCGCTTCGGGCGGCCACGGGCAGGGGCTCAAACCGACCCCGCCGAAGGCGAAAGGGGCGACCTCGCAGACGACCGCCCAGCCCGCTTCGGACAGCCTGCAATTCATTCAGGACAACCGCGAAAACATGAACGTCCGCATCGATCTTGGCGATGTAGTTCCAGCCAAACAGCCCCTGACGCTGGCGTTCGAATACGAAGGCGCTCTCGAATCGCCGCAGGGCGGGCCGACCTCGGTCGCGCGCGTAGCATACGTCGGCGACCAGGGCTCCTATCTTTTCTACTCCGCGCGATGGTTCCCGTTTCATGATTACGTCGCCGATCGCGCCACATATGCGATCAACGTCAAGGTTCCGAAGGGCGTGCTCGTCGCCGGTTACAGCGACCAACCGGTCACTCCCGTCCCATTAACCGATCCGAAGACGAAGGAAGAATTCGCGACCTGGTCGTACACATGTTCGAAACCGGTGCTGCCGGGCACTCTGGCGGCGGCGAAATATATCCTGCGTTCCACGAACCATGGCGGATTCACGGTCGATTTCTACGTCAAAGCAGGCGACGAAAAATGGGTCGATCACGCGACGGATGTCATCAGCAAACACCTCGAATACTACTCGTCGAAGTTCGGGCGTTACGCGTTCGGCAACCGTCTGATCATTGCCGAGACCGACGAAGAGACGCTCGATACTTACTCCGGCCCGGGCGTTTTGCTCATCTCGCCGCGAGCGCTGACCTCCGGGATTGACGAAAAACTGGCGCGCGAAGTGGCGTATCAATGGTGGGGACTGGCGGTCGGGTTGAAGTCGTTCGACGACGCCTGGCTGTGGCATGGTCTGGCCGAATTCAGCACATTGCTTTACGACAAGGACAATGAGAACGAGACGCTCTACCAGCAGACCGTTCAGGCCGAACTGGAGAAGGCGCTGGCGTTCGAGCAATCGTCTTCGATCCGCAACGCGCCCAAAGATCTTGAGGACACGACCGCGCCTTACCGGTCAGTGGTCTTTAACAAGGGCGCGCTGGTCTTCAATATGATGCGCCAGTTGATCGGCGATGAGAAGTTCGACAATATGCTTCGCGATTATTACGCCAAAAATGAAGGCAAGAACGTCACGCTCCGCATATTCGAGGATCTCGCCACAAAGACCGCCGGGCGCGACCTTCGGTTCTTCTTCGGGCAGTGGGTTGAGTCGACCGGCGTGCCGGAGTTCCGCTCCGAATATCAAATGCTCCGCACCAAGGACGGCTTCCGCGTCCCCGGAACCGTCAAGCAGGACCTGGACACCTTCGAGATGCCCGTCGATATACAACTCCGAACCGAGGCCGGGCCAGAACGACAGACGTTGATGATGAAAGGCTCGTCCGCGGATTTCAACATCATGACCAAGAACAAACCGATCGAGGTGATCGTTGACCCTGACGCGAAAATCATGCGCAGCTCCCCGGAGTTGCGTGAGGGCGTGATCGTCCGCCGGGGCATAGAGCATTACCGCGAACAGGAATACGTCGAGGCAGAGCAGCAGTTCCAGGCCGCGATCAAGCTCAATCGTGCGAATTCGTGGGCCTGGTATAACCTCGGATCGGTTTACATGACCCAGCGCAATTGGAACAAGGCGCTGGACGCCTTCGATCAGGCGTTGAACGGGAACCTCAGGCCCAATTGGGTGGAGGTCTGGTCGTACATATATCGCGGCAACTCCTGGGACTCCATCGGCCAGCGCGAACGCGCCATCGCCGAATACAACAAGGCGATCAGCAACGGCAACAATTACGACAACGCGCAGGCCGCGGCGCAGGGCTTCCTCTCCGAGCCTTTCGGCAAAAAGAAAGCTGACCAGCAGACAGGGGGAGAGTCGAATTGATTTAATCAGAGCGCCTCGAACAGAGGCGAGCGCTTTTAGACAGGATTTACAGGATTATTCAGGATTGAAGAACTTTGGCTTCACATCCCGGCCAATCCTGTGAATCCTGTCTGAATGTTGAGCGGTTTCATTATGCGCTATCTTACGTTAGCGGTCTTCACCGCCACTCTACTATTCGCATTCAAGACTCAGGCGTTATCACAAACGAGCATCGAACTCGATCAGGCGCTGACCGGGCCAGCGCGCAGCGCGTCCGCTGGCGCGCATTACCGCTACCTCTTTGAGAACCCGCGCTTCACGACGCCGGTTCAGGAACTCGAATTCGACGGCTCCGGGCAGGGCAAGTTCCGTTTCAAGCGCAAGGACAGTGACGAGATCGTCAACAAACTCTCGGTCTCCCCGGAGGTGCTCACGCAGATACAACTGCTTCTCGACGATATGAATTTCCTGGCGAGCAGCGAGGATTACCAGTACAAGAAAGATTTCTCGCACCTCGGGAATATGACGATCACTTACTCGCGCAATGGGAAGGAGCGGACGGTCAAGTTCAACTATACCGACAACCAGAGCATGAGCCGTCTGAGCGACATCTTCCGCAACATCGTCACCCAGGAGACCAGAATCTTCGAACTCGAAGCAGTGATCGCGAACGACCCGATCTCGGCGCCCGCGCAATTGCGCATGCTCGAAAGCGAGCTGAAATCCAAGCGCGTCGCCGACCCGCATCGCTTCGATCCAATCCTCAAAAACATCAAGCTGGATGAGGGCGTACCGCTTATCGCTCGTAACCACGCCGATCGCTTGTTGCAGATGATCAGTAAGGGGAAGTGAGGGGAATGGGGAAAAGATGCTATCCCCACTTCCTATTCCCCATTCCCCATTCCCCACTCCCTATTCCTCTTTGCCAAAGTCTCAGCTTCAAATTCGAGCAGGAATTTCTTGCGTTCGATGCCGCCGCCGTAACCAGTCAGCTTGCCGTTCGAACCGATCACGCGGTGGCAGGGGATGATGATTGAGATCGGGTTGCTCCCGTTCGCCGCGCCGACCGCGCGCGGGGCTTTCGGATTGCCGATTCGCCGCGCAAGCTCGCCGTAGCTGATCGTCGAGCCGTAGGGGATCTTCCGTAGCTCGTCCCAGACGCGTTGTTGAAATGGCGCGCCGCCGGTCGCAAGCGGCAGATCGAATTCGGTCAATTCTTCCGCGAAATATGCCCGCAACTGATCGGCGGCCTCCCGGAACAGACCGTCGTCGCGAATCCAATCGCCGATCGGCTTCGGCCCGCCTGTATGTTTTTCCATGAACAACTCGGTGATCGACTCCCCATTCGACGTGAGAAACAGCGCGCCGACAGGGCTCTCGAGAGTGGTGTAGAAAATTCGGGAATCCATCTTTTCAATCTCCTCAGGGGAACATCCACAAAGCCACACGAAGAAACACTAAGATTTTCTCTTATCTTTAGTGTTTCTTCGTGTGGCTTTGTGGATGTTTTTATTGGCTGTTCCAGAGATGCATCAGCGCGTAAGCCCTCCACGGACGCCAGCTTTCGGCGATCTCCAGAATGCGTTTGGACGAAGTCTCGCCCATGGCCTTGCGCAGGCCCAGGTCAGAATGCGGGAAAGCGTCGGGCCAACGCAACGCCCGCATGGCGATGTATTGCGCGGTCCAATCTCCGATGCCCGGAAGCTGTTTCAGCCGCTCGATCGTCGATTCGGCATCGACTCCCGGCTCCAAATTCACTTCGCCCTCCGCGACCGCGCGGGCCAATCCGATCAGGCATTCCGCGCGTTTTCCCGTCAAACCGAGTCGGGTCAAATCGGCGACGCCGGCCTGTGACAGGCTCGCCGCGCTGACCGAAGCGCGATTCAATCGCGGGTTCGGCGTTTCGACCGGTTCGGCGAAGGCTTCAGTGATCCGCCCGGCGATCGTCCTGGCGGCGGCCACGCTGATCTGTTGCCCCAACACCGCGCGCATCGCCATCTCGAATCCGTCGAACGCGCCGGGCAAGCGCAGACCGGAATGCCAGGGCGCCGTCTCGCGCAGCCGTTCGTCTTCGCCAAGCCGCGCTTCGATCAGTTGCGGGTGCGCGTCGAGATCGAAAAGGTTTTTGACGCGGGCGAGCAGCGAGGGGAGGTGTCGGGCGAGTGAAAGCGAAAGCTCAACGCGCAGCGCGTTGGCGCCTTCGACGAGTCCGACATTTATCCAACCTCTACTTCGGCCATTACCCTGACCGATCTGAATCGCCCGCCAGTAGCGATTGGATTCGACCGATTCGACGCCGGGGATCGCGCGGTCGGCGAGAAACTTCAACAACAACGGCCAGGCCATCGGCGGTCGAAAGCCGAGTCGCACGGTCAACGCTTGCCCCGCCGTTCGGGAGCTTTGAGAGCGACGAAGCGCGGTCGGGCTGAGGCCGTAGCGCTCGCGGAAGATCGCGTTGAATTGCCGGACGCTCGAAAAGCCGCTGGCGAAAGCGATCTCGATGGCGGGCAACGCGGAATCGGTCAGCAGATGTTTGGCGAGCAGCAGCCGCTGGGTTTGAGCGAGTTCGGTGGGCGTCACTCCGAGTTCGCGTTTGACGACGCGGCGCAACTGCCGAGAGCTGACGCCGAATTCCGCGGCCAGTTCATCAATGCCGGCTTCGTTCAACGCGCCCGCTTCGATCCTCTGAGCGGCGGATGACGCGATCCGGTTCGCCGAATCGATGACCGCGTTGCCAGGAGCGAGTTCCGGACGGCATCGCAGACAGGGCCGGAATCCGGCGTTCTCGGCGGCGGCGGCGTTGGCGAAGAACTGGCATCGATCGCGGCGTGGCGTTCGAGCGGGGCAGACGGGCCGGCAATAGACGCCGGTAGTCGTTACGCCCACATACAAAACGCCGTCAAATCTCGGATCGCGCGCGACCAGAGCCTCATAACAACTTTTGTGATCGAGTAGCATGCCGCTTTTCTATCACAATAGGCTGTTGATGTCTGGCGGTTTTCGGACACGTAGATGAGGGAGAGCGGGAGAGGGAGGGAGCGAGAGAGCGGGAGACCGGTGATGTGAGGGGCAAGGAGACAAGGAGGGAAGAAGCCAATGGCCTATGCGATCAAAAACTATCCTCTCTCTCTCTCTCTCCCTCTCCCTCTCTCTCGCTCTTATTACCAACTCGCCAGCCCCAGCCGTTTCAGCGCGTGGGCTGTCGGATAACCGGTCGCGGGAATCTTTTCCTCGGTTTGGAAACGGCGCATGGCATCGACGGTGGCCTGATCATATATGCCGGTCATTTCGCCGGTGTAGAAGCCGCGTTGTTTGAGCGCCTGCTGAATCTGGAGCGCGCGCGAACCATCGATTTTGATGCCTTTGCGCTTTGCGAGAAGGTTTGGGTCAGTGTCTGGTGAATCTTGAGGCGGATGCGAAGATGGGAGGGGCGGATTTAAATACCGTGACAACTCGGGCGATGAAGCGGACCCGCTCTCGATAACCTCTATCCGGTCAGGCGCGATCGGGTAAGTCTCCGGGATGACCGCCACTTCACTCGCATCCGCGGCTCTGTTCGATCTGCGCAGTCCACGCTTAACGGAAGATCGTTTGGATGATTTTGAGCGCGAGACGGATTTGCCCTTTCTTCCTTTCGCCTCTACATGGGCGGAGAAAGGCCAGGCGACGCCAATGATGAAAAGAAACGCAGTCAACAGCGTGAGCTGTTTGGGGGATTGCAAAGTCATCTTCGTCCTCAAAACATAGAATAAAAATTTCAGCCATGAATGAAGACGAAAATTCACGAATAAGAACAAGGGGGAACCAAAGCGATCATTGAAGATCAAGAAAGAGATTCGTGTTCATTCGCGCTCATTCGCGGCTTATGGTTTATTGAGTGAAATAAAAATTCGGGGATATGGCGCAAGACCCTTCCTGTGTACCAGTATAACGATCGGGTCGCCCGATTTAATACGGTTCAAGACCCGTTTGAAATCTTCCTTGTCATCGAGAGGCTCACGGTTGATCGTCTCGATTACGTCATTTGCTTTCAATCCGGCGTCGTCAGCGACGCTGCCCGAATCGACGCGCTTGACCAGAACGCCTTTCGCGCCTTCCATATCGGCGTCCAGCGACAATTGCGAATTAAGGTTTGCAATCCCTATGCCCATGCTTTCCTTGCGAAGATCATCGCCGGAGGCGCTCGCCGCCGCCGGGTCGGTGATGATCTCACGACCGGGGCGTCGTCCGATCACGACGGAGAGCGTCATCGGTCGCCCGTCGCGGTAAATCTTAACCGGCGCCGTCGTACCGACCGGAGTCGCGGCCACGCGGCGCAACAGGTCCTCGTTGTTTTTTACCGGCTCGCCGCGGTAATCCACGATCACGTCGTTCTGTTTCAAGCCCGCCTTCGCCGCCGGGCTTTCGACCGTGACGCCGTCGACTTTCACAGTCGCCTCGACATTGCTGATGATTGCCCCGCGAGGGGCCGGGAGGCCGTAAATTTTGGCGATCTGCGGGGTTACGCGCTCCGGCATGGCGCCCAGGAATCCGCGAATGACCCGCCCCTGTTTGACCAGTTGTTTGTATACGGAGATCGCCTCGGAAGAGGGAATGGCGAAGCTGATTCCGTTGTAATCGCCGGTCGTCGTGGCGATCAGCGTATTAATGCCGATGACTTCGCCCGAAAGATTGATGAGCGGGCCGCCTGAATTCCCGTGATTGACCGCGGCGTCGGTTTGCAGGAAGTATTGAAACCCGACTTTATTATGCACTTCTTTCGAATCGCGGTCCTTGGCGCTGATGATGCCCGCCGTCACGGTCTGATCGAATCCGAAGGGCGAGCCGATGGCCAGCACCCAATCGCCAACGCGCATCTTTTCGGAATCGCCGAATCGCGCGGCGCGAATCTCGGCGACGGGGGCGATTTTGACCACCGCCAGATCGGTCTCGCGGTCGCTGCCGATCACCTTGCCTGGTATCTCGGAGCCGTCATAAAACTTGACCTTGATGCGATCCGCCCCGGAGATGACGTGATAGTTGGTCAGGATGTAGCCCTGCGGATCGACGATCACGCCCGATCCGTTGCCGCGCAGCGCCGGTTCATGCTGCCCCGATTCGAATTGATCAATCGAATTGCGCGGCGTGTTCAGCTCATTTTGCTGGCGCAGCGTCTGCGCCGGTTGCGTGACGGTCGAGACGTTGACCACCGACGGTTCGACCGCGCGCGCGATTTCGATGAAGGCGGACGAGAATTCGGAATTGACCTCGCCGTCGCCGGCTTTCGCCGGATTGGAACCGCGCGAGAGCCAGACCCCCGCGATGGCGCTCAGAGCGATGAAAAGCGCCGCGATGGCGATCAACATCGCGCGCCGCGATGACCGGCGATACCGCTCGAGGAGTTCTTCCATCCGCTGTCGCGAACCGTGTTGAAATGTGTCGTTCATTGTGACCTGCGAGTGATTTCAAATGCCGGGAGCGATGCCATGTTGCGCTTGATTAACGGGGACACCGAATTATAGAAAACCGCCCGGAAGCTTGGCAATTGGTTCCGGCAAGACTTGCAAGTCTGGCTCATGCGCGTTTAACCTGCGCGGGAAGCCGATTTTGCAAGAATCAAACTGAATAATGCGGAGGATCATACTCTAATGCAATCAAACACCTCGGGTGGCGGATGGTGGAGCAACTCGGGCGCCACTAAATCTACGGCGAAACGGTCTCAGGCGTCAGCTCTTTTCTTAATCGCGCTGCTCTCGCTGGCGGCCGGTTCGGTCTCGCGCGCCCACGGACAAGATGACGCTGCGGCGCCTGTAAAGGCGCGCTACACGAAACACGAATATCAGATCGCGATGCGCGACGGCGTGAAGCTCTTCACTTCGGTCTACGTCCCGAAAGACGCGTCACAGAAATATCCGATAATGTTGCAGCGAACGCCCTACAGCGTCGCGCCTTACGGCGCGGATGACTACCGCGACAATCTTGGCCCGTCGCCGATGTTTATGGAAGAGGGCTTCATCTTCGTCTATCAGGACGTGCGAGGGCGGAACATGTCCGAAGGCGAATTCGCCTGGATGCGAGCTTATAAGCCGAAAAAATCGAATCCGACTGAGGCTGATGAGACGACCGACACCTGGGACACCATCGAATGGCTGGTCAAAAACATTCCGAACAACAACGGGCGCGTGGGGATGTGGGGCATCTCCTATCCCGGCCATTACTCCGCGCAATCGCTGATTGACCCGCACCCGGCGCTGAAGGCCGTGTCGCCGCAGGCGCCGATGGACGACAACTGGCTCGGCGACGATATGCACCATAACGGCGCTTTCTTCCTGCCACATGCGTTCAATTTCCTCTCCGGCTTCGGACGCCCGCGCAAAGGGCCCGAACATCAGATACGGACGCCGTTTGATCATGGCACGACCGACGGCTACAAGTTCTTCCTTGAAATGGGACCGCTCGCCAACGCGAACCCGAAATATTTCAAGGGCGAGATCAAACTCTGGAATGAATGGATGGAACACGGCGATTACGACGAATACTGGCAGGGGCAGCGTGTCTCGCAGCATTTGAAAAAGGTCACCCCGGCGGTGATGACCGTCGGCGGGTGGTTCGACGCCGAAGACCTCCAGGGGCCGCTCTCGATTTATCGGGCGATCGAAAAGAACAATCCGAAGGCGTGGAACGTACTGGTCGAAGGCCCCTGGTGTCACGGATGCTGGTCGCGGCGCGAAGGAGATCGTCTAGGCCCGGTCAGCTTCAATTCGGCCACGTCGAAGTTTTATCGCGAGAACATCGAGTTCCCGTTCTTCATATATTTCCTCAAAGACAAAGGCGAGATGAAACTGCCCGAGGCTTACGTCTTCGAGAGCGGCTCGAACGCCTGGAAGAAATACGAAAGTTGGCCGCCGAAGAACGTCGAATCGAAGAGCCTCTATCTCCACGCCAACGGCAAGCTCTCATTCGATCCTCCAGAAGCATCGGCGGAAGGTTTGGCTAAAGAATCAGGCCAGGCTTACGACGAATACGTCAGCGACCCGAACAAGCCCGCGCCATTTCAGAAGGATATTGGCATCGGTATGACTTATGAATACATGACCGCCGACCAGCGCTTCTCGGCCTCGCGCCCCGACGTGCTGGTCTACCAGACCAACGCGTTGACCGAAGACGTCACGGTTGCGGGCGAATTGTTCGCCGATCTTTACGCCTCGACTTCGGGCACGGATTCCGACTTCATCGTCAAGCTGATTGACGTATTCCCCGACAGCTCGACCGATCCGATGGACGGTTATCAAATGCTGGTGCGGGGTGAGCCGATGCGCGCGAAATACCGCAAGAGTTGGTCAAAGCCGGAGCCGATGAAGCCGAACGAAGCGACGCGCATTCCCTTCGCGATGCCAGACATAAATCACACGTTCAAGAAGGGCCATCGAATAATGATCCACATCCAGAGCGCATGGTTCCCGCTGGTCGACCGAAATCCGCAGAAGTTCCTGAACATCTATCAGGCGAAAGACGAAGATTTTCAGAAGGCCACGCAGCGAATCTACCGCTCAGCGAAATTTCCGACGCATTTGAAGGTCAGCGTATTGAAACCGTAGCAATCAACGCCGCGTCGAAGCGCCTGTCGCGTGAATATCGCAAGCCGTGGAAATTGAATGTGTGAGATGACCTGGGTACGCGTCGCTTCCAACGCGCAGTCTCGGGTGAAAGGCGTATTGATCGGAAGCAGACGATCCAGATGTCACAGCGCCGGCGTTGAGTGAATATCGCTCGTAATCGCGCGCAACCGGCTCTGAGCGCTTCGGGCGCCCAATGGGTCCACCTCCAACGCCTGCGCGCTGGAAGCGACGCGTACCCAGGGCGGTGTTTATAGTTTCTGGTCGCAGCGACTTGGCGTCAATAACCCTTATGAAAGTCAGATCACTTATACTCATCCTCGTCATCGCGTCATTCGCTTTCAACCCGGCGTCAGCGCAGACAAAACCCAACATCATCTTCATTCAGGCGGACGATCTCGGCTACGGCGATTTGAGCTGTTACGGGCAGCGGAAATTCAAAACGCCGAACATCGACCGCCTGGCCGCCGAAGGCCTGCGGTTCACTCAGTATTACGCCGGCAGCACGGTCTGCGCCCCGTCGCGCAGCGCGTTGATGACGGGCCAGCACACTGGACACACGCGCATTCGCGGTAACGCGCGTTATCCGCTGGCGCCGGAAGACTTGACCGTGGCCGAAGTCCTGAAATCGGCCCCGGGCGCCCCGGCTGGAGGATACAAAACCGCTCTGATCGGCAAGTGGGGATTGGGCGAGGCGGGGACGACGGGCGTTCCGAACAGGCAGGGCTTCGATTACTTCTTCGGCTACCTCAACCAGCGACACGCGCACAACTATTACCCGACCTTCCTCTGGCGCAACGAAGAGCGGGTCAAATTGCGCAACGTCGTGCCCGATGAAGATGAGGAAGGCTCGGGCAATTCGACTAACCGCGTTGATTACACCCACGACCTGATAGCGGAAGAGTCGCTGAGATTCATCGAAGGGAACCGCGGCGGCCCCTTCTTTCTCTATCTCGCCTTCACGATTCCGCACGCGAACAACGAGGCCAAAAACAAGGGAATGGAAGTCCCGGACCTTGGCGAGTTCGCGAACAAAGACTGGCCTGATCAGGAAAAGGCCAAGGCCGCGATGATCACGCGGATGGATCGCGACGTTGGGCGTTTGATGGCGCTGCTCAAAAAACTCGGCATTGACGACAACACGCTCGTCTTCTTCACCAGCGACAACGGCCCGCACCGCGAAGGCGGCGCCGACCCGGATTTCTTCGACAGCAACGGGCCTTTGCGGGGAATCAAACGCGACCTGTACGAAGGCGGCGTCCGCGTCCCGATGATCGCACGCTGGCCGAAGCGAATTAAAGCTGGCGCTAAGAGCGATCAGGTCTGGGCGCATTGGGATTTCTTGCCGACGGCGGCCGAGGTCGCGGGCGTCAAGCCGCCGGCCAATATTGACGGGATTTCGATGCTCAACGCGTTGCTCGGGCGGCGGCAGCGCAGCCACGAATTTCTGTATTGGGAATTTCACGAACGCGGTTTCTCGCAAGCCGTGCGGATGGGCGATTGGAAGGCCGTTCGCAACAGCCCGGATTCGCCGCTCGAGCTATATGATCTCAAAAACGACCTCGGCGAACAGAACGACGTCGCGGCCAAACACCCTGAGGTCGTGAAGAAGATTGAGGAATACCTGAAGACCGCTCGCACGGAATCCGAACTCTGGCCGATCAGGAAAGGGAATTAAGCAGTCGGGCGAAGATACAGATGTTCAAACCACGAAGAAACGAAGAACACGAAGAACATCGGAAGTGATCGGCTCGACCCATTCTTCGTGTTCTTCGTTTCTTCGTGGTTTTTATCAGTCTTTGCTGTCCCGATTTAGAACCAAAAACATGCTTCTCAAAGTCGATTCGATTTCGAAATCATTCGGCGCCGTGCAGGCGCTCAAAGGCGTTTCGTTCGATCTGCGCGCGGGCGAGGTCCACGCGCTGGTCGGAGAAAACGGCGCAGGAAAATCGACGCTGATCAAGATCATTACCGGCGCGCTGCAACCGGACTGGTCCGATTCCGGCTCGCTCACCATCAACGGCCACCGAATCGTCGAAAACTCTCCTTCGCTAGCCAAACGACTCGGCGTCGCGGCGATCTATCAACAGCCCGCGCTCTTTCCCGATCTCTCGGTGGCCGAAAACTTGGCGCTCGGGCTGGAGCGTGGAGGATTGTGGCGACGGGTCAACTGGCGAGAGCGGAACGCGCGGGCGAGGGAACTGCTCGGCCGCATCGGCGCGCGCATTGACCCGCGAACGCTGGCCGGCGCTCTGACGATGCCCGAGCAGCAGTTGGTCGAGATCGCCCGCGCGCTCGGGTCTTCTCCGGAGTCAGGCGCCAAGATCCTGATCATGGACGAACCGACCGCTTCGCTGACCGACCGCGAGACCGAACACCTGTTCAAAGTTATCGCCGAGTTGCGCGCGCAAGGCGCCGGCGTCATATACATTTCGCACCGCCTCGAAGAACTCTTTAAGATCGCCGACCGCGTGACCGTGCTGCGCGACGGCGAGACCGTCGCCACACGCGCCATGAATGAAGTCAATCATGCTGAAATGATCCGCCTGATGGTGGGGCGCGAACTCTCCGCAGTCTTCCCCAAACGCGAAGTGAAGATCGGCGAGACCGTCTTGGAGATCAGAAACCTCAGCTCACGCGCCGCCGGGCTCCGTAATGTGAGCCTCAGCGTGCGGGCCGGAGAGATTCTGGGCCTCACCGGGTTGGTCGGCGCGGGCCGCACCGAACTTGCGCGCGTTCTCTTCGGCTTACTCCCGTCCGACGGTGGGTCTGTGTTTTTGCGATCTCCGAATAGTCTGGAAGAAGTAAACATCGATTCGCCCGCGAAGGCGGTCGAGCTCGGCGTCGCTTACGCGCCCGAAGACCGGCGCAGGCACGGCGCGATTATGGAGATGCCGATCGCCGCGAATATGACGCTGGCGATCCTGGATCGAATCTCGAATCTCAAATTCCTCGATTTCGAATCGGAGAAGAAAATCGCGGTCGATTTCACCGCGCGCCTGTCGGTTAAAACGCCCGCTACCTTCACTCCGGCGGGGGCGCTTTCGGGTGGCAATCAACAGAAAGTCGCGCTGGCGCGATGGCTCGCGACTGATCCGCAAGTCCTGATCCTGGACGAACCGACGCAGGGAATTGATGTCGGAGCGAAATCGGAGATTCACCGCCTGATGTGCGATCTGGCCGAGGCCGGGATGGCGATCATTATGATCTCGTCCGAACTGCCAGAAATTCTGGGGATGAGCGACCGCATAGCCGTGATGCGAGGCGGAACGATCGTCGGCGTGATGGAGCGCCGTGAAGCCACTCAGCAGAAAATCATCGAATTGGGCTTAGGCTGATTCAACTTCTAAATCGGAATAGGAAAGCTTGGAATAGCGGAAACCACGGATTTTGACGGATGCGACGGATTGTCGCAGATAATCCAGCAAGAGCGGGGCTGATCTGTCGCATCCGTCAAAATCCGTGGTTTCTGCTATGAAAAAAATCTTGCGGTCATCCGGAAGACTTGTTAATCTATAGACCTAGACCCGACCTTAAACAGAGAGATACGGACAGCTAATTCCACAACTGGCTTTGCTACGGATGATTTTTCCAACGTCGGAGATCGCAACTATTTGTTGATCTGCTGAGCATTCAAATTCAATGGAGGAGTCGAAATGAAATCCGCAGCAAAATCGGTATGGATCTGTCTGCTGCTTCTCGGCCTGATCTTCACGCCGATAACTTCAGCGTCCTCGCAAACTTACACGGCGACCGTGACCGGAACGGTATCCGACCCCCAAGGCGCGTCGGTTCCCGGGGTCAAAGTGATCGCGACCAATCAAGGGACAAAACTCGAATACACGGCGCAGACCAGCGATTCGGGCGTTTACACGATCCCGTTTCTGCCGGTCGGCGCTTACGTGCTGACCGTCGAATCCTCAGGCTTCAAGAAACTGGTCTCGAACGAGATCGCTCTCGAAGTCAACCAGACGGCGCGCGTTGATTTGCAATTGCAGGTCGGCGGCGTCAATGAGGTCGTGAACGTTCAGGGCGTCGCGCCGGTGTTGCAGACCGAGAACGTCATGGTCGGTCAAGTGATCACCGGCAATACGACCACGGCGTTGCCTCTCAACGGCCGCAACTTTCAACAACTCACTCTGCTTGTGCCGGGTACGATCAATCCGAACCCCGGCGGATTCAACACTGTCGGACAGGGCGCGCAGGGACGGCCTTACGTCAATGGCAACCGCGAGCAGGGCAACGCATTTCTGCTCGATGGTATTTCGGTGGACGAGACAATCGATAACCGCATCGGTTATAAGCCGAACGTGGACGCCATCGCCGAGTTCCGCGTCGAGACCTCCAACTCATCCGCGGAGTTCGGCAACGTGACCGGCGCGACCGTCAACGCCACGCTCAAGTCAGGCACGAACGATTTTCACGGTAATGTCTTCGAGTTCCTGCGCAATGACGCCTTCGACGCGCAGCCGTGGGGCAACAATCGCACCATGGCGCTGAACCCGGGGACGAAGGTGGCCAAGTCGAAATTGCGCCAGAACGTCTTCGGCGGCACATTGGGCGGCCCCATTTTGAAGAACAAGCTCTTCTTCTTCGTAGACTATCAGGGCATCGTTCAACGCAGCGGCGGCGGCAATTCTATCGCCGTGGCGCCTGCCGCGTGGCGAACCGGCGACCTTTCGAGCCTCGGCGTGCCGATCCGCGATCCGTCGAAGCCCCGATCGCAGCTTTGCCAGGCTACGCCGGCCAATCCGACGCCGGGCGTTAATTATCAGCAAGCCTGCTTCCCCGGCGCCATGGTTCCCGTTCTTAATCCCATTGCGAAGGCGCTCTTCGCCAATCCCTCACTGTATCCGCTACCGGCCAGCATCAACCCGACCAATAAGACCGGCGTTCTCCCCGTCGTGACGGCGGGCAAGGTTGACAGTCATCAGTTTGACATAAAGCTCGACGCGCGCCTGAGCGAGAAAGACAACGTCTCCGGCCATTACTCGTTCACCAATTACGATCAGGCTAACAACCAGGGCTCGATCCCGCTGATCCCGACCTCCGCACAGTTCAGCCGTCCGCAGAACATCGCCATCAACTGGACTCGCACGATCAGCCCGACGCTGATCAATGAAGCCCGCGTCGGGTTCAACCGCGCGGTATTCATCACCGACAATGCGTTCGATTGGGCGGGGGTCGGCGACGCCAACCAGAAACTGGGCATACCCGGCGGGCAGATTGTTCCCGGCCTCAGTTCAATTGTGCTCGGCAGTAATCTGTCTAACCTAGGCGCGGTCGGAACCAACGAAAATAACGTGCCCAACACGTTCCACTACGGCGACAACCTGACGTGGCTGCGCGGGCGCCATTCGTTCAAAATGGGCGGCCAATTGCAACGTTATCAGCAGAACCGCTATTACGCGGGCAACAACGGCGCGCTGGGCGTCTACACCTACGGCACACAATTCACGGGTGTGGCATTTGCCGACTTTCTGCTCGATCAGCTCACCAGCAAAGGTATCGGCGGCGTCAGCGGCTCGAATAAGGGCAAATGGGGACATCGGCAAAATCGCATCGGCGCGTTCTTCCAGGATGACTACAAGGTTCATAACAACCTGACGCTCAACCTGGGCGTGCGATGGGAATACACATCGCCTGTGGTCGAAGTCGCGGATCGCCAGTCGAATTTCGAGTTGTTTAGCGGGCGTCAACTCTTCGCCGGAAAAGACGGCAACAGCCGCGCGCTTTACAATCCCTATTACAAAGGGTTCGAACCTCGCATTGGCGTCGCCTGGACGCCGAGCCGTTTCGAGGGCAAGTTCGTCGTGCGCGCCGGATACGGCATCACGCAATATATGGAAGGCACCGGCTCGAATTTGCGCCTGCCGCTAAATCCGCCTTTCTTCGCCGAAGCCGATGCGCAATATGACCCGACCACTGGCCCTGGTACGATTGCCAAAGGCTTCACCGATGTGATCGTGCGCGATAAACCCTCCGGGTTGATTCGCGTGTGGGATCCGAACCTGCGCCCGCAATTCACTCAGCAATACAACCTGACGTTGGAATATCAACTCTTCAAGAACACGTCGTTGTCGGCGGCTTACGTCGGTCACAATGCCACCCACCTGGTTGCGCCGACCGATTGGAATCAGCCGCTCCCCGGCGTAGGCGATCCTTCGACGTGGGTCAATTTCAATTTGCGCCGCCCGCTATCCGGCTCGCTGCCCGCAGTGACGCAGATCAGCGGCACGGAATCGTGGGCGGTCAGCCGCTACAACGCGCTGCAAATCAACGGACGCCAGCGCCTGACCAAAGGCTTCGAGTATCTGCTCTCGTACACCTGGAGCAAGACGATGACCGATAACCTCGGCTATTACGGCTCCACCGGAGTAAACGCCCAGGGCGCTTACTCAGCGAACAACTACGACCGCCACGGTTACAACTACGGCCCGGCGTTCTTCGACGCGACGCACAACTTTGTCTGGGCGGGCACGTATGAGCTGCCGATCGGCAAAGGCCGCGCATTCGGCAATGATTGGCATCCGGTCGCGAACGCGATCCTCGGCGGTTGGGACGTGAGCAGCATTGTCAGCGCCCACACTGGTTTCCCGGTTACTATTACGGGGATAACAGGTCGCACGCAGCAAGATCCGCGCGGCACGGTTCGTCCGGATCTGATAGGCGAGCCGACGATCCACAGCAGCGTTCCCGACTGTTATATTTACAACCCGCGCAACCCTTTCTGCGCCGGCCTCAGCGGCGCTGACGCTTTCAGAGATCAGCCGGTAGGGACATTCGGCAGCGCTGGCGTCGGGGTTGTGCGCGCTCCGGGCTTCTTCAACTGGGATTTTGGCGTGGGCAAGAAGTTCAAGGTGTCGGAGAATCATTTCTTTAACTTCCGCGCTGAATTCTTTAACTTCACCAACCATCCCAGTTTCAATCCGCCGTCGTCTAGTTTTAATCAGACATCGCAAACGTTTGGGCAGGTTACCAGCGTAATCAGCCCGCCACGCATCATCGAATTCGCTTTGAAGTATCACTTCTAAGCGAACTCATAAGCAGGGAACTGGGGGATCGATTCTGATCCCCCTTTCCTTATCTTCAGACGTTAAGATCAGCGAGCCGCCTCGACAGATTTGCCCTCTCCGGTTAGTATCGCCTGCACTGGCGCCCGTTTAATTCCACGAACTGAAAGGATCATTTGATGCGACTCACCGCGCTCGATTGGATCATTGCGGCGTTGGCCGTGGCCATTTGCTTCGCCCCGGCGCTCTTTTTTGGGAAGAGGTCATCGAAGAACACTTCTGAATTTTTCGCCTCGGGCCGTTCGGTTCCCTGGTGGCTGGCCGGGCTTTCGATGGTGGCGACGACGTTCAGCAGCGACACGCCGAACCTGGTGACGGACATCGTCCGCAACAAAGGTGTGGCGGGGAACTGGGTCTGGTGGGCGTTCACGCTGACGGGTGTGGCGACGGTCTTTTTCTACGCCCGTCTGTGGCGGCGTTCGGGAGTGCTGACCGATCTGGAGTTTTACGAGATTCGTTATTCGGGCACGGCCGCCAGCGCCGTTCGCGGCTTCCGCGCGGTCTACCTGGGGCTGCTCTTCAACTGCCTGATCATGGCGACGGTCAATCTGGCGGCCTGCAAGATCGCCGGAATTTTATTCGGCTTGGAGCGCTGGCAGACACTGTTGTTCGTCGGAGTGCTCAACGTGGTCTTCGCCGCGCATTCGGGGCTGTGGGGAGTGCTGGTGATCGATATGATCCAGTTCTTCATCAAGATGACCGCGGTGATTGCGGCGGCCTATTTCGCGCTCAGACTCCCCCAGGTCGGCGGCCTCAACGGGTTGATTGATAAACTCTCCACGATAAAAGGCCCTGAGGGGATCAACTATCTGAACGTTCTTCCCGACTTCGCGAACAACTGGGACATCGCGCTGGCGGTCTTCATCATGCCCATCGCCGTGCAATGGTGGGCGGTTTGGTATCCGGGCGCCGAGCCCGGCGGCGGCAGTTACATCGCGCAGCGCATGCTGGCCTCGAAATCCGAGAAGGATTCGCTCGGAGCAGTGTTGTTCTTCAACATCGCTCATTACGTGTTGCGCCCGTGGCCGTGGATATTGGTCGCGCTCTGCTCGATCATCGTCTATCCGCAACTATCGGACATCCAGGCGGCGTTTCCCAGCCTCGATCCAAAGCTGCTCGGACACGACATCGCCTATCCGGCGATGCTCAAATTCCTGCCGATCGGATTTGTCGGTTTGATGGTAGGCGGTTTGGTCGCCGCGAACTCCTCGACCATTTTGACCCATCTCAACTGGGGGGCCTCGTATCTCGTTCATGATTTTTACCGGCGGTTTATCAACAAAGACGCCGAAGAGAGGCATTACGTCTTTGCGGGGCGCATGGCGACCATTGCGCTGTTCTTCTTGTCATCCAGCCTGGTCTTTTTCCTGGATACCGCCAAGGACGCTTTCGACATCATACTGCAGGTCGGCGCGGGGACGGGGCTGCTCTATCTGGTCCGCTGGTTCTGGTGGCGCGTCAACGCCTGGTGCGAAGTCGTCGCGATGATCAGCTCGTTCCTGGTTTCGGTGGGCTTCCTGATCCTTGAAAAACAGGACGTCTACAAGACCACTTCGGCGAAGATGTTGATCATCACCATCGCCGTAACCACGGCCTGTTGGCTGTTGGCGGCATATTTCGCGCCGCAGACCGATCGTAAAACGCTGATCGAGTTTTATCGCAAGGTTCGTCCCGCAGGCCCGGGTTGGGAGGCGATCCGGCAGGAGGCTGGAATATCAAAAGACGAGGCCGCGCAGACCGGCGACAGCATTCCATTGGCTTTGATCGGGTGGGTGGCTGGATGCGCTGTGATCTGGTCGTCGCTCTTCACCGTCGGCAATTTTCTTTACGGCAGATACGATTATGCGCTGGCGCTAGGCGCGGTCTTTGTGATCAGCGGGATTCTTCTGCTCAGGGTGGTCAACAAGCTCTGGACCAGCAAGGGCGGGCAAGTAACAGAGGGATCGCTTTGAAAACTACGCGGCGTGAGGAAAAGCGATGATCATCGTTTCGGCCACTCACAAAGACGCCGACAGAAAAATGTGGGAGAGAAAAATAGTTTTTCTTATTTTTCTCTCCCACATTTTTCTGTCGGATGGCCGATTAATGTTAGACGGCGCTTTCGACAGGGGCGATGAGCGCCGGACTATCGTGCGAGGGGCTATTGACTGCGCGCGACACAAGGATCGCCTCCAAGTCATCCGATTCGTAAGGCCGCAGCAATCGCAGCAGGTCATCGATTTTACTCTTCGGATCGATCCATGCCGCTTCTTCATCGGGTTTGAGGATGGCAGCCATCCGGTGATGAATCCGTGAGATCAATTCATTCGGCTCGACCGTGATGATCGTACAGGTTTCTAGCGTCTCGCCTTCTGGCGTCTTCCACGCCTCCCACAGCCCGGCGAAAGCGAACAGCCCGCCGTCGCGCCTCCGAACATAGATCGGCTGACTCGGCTCCTTACCCTGCTTCCGCCATTCGTAAAAACCGTCGGCCGGAATCAGGCAGCGCCGCCTGGTGAAGGCCTGTTTGAAGGACGGTTTTTCGGCGATCGTCTCGGCTTTGGCGTTGATCAGGTTGGCGCCGATCTTCGGGTCTTTGGACCAGTAGGGAATCAACCCCCATTTGCAGCCGGCCAACTCGCGCAAGTCGTCGCCCGATTGAGGGCGCCGAATCACCGGTACGATTTGCGTAGGCGCGATGTTGTAACGCGGCGAGAGATATTCCTCGTCCGGCTCCACGTCGAATCGCTCGGCTATTTCTCTAGGCGTGTGATGCAGTGTGTATCGTCCGCACATAGTCCACAATTTACCAGCATTTCGACTGAATTCAAATTCGAGATCGATTCCAGACTCAGCCTTATCTCCGCCTTGGAATGAAGGTTGCGCGATCAATTCAATAATGACAATAATGAAGTCGAAGCGGTCTTTCCTGTCCTCCGTCTGAAAGGAGGGGCATATGAAAAATTTATGGAAGCTTGCGGAGCCAGTGGGTCTTCTGTGTTTTCTCAGCGCTTGTGGTGTGGCGGCTCTTAACGTCCTGGCGGTAATCGCGGCGTCATTCGGATTCGTGCAACCATTCAATTACTTTCAATATTTTAGAGTTCCCCTCTGGTCGGTCGCGCTGCCTGCCGTGGGGATACTGGCGCTGCTGCCGCTGGCGCTTCGCCATGCGTTCACAGATAAGCCTGCGCCGGAAGAAAAGAAAGCGGCGGAGCCTGAGGCTCGGCGCATCATCGTCGAGAAAAGGCGTATTAGACTCTATATCCGGTCGGTGTGAGGAAATGGGGAGTGGGGAATCGGAAATGTGGATAGGAAGTGGCGTCTTTTTCCTCACTCCCCATTCCCCACTCCCTGTTCCCTATTTTTTGATCTGGTGGCCGACACGAACTCGATGGCGGCGAAACTGACCACTGATTGCTCATCAATATTCCACTGGTCGTAGCGCAGCACGTCTCCCTGAATGTTTTGGACGTTCCGCATCGAACTCAGGAAAGTGTAAAGCGGCGAGAATCCGCACCATTTCAAACGGTCCTGTTCAGGCTTGACCATCTCGAAGAACTCATCGCCGTCGCCCTCGCAGACGTGGTTCAACCGCTCCTGATCTTCCTCTCTCACCTCCAGCATCTCATCCTGATCGGCGCGGGCGACCAGATCGTCGCCGTACCGGACGCCGACGTGGGCCAGATCGACGCCCATCACCCAGAAGAGGCGCGAACTGTGAGCTTCGGCCATTTCGGCGAGCGCGTCGAAAAAGCGCAGCACGTTGTCGTCTCGCTCCGGCGGTTCGCCCGTGCGCAGCGCCTTTGCGAATGGGCCGCACAGGATGGGCACGATCTTGAAATCGGCGCCGAGCATCTGTTGCAGGAAGATGCACTGAAATTCGATCGAGTGCTCGATCGCGTGGCAATAATCTTCCATCGCCACCGCGCCGTCGGCCCGCGAAGCCAACTGATCGATCAGCTCGGTGTCTGGTTGTAACGCCCCCAGAGGCGTGACGAAGGGTTTGCGCGTCAATCCGAATTTTTCGGGCGCGCCGTAATGCGAGGTTCCTAGCAGCACGACGGTTTTGTTCTTCTGTTGCTCGCCCGCAGCTCCGCTCAGGCGGCCGTATGCAGCGGCGTAGCATTCCCAGCCGCCCCACGGGCTGACGTGCGGCGCGGCAAGACCGATGATCGGAACTGGCGCGGGGTTGCGGTGGGCGCGCAAATACTCATCGAGTTGTTTGCGCAGCTCTCCCGCCTTGTCGGGATATCCCGATCCAGAATGCGCGGGCATCCGCCGTAGCGTAGCGGCGAATTCGGCGTGGCGCGCGTCGCGCAGCCGCTCGAACTCCTCGGTCTCCAGAAAGCCGTTTTCGCGCAGCGCGCCAACCATCGCCTCGATGATCTCGCTCGGAATCAATTGGCCGGCGAGTTTTGAGACGTAGGCCTGAGCGTCGAGCGTCGCGCTCTCGCCGTCGAAGAAGCTCAGCGCGGCGACGAGCAGCGGCGGTATGATCAGAATCTCATTAGTGTAGCGAAAAGGGTCGCGTAACAGCAGCCCGGGCCGGTCGGGAACCGGTGAGGGAAAAATGTCTAAGCCTCTGCGCAAGCGCGGCAGTTGTTTATTCATAATGATCTCTTCATTTAAGTCCTCCCGGCTTTTCCGAGCCTTCCGGGAAATTCGATTGCGTATGATGCTTCGCCGAATTCGATTTGACAAATGGTCGCGCGGCTTGCGATGGTAACGGCTCGACGCCGAAACTATCTTGCTCTGAGACGCGTATCAGGCAATGGGAAGACAGAAGGAAAGGACATGTTTCATCAGAAACCGAAAGTAGATAATAGTTCCAGT
>DASTMP010000116.1:0-6453 GCA_035714085.1 Blastocatellia bacterium
CATCGGGATGCGAATGCAGCCGTGGCTCACCGGGCGGGCGGGAACCGATGGATTGCCGTGTATGGCTATGCCGTCGTAGATGTAATTCGGGTAGTAGAGCAATCCGAGCGGGCTTTTTCTCCAGCCTTCGATCTTGCGATAAACCTTGAACCTGCCCGTTGGGGTGACGGCCTGCCGCGTCACGCCGCCTTCGGTAAAAAACTCGCCCGAACCTGATGAGATCGGCAGAATGCGCAGAGGGACGCCAGTAACATCGACTACAAACAAGACCTGCTGGTGTAGATCGACCTCAATGTGTGGATAGCCTGTCTCCAACGCCTGCGGTCTCCGCGCGACGCGCAAAGCCTCAAGCTCGTCGATGGTCAAAACGCCGATCCGCTCGCGGCCTTCGATCTTCTGAAAAGCGATTAACGCGTGGCGCAGCGATACGTCATTCCCTGTAACATCCACGTTGACCCAATAGCCGAGTTGATCGAGAAGCTCTCTGGCCTCCGAAATGTCCTGTTCAGACAAGGTCTGCGCCGGTTGTTTCGTTTTCTTGACCGGCGCGGTTTGCCGATCTTGCGCGGCGCCGGCAGTCACAATGACCGACAGCGCGAATGTCAGCGTCAGCAGGCGCCGCACCGCGATTCGCATCAAGCTTTGTGGCGTCAATTGTCGAATTTGATTTCTCATACGCCGGAGCGGAGTGCAATTCGAGGGCCATTGAAGAGGCGTTCATTTTGCTGAGTATAACCGGCTTCCAATTGAGGAGCTCTGCGTGAGATTGCGCAACAGACCGCAGCGGGTGGGGAAAATGTCGCAGCGGCTGGATTCGAGCGACTTCAGACTCGCTCACTCGGATAGCCGCACACGGGCGTCAATCAGCGAGACGCCTACGCCCTCCTGATGAACGATCACCGGGTTCAAATCCACTTCGGCGATGCGCGGCGCGGCCTCCGCGAGCGCGCCGAGCGCAAGGAGCAAACGTTCGAGCGCCGCCACGTCAGACGGAGCCGAGCCGCGAAAACCTTGCAGCAACCGATAGACGCGCGTTTCACGAATCATTGTGGCTGCGTCGAGATCGGTCATCGGCAAGACGCGGAAGACCACATCGTCGAGCAATTCGACCAGAGCTCCGCCGGAACCGAAGGCGACCAGTGGCCCGAACACGGGATCGTTCGTAATTCCTGCGATCACTTCGACGCCGCGCGGCGCCATTGGCGTGACGCTGGCTGCGGCGAGAGCGATGCCATGAGACGAGAGCCGCTCGGCCAGGCGCGTGTAAGCCGTCGCTGCTTTGTCTGGCTCGATATTGAGTAGCACGCCGCCCACATCGGATTTGTGGAGAATCGCTGGCTCCGCGACTTTGATCGCAACGGGCCGGACGAACGTGGTGGCGGCGGCGACAGCTTCTTCGGGCGAATGCGCCAATCGAGATGGCGCGACGGCGATGCCAGCCACGCCGAGCAGTCGCGCCACATCAGTCTGAGAGAGCCATCCGGCGCGATTTTCCGCCAACACTCGATCGAGCGTGTCGCGGTCAATGTCTATCAGCACGCGATGGCCCGCGGGAGTCGCCCGCCACACCCCGTACCGCGCCGCCGCCTTCAAGGCCGCGACGGCGCCTTCAGGAAAGTCATAAGCTGGCACGACACGTTCGCCCGCCGGAATGGTCACGAGATCGGATTTCGCGTCAGGGAAGACCGCCGCGATGGGGCCCCGAAATGGCGCGTGATTGGCGAGCGTTTCGCCCAAGACTCCCGCGACTTCCGTCGAAGGCGTGGCGAGCGGCGGAATGAATATGATCAGCAGCGCGTCCAATCCGGGCTCGTCGAGCATCGCTTCAAGACACGCGCGATACTCCGCCGGCCCTGCGCTCGCGATCATATCGACCGGGTTCGTGACCGACGCGGCGCGTGGCAAAGCGGCGCGTAATCTCGCTTGCGTCGCCTCGCTGAGTTTCGGAATTTCCAATCCAGCCGCCTCGGCCGCATCGACCGCCATGATCGCCGGTCCACCGGCGTTGGTCAGGATGCCGATCTTGTTGCCCGCCGGAATCGGCTGTGTGGCGAGCAAACGCGCGACGGCGAAGAATTCCGCGAGCGTGTCCACGCGGATGATCCCGGTTTGCGCGAACAGCGCGCTGGCGGCCCGGTCGGAGCTCGCCAGCGCCGCCGTGTGGCTCGAAGCCGCGCGAGCGCCGCCAGCCGTGCGGCCCGATTTCACCGCGACCACGGGTTTGCGGCGCGAGACTCGGCGCGCGATGCGCGAGAAACGGCGCGGATTGCCGAAGCCTTCCAGATAAAGCAGGATGACATCTGTCGCATCGTCCGACTCCCAATACTGAAGCAGGTCGTTGCCGGAAACGTCGGCGCGGTTGCCGATGCTTGCGAAAGACGAGATGCCCAAACCGAGCTGTCTCGCCCGATTGACCAGGGCGATGCCGAGCGCGCCTGATTGCGAGCTAATGGCGATGTTTCCTGCGGGCGGGTCCATCGGCGTGAAGGCGCCGAGCATGCGCACATCGCTTGATGTGTTTACCAGCCCCAGGCAGTTTGGCCCGACAAGACGCATTCCGTGCGCGCGGCAGAGATCGAGCAACTCGGCCTGCGCCGCCGCGCCCTCGGCGCCGGTTTCGGCAAACCCCGCCGAGATCACGCACAACGCGCGCACGCTGAGGGCCGCGCATTGCCGCGCCGCATCGAGCACGGCTGACGCAGGCACGATGATGAAAACCAGCTCCGGGACTTCGGGCAGATCGGCGACAGACGCATAAGCATGCACTCCAGCCACCGCGCTCGCTCGCGGGTTGACGGGATAGACAGCGCCGGCGAATCCCCATCTGATCAGATTGCGAAACAATGCGCCGCCGACCGATTGTGGATCGCGGCTGGCGCCGATCACCGCGATTGATTGCGGCGCAAGCACCGGGCGCAACGACGCGCGCTCGGCTTCGGCCTCCTGCGCCTCGGCGCGCGACTCCGCAACCTCGCTGTATGCGATCGGGAATTCGAGGTGCGTCACTCCGTAGCTCACCGCGCTCGAAAGAGCGTAGCCCGCCTTGCGAAAGACCGATAGCATCACATGGTTGTCGGCCAGCACGTCGGCGCTGAAGCGATTGACGCCATGCCCGTGCGCAACCTCGGCCAGCAAATCGAGCAACAATGTGCCGATGCCGCGCCTCTGCATCGCGTCCTCGACGAGGAATGAAACTTCGGCTACATCGGGACGATCCTCCAGCGCGTGATACTGGCCCACCGCGATGATCCGTTCATCCGCGCCCCCGCCCTGAATTACAACCAGCGCAACGACGCGCGAGCCTTCGACATACGCCATTTGATCGAGCGTCTTTTCGGGCAGCGATTTGATTGAATGCAGGAACCGGTAGCGAATCGAACTCGGCGAGCAGCGATTCAAGAGGGCTTTCAAGGCGTCGCGGTCACCGGGACGCAAGGCTCGAAATCGCAGCATCGCGCCGTCGCGCAGAACCAGGTCCCTGGAAAAATCCGATAACGAATTGGCGATGGAAGTCGACATAGTTTCTATAATTGCCCGCCAGATTCGCGCGGAAGCCGAATCGTGAAGGTGGAGCCTCGGCCCGGAGTGGAAGTCACTTCGACCCGCCCGCCGTGCGCGCGGGCGATGCGTTTGACCGCTGGCAACCCCAATCCCGCGCCATTGGGATTCGTGCTGAAGAAGGGGCTGAAGATCCTCGACAGGTCTTCTTCGGGGATGCCTCGACCATTGTCCTCGACATCGATAACCACTTCACTGCCCGCTCCGTCTTCACGGTCGCATTCGCTCAATCGCACGAACACGGCGCCATCTCCATCAATAGCCTCGATGGCGTTGGTGAGCAACCCGTGCACGGCGACTTCGATCTGCGCCGGATCAATCTTCATAACGACCGGCGACGGATCGGCGACGAATTCGACCTTAATCTGCCGGCCGCGCGTTAAAGCCGCTTTCGCCGCCTGATAGCCGGCGAGCGTGACCGCCCGGTGGACGACCTCGTTCACAGAAGCATACTGGAAGATGAAAACGGGCGGCTGCGCGCGATCGAGCATAGCCTGGACAATGGCGTCAATCCGCCCGACCTCGCCTCGCACGCCTTCGAGCAATTTGCGTTCGGGGTCATTCGGACTGCGCCGTCGAATCATAATGTCGACGGCGCCCTGAATCCCCGCAAGAGGGTTTTTGATTTCGTGGGCCAGGCTGGCGGCCAGTTCGCCGAAACGCGCGGCCTGCTCGCGGCGATTGATTTCGCGTTCGTGCGCCACAGTCTCGGTGACGTCACGCACCAGCATCAAGTAAGCGACGATCTTTCCCGACTCATCATGCACAGGCGAAACTCGCGCACGAAGGCGCTGTCCGGGCTGTTTGCCTCTGATCTCTTCGTATGCGGCGCAGCCCGTCTCACCGATGGCGGCGCGGGCGCAGAATTGCGGAATGGCTCCGGCCTCATTCGCGCAGCCGAAAACCTCGGCGCAGGGGCGTCCGATGATCTGTTCCAGCGGCGCCCCGACTATGTTGGCGAAGGCCCCGTTGGCGCACACGATGCGCGAATCGAGCGATTGCACACAGACGCCGTCCTCAATCGCGTCAAAGAGCGTCCCCCAGGAGAGAGGCGGCGAGTCTCCGGCTGTTTGTGAAGTTGGATGCGCTGGCAGTGATGATTCTTCGTTCGTGATCATTTTCTATCGGGCATGTTAGCCCCCCATCCCTTCGAGTTTCTTCGATCCGATTTCATCAGAGCAATTCCCTTGCCAGCGGCGCAGGTCGGGACCACTATTTTGCAATCTGCATTGAAATGAGAGTTCTCACCCATCAGATTGGGATATTTCCGCAATCGTTGGGGAATATCACTCACCGGAAGACATGATCCGCCAATTTAGAACCTCTCCCCGCCGCATTAACTATGCTGGCTCGCATGTTGCAATGCGTAACGACACAAACTCAGCAATGAGGTATAGAAATGAAAAGCTTGAAAGCGGAAGACAATTCGGGTCGCGGCGATGCCGCAGTAAATGAAGGCGGGGTCGCAGGCAATGCGATTGTAGTCTATGAATGGGATGCGGATGCGTTCCACCGCCGCGTGTCGGATCTGGAACTACAAGGGTATGTCGTGCGGAGAGAGACTTATCGCGTCACCCCGGAGATGAATCCAGAGACCGGGAGGATCGTTCACTTGCACACGGTTGAGTTGTATCGGCTTGGCTCTGATGAGGTCGAAAGCCGCAGTTCCTCTGAGCCTACAAATCAGCAATAGCTACTTCACCCGCCTATACACCCAACCACGTGCCAGACGCCCATAGATGTCTGCCGGAGATCGCGGAACAGCGATTGCTCTACCGCCAGCGAGCGATACGGAAGGTCGCAGGAACGCTGTAGAGGTTCTTCCGTAACCGGCAATTTCCGCGCTCAAGCGGGAAATTGCGCTGCGCTGCGTAATTTCTCGCGATCAACTTGCAATCAACACCGCTTCCAGCACTGAACTGTTTGCCCAAACGGAGGCAGACAAGGAGCAGCTTATGCGAACTCTGAAGATAAGTCTGGTGATAACCTTCTTTCTGGCGGCGCTGACGCCCGCGATCTCGATTCGAGTCGCGGCCTTGACCGCGACGCTGGCGCAAAACAAGACACCCAAAGAGAAACCCGACAAGGCCAAAAACGCCGCGCAGTCGAAGCGTGGGCAGCCCGTAGACCCAAGCCAGTATGTCGGCGGCGAATCCTGCGCCGAATGCCATGCCGCCGAGGCAACCCATTACGCCCTGACGGCCCACAATAAAACCAATGTGGGGAACGCCCCGGTTGACAAACGAAGCTGCGAAGCCTGCCACGGCCCTGCGAAAGGCCACGTAGACTTTTATCTGGCCATCCAAAAACTGAACGAGGCCGGCAAAGAAGACGAAGCGACCGCGTTGATGAACGACGCCGACAAGGCCGCCGCCGCCGAGATGATTTCCTTCAAGACAATGTCGTCGGCCGAAGCCTCGGCGACCTGTCTGAAGTGTCACGAAGGCGAGCAGGGCCGCAGCGAGGAGCGGTTCAATTTCCGTCGCAGCGAACATTTTCGTCATGGCGTATCCTGTATTGACTGCCATTCGTCTCACGCGCCGAAGCGAACCGAGTTTTTGCTGAAGGCTTCGGAGCCGAACATGTGCTACCAGTGCCACGCCGACCAGAAGGCGACTTTCGCCAAGCCGTTCCACCACAAAGTTCCTGAAGGCGGCATGAAATGCTCCGATTGCCACAACCAGCACGGCGGATTCATGAGCAAGTCGCTTCGCAATTCCGCGAGCGGCGATTCGACCTGCGTCAAATGCCACGCCGACAAACAGGGGCCCTTCGTTTATGAACATGCCCCGGTCAAGATCGAGGGCTGCCAGGCCTGCCACACGCCCCACGGCTCGACCAATCCGAAATTGCTGACGCGCAACATCGTCAAGTTCCTCTGCCTCGAATGTCACT
>DASTMP010000117.1:0-1888 GCA_035714085.1 Blastocatellia bacterium
ACTATCGGATTGACCCTGGTGGCGCGGCGGGCCGGAATCCAGCACGCCAGCAGCGCGATGAGCGCAAGCAGCAGCGCAATCGAGCCGAACGTCAATGGATCATTCGCGCTCACGCCGAACAACAAAGTCTTCATCAAGCGAGTCAGCGCCAGCGAGCCAGCCAGTCCGATGGCGACGCCAGCCAGCGCCAGCTTCATTCCCTGGCCGATCACGAGCCGCAAGACGTCGCCTTGCCCGGCGCCCAACGCCATACGGACGCCGATCTCGTGGGAGCGCTGCGCGACCGAATACGAGACGACGCCGTAGACGCCCGCGCTTACCATGACCAGCGCCATGAGACCGAATAAACCAAGCAATAATGTTTGAAAGCGCGGCTCGGCGACCACATCGGAGAGCCGTTCGTTCATCGTCTGGACTTTCGGCGTGGGCAGATTTTTGTTCAGGGCTTTGACTTCGCTATAGAGCGCCGCCGCGAAATTGGCCGGATTCCCCACCGTTCGCACGAACAGCGTCGGCTGTTGCATAGGCCATTGCCAATAAGAAATGTAGGCGTTGGATTCCACCTGAGGGTCAAGGTTCATGCTCTTCACGTCAGCGACCACGCCGACGACCTCGGTCCAGATCGATTGATTGGTCCAGTGATCGATTTCCCCCTTTTGGCCGGGATCCAGCCGCCCCAGGTATATTCTTTTGCCGAGCGGGTTCTCATTTGGGAAACACCGCCTGGCCAGCGACTCGGGGAGTACGGCGACGCGCGGGACCAGCAACTCGTCATTCTCGGTAAAATCGCGGCCTCGTAACATCGGAATACCCATTGCGCGGAAATGGCCTGGGCTGACGCCTTGAAAACTAACGCGCGGATAATCTTCTTCCAGGCCGGTCTGCCGGTTTTCGACAGTGACCTGGAAGGTCGCCTTGTCGCTCGCGGCGCCGACTGATTGTATGCCAGGCTGATTTTTCAGACGCTCCATCAACTCGCGTATCGTCACCTGCGGCCGTGTTTCAGTCGGTCTGACCCAGCCTGTAAAGCCCGAAACTGAGAAATCGAGTTTCGCCGTCAGCAAATGCTCCGGTTGAAAGCCGCGATCAATACGCGTCAATTGCGCGAAACTGCGGATCATCAGGCCCGCTCCAATCAACAAGACCACTGACAGCGCGACCTCGATCACGATCAACAGGGCGCGCAGCCTGTTTCGCTGCAAATTGTCAGTCGCGCCTCTGCCGCTGTTTTTCAGCGCGGCGTTCAAATCCGGCTTCGTCGTTTGCCAGGCCGGCGCAAGACCGAAGAGCAAGCCGGTCAAACAAGCGACCACCATGGTGAACGCCAACGACCGGCCATCCAACCTGGTCTCGCTTAAGCGCGGGACGTGATCGGCGTTGAAGGCGATCAGCAATTTGAGACTCCAACTGGCCAGCAATAAACCGAGAGCGCTGCCCAGGAGCGCCAGAAACATGCTCTCGGTCAGCAACTGCCGGATCATCCTGAAGCGAGTCCCGCCCAACGCCAGGCGGACGGCGATTTCTTTTTGCCTGTCTGCGGCGCGAGCCAGCAGCAGGTTGGCGACATTCGCGCAGGCGATCAATAATACGCATGCGACGACGCCCCACAAAATCAGCAACGCTGATTTCAATCTCGCGCCCAGCGTCTGTTCCAGCAGCGGAATAATGATGACGATCGAGCTCGCCTCACGATGCTGCTGTTCTATGCGCGACTGGATCGCGCTCAGTTCCGCCTGCGCTTGCTTTAGCGATACGCCGTCCTTGAGTCGCGCGATCACCGATAACCAGGGGCCGCGCCGCGCTCTGGGAATGCCATCCCATCCGACCGGCAACCAGATTTCGGTTTGATTAGGAAAGCGGAAGCCAGGCTGCATTACGCCGACGACGG
>DASTMP010000118.1:0-23025 GCA_035714085.1 Blastocatellia bacterium
GTTGATAAAAATCAAGGTGGACTTGTTTGTCGGAGGCAAAAGCGCGAGCGATGCGCTCCAGAGCATCGAATTTGGACTGATTCAGTTTGAGGCTTTCGCGCCTGACTGTCCGCATATTATTAGTCTAGCGTCGTCCTCATAATATATATTTGATCACCAATAGACACTTTTGTCAGCATAAGTTTTAGCTGCTTTTAGCCCTACCGCAGTCGCCCGGCCGCGGTCTCAACCAAGATTTTGAGCCTCTCCATCGGTATGCTCGGATTTGATGACGCGGAGGTCATGACCAGCATCCCCTTGGTCACCGTTGCACACCTCGTCGCGGGCGAACTATTTGCATCTCCCGACGGCGGCGTCAGAAGGGAGCAGCTCGCGCTCCCGAAATCTTTCTTGTCGTACTTCCATCACGAATAGAAAGACAATCGCCAGATCGCGCCTCTTCATAGATGCGCCTCCTAAAGATCTCTCGCGTGCAATGATGTATGAATTTGAAATCCCTGTCGAGTCGCCGGTCATTCCGGTTCGCCTGAGCGGCATCTTTGCGCGGCCTTAGGAACGCCGATGAATCATTTCGGAGGAACGGATTGCGCTCACTCGCATCTCAAAGCGATCAGCGGATCAACTTTCGTCGCTCGCCGCGCCGGAAGCCAGCAGGCCAACAGCGCGACGCCAATCATAAAAGCCGCCGCCACAACAAACGCCAACGGATCGAGTTGGCTGATGTCTACCAGCGCCTTGGCCAGCAGACTGGAAATCGCTGCGCCGCCGGCCAATCCAATGAGAACCCCGATTGCAATCAGCTTGCCGCCTTGTCGCAGGAAGAGTGTGATGACATCACGACGCTGCGCGCCGAGGGCCATGCGAATGCCGATTTCGCGGGTACGCTGGCTGATGATGAACGCCATCACGCCGTAGAGCCCGATAGACGCCAGCGCCAGCGCCAACAGGCCCAGCGCGCCGGCCAGCAAGGCAATAACCTGGAACGGAATCATCTGCGCCCCCAGCGCGTCGTCCACGAGGCGGAGCAGCACGAACAGCCCTGGATCAAGCGCGGCAGATTCCTTTTGTGAGGCTATCATCACCGCGCGGGCATCGCCTTCCGCGCTGACGATCAGGTTCTGTCCCGCATTACTGGCATCGGGTCTTGCGGTGGGCATCGGGAGGTACAGCCACGTTTCATCGGGCTGCCAAATTCGGCCCTGCCGCGTGTCTTTCGTCAGGCCGATGATTTCGTATTGCGGATAGTTTGCCGCGCCGTCAGTGGTCGCTTGCTGCGCCGCCGCGCCAATGCCGATGTGTTGGCCGATGGGATTTTCCTGCGGCCAGAAGCGACGGGCGGTGGATTCACTGATCACGACGACGGGCGCATTTGCTTGCTCTTCTTGCGCGCTGAAGCCGCGCCCGCGCGTGATGCGCAGGCCGATCGTTTGGAAATAATTCGCGGATACAAAATTGTAATTCGCCTGCAAGGAATGATTGGCGAGCTGTGGCTGCCCGGCAATGGTAATTGGCGTTGTTTGCGTGCCCGTAAATGGCGGCCGCTGTGTTCGGCCGACGCTTTTCACGCCCGGCAGCGCGCGTAAACGCTCGGCCAGCTGGTTATACAATTCGTTCGCGCGGCTCGGCTCCGCGCCCTGTGCGCTCAGGTTGAGCGTGAACGTGTTTTTAGTAACGAGTCCCGTCTCGATGGTTTGCGCCTTTTGCAGATTGCGCGTCAGCAACCCGGCGGCAATCAGCAGCGTCAGGCACACCGCGATTTGTGTGACAACCAACGCGTTGCGCAAACGTGATTGGCTAAGTTTCGCGCCAAACGTCGAGCCTTCATTCTTCAAGGCATCGCTCAGATCGGGCCGCGATGATTGCAGGGCGGGCGCGAGTCCTGCCGCAATTCCGGCCAGCAACGACGCCAGCAAAACAAAGCTGAACACGCGATAATCCGGCGACATATCGAGCGAGATTTGTTCGCGCATCGCGGGCGGAATGGGCAACTGCGCCAACACCAACGGATAGATAAGGCGAATTGCCCAAACCGCCAGCAGCAAGCCCGCCGCGCCGCTCATCGCCGCCAGTAAAACGCTTTCGGTCAGCAGTTGCCGCGCCAGGCGCGCGCGGCTGGCGCCCAGCGCCAGCCGCACCGCAATCTCACGTTGTCGTCCCGCTGCCCGCGCCAACAACATATTCGTGACGTTGACGCAGGCAATCAACAACACCAATCCCACTGCGGTCAGCACGGGCGCGACCAGCAATTTCAGTTCGTCGTCCAGGTTAAGAAACGTCGCGCCGGAGGAAATGCTGACCGAAGCCTTGCGCTGTGGGTCAGGATAAGAGCTCGCCAGTTGCCGGGTGATTACATTCATTTCGGCTTGCGCCTGCGCAAGCGCCACGCCTGGTTTCAGACGCCCTGTCAAGATGAGGAAATCCTTCTTGCGTTCGCTTTGCAATTTGCTGCGATTCCGGCTGCCGAGTACCTGATCACGCATCATCAGCGGAATCCAAAATTGTGGCGGCAGGGGTGTCAGGCCAATGAAATCAGGCGCTGTGACGCCGATAACCGTGAACGGTAGTCCGGCCAGGTGAACGGTTCTGCCGACGATGTGTGGATCAGAATTGAAGTGGCGCGTCCAACAAATATGGCTCAAGACCATCACCGGATGCTCGCCGGGCGTCTGATCTTCTTCCGGCGCGAAGGCGCGCCCCAATGCCATCTCCGCGCCCAGCGCCGTAAAGTAATTGCCTGACACGAAGTTACCTAAACCCAGATTACCAGGAAAGCCGGATGAATCGGCGCCCTCCGCTGTTTGCTCGCCAAATGTCGCGGTGAATTGACTCCACGCGATCAACCCGGCAAACGACGTGTTGCGGTCACGATAGTCCACATAATCGAGGTAAGAAAAAGACTCACGGCGTTTGCCTTCACGATCATAGCCATTCACTTTGGCGATGCTGTCCGGGTCTTTGAGCGGCAGCGGTTTCAACACAAACGCATCGTAGATGGTGAACAATGCGGTGTTCACGCTAATGCCCAGCGCCATTGTCAGCACTGCAATCAACGTGAAGCCCGGATGCTTCCGCAGCATGCGCGCGCCGTAGCGCAGGTCTTGCAGTAAGGTTTGCATAAGTTCTCCTTCGTTCGATGGAGTGAAGCTGCCACAGAGTGGCGTGGAACGATCCGCTCGGCGAAGCCAACAGCTCACCCATAAGCGACAACGAAGCGGAATTGCAGGTATTAACACAGATTTCCACGGGCGAAAATCAATTGATTTTTGAGGGCTTCTACCTGGACGGCCGTGCGCCTTTGGGAGGCGGGTTTGACGTGAGCTTTCGTATCCCTTCTGCAATTAGGCTTGGCCTTCGCCGCGCCGCGCCCTTCCCTTTTCAGGAATCTTCCGGGCGGGATCGGCGCTAATGTGACGATTGGTTTCGGCCATGACCTTCTCCTTTCTTGTTGACATCCAACAAAGCGTCAACTAACCTCTGCCTTGTCGAATGCCGAGGGGGCGCATGAAAAAGACACAAACCGATTTGTTACAGGGAACGCTTAATCTGCTAGCGCTCAAGACTCTTCAGTCCGGGCCGGCTCACGGATGGGATATTGCGCAGCGCATACAGCCGGCCGGAAACAGTTAGAGGCCGAGACAGAGACGTGGAGGCTTTTTACCGGGGCGGTGGAACTGATTTTGAAAACGTCCTGAACGGGAGGATTGGCCATGCTCAACAAGTTGAGACTGCGATTACAGGCGCTTTTCTTTAAGCCTAAAATGGAGGACGAACTGCAAGCGGAGCTGCAGTTTCACCTGGAGAGGGAGATCGAGGAGAACATTATTCGCGGGATGACTCCGGAAGAGGCGCGGTTTGCAGCGCTCCGCAGTTTTGGCGGCGTTGAGCGGGTAAAGGAAGAAAGCCGGGATGTGCGAGGCGTCCGTCTCTTGGAAGAGGTCTGGCAAGACCTGCGCTACGGCGCGCGAACGCTGCGGAAGCGGCCGGGGTTCACCTTGGCGGCTGTACTGACGCTGGCGCTGGGCATTGGAACAAACACCGCCATGTTCACGATCGTGCATGGAGCGCTGCTGCGGCCCCTCGACTATCCAAAACCCGATCAGCTGATGTATCTGACTGCAGAAGCTCCGGCCATTGGGAGCGCCCGAAATGCGCTCTCTGCGCCAGAGTACGCCGAGTTCCGCCAGATGAACCAGTCGTTCGCGGCGGTTGGCGC
The DNA here is from genome assembly GCA_035714085.1 of Blastocatellia bacterium. Taxonomy (GTDB): domain Bacteria; phylum Acidobacteriota; class Blastocatellia; order RBC074; family RBC074; genus JAJVID01. The sequence goes on from DASTMP010000118.1 coordinate 4,214, forward strand.
TTATTCGACCGGCGGCGCGGCGTACACAAGCGGAGAGGTCAACGTCACGGCAGGGGATCGACCTCTGCGGGCGCGCTCGATCTCCGTCGATGCGCATTTGCTCAAGGCGCTCAGTATTCAGCCGGAGCAGGGACGCTTTTTCAGCGACGAAGAAACCGCCCGCTGGACCGGGACCCTACCGCCAGCGATCGCGATTCTCTCGCACGAATTGTGGCGAACAGCGTTCGGAGGAAGACCACTCGTTGGACAGAAGGTGGAAATCGAGGGCCGGCCCCACGAAATCGTGGGCATTATGCCGCCCGGGGCCGACGTCATGGATAACCACACTGAGGTTTGGTTGCCCCTCTGGCTCCACCCGAACATGGCCCGGCAACGCGGGGCTCACGTCCTCTACGTCATTGCGCGACTGAAAGACGGCGTCACCGCTGGGATGGCGCAGACGGAGCTGAGCGCATTCCTCGAAAACTGGGGCGAGCGTGTCGGCGCCACAAACCATGTCCCCACGAACCGTCCCCTGCGACCGGTAGACCACACGCTCCAATTGCGGGCTTTACAGGACGCGATCGTTGGGAACGCCAGCCGCCCGATCTGGGTTCTGCAGGCCGCAGTGGGATTCGTGCTGCTCATCGTCTGCGCGAATCTTGCGAACCTGGTGATGGCTCGCGCCAGTTCACGCAGACGCGAATTTGTAGTCCGCGCCGCTCTTGGCGCCAGCCGCCGCCGGCTGCTCCGGCAGGCGGTAACCGAAGGCGCCCTGATGTCTGGAGTCGGCGCCATTCTGGGTCTGTGGCTAGCCAGCGCTGGCGTGCGGGCGCTGATCCGCTCTTACCCGACCAGCCTCCCGCGGACGAGTGAGCTCACAATCGATTTGCCCGTTTTGCTGGTTGCGCTCGGCCTCTCGACTGGGACGGCCCTGCTTGTCGGGTTCGTGTCGCTCGGACGGCGGCGAACGAGTAGCATGATGACTGCGCTGAAGGAGGGCGCCAGGGGCGCCAGCGGCGCCTGGCGTCACTACGCCCGTCGTGGACTCCTGATAGCCCAAGTCGCTTTCGCGGTGATGCTGGTTATCGGAGCGGGTTTGCTAGTTCAGACAGTCTACAACCTCACGAGGATCGATGCGGGATTTGACCGGTCGCGGCTGGTGACGTTCTCCATGACATTGCCAATGGCGAATTCAGAACCCGACACACGCGCGCAGGCATATCAACGCGTCCTCGACAGGCTTCGCTCCGTACCGGGCGTACTGGGAACGGCTGCCATGTCGGGTCTGCCGCCGAATCGAACTCCCGATGCGATCGCTACACCTATCGAGAACTACAGCTCCTACGATGGAAAGCGCTTTGAAAACATCGACTACTACCAATTCGTCATGGGCGACTATTTCGGGACGATGGGCATCCCGATCATCGCCGGCCGCGGCTTCGAGCGAACCGACAACGCGTCCCAAGGCAAGGTGGTCATCATCAATGAGACTTTGGCGAAAAGGATCTGGAGAGGGCAGAACCCGATTGGCCAGCGTCTGCGGCCTCCGGGCGCCTCGTTTGGCGCCAGCGATGATGTCTGGCATACGGTGATCGGAGTGGCCAAGGACGTCAGGCAGCGCGGGGTGGAGCGCCCGGCAGGAACTGAACTTTACGTATCCCTTGACCAGCACGGTGTCTCTCCGCCAAGTATGAATGTGGTGATGCGGACAACTCTGGCGCCGGCCGCACTGTCAGGGACGATCGAGCAGGTGGCGCATGAACTGGACGCCGGCGTTCCCGTCGTGCGGCTTCGCGACATGGATTCGGTGTTCGCCGAATCGATTAACCGACCGAGACTCTTGGCGCAGCTATTGGGCGCATTTGCCGGACTGGCGCTGCTACTGGCAGCCATCGGCACTTACGGTGTGCTCTCCTACATGGTGACGGAGCGCCGGCGCGAGATCGGCATACGGGTCGCCCTTGGCGCCACTCGCTCCCACGTGCTCACACAGATCATGAAGCAAGGGCTTCAGGTCACGGCGATCGGCGCCGCCATTGGCCTTGCAGGGGCGCTTGCCGTAAATCGGCTGATTGCGTCCCTGCTGTTTGGTGTGCCACCGACAGATATCATGACGATCGCCTTTGTGATCGCGACGATTACCGCCGTGGCGGTGGTCGCCAGTTGGCTGCCGGCGTGGCGCCCATCACGGCTAGACCCGAACGTCGCGCTAAGAGATGAGTAACAGCGGAGAACCCTCTCTTACGCCATACCGCTATTTCCTGGGTGGATCGTCGCCACACGGAAGCTGAGGCCTACGAAACCGCGCTTCCGGAGGGTTGCGTTGAAGACGGGGCCGATTACGCGCGATCAAGACCCATGGCAACTATCCGCACAATTTTGGGCCATTAGGTTACATCGATTGACTCGTCTGTATCCTACCGCCGACTAAACAATTGCGCCGACAGAATCTCCAGTTCATAGTCAAGCGACGGCGCAACATGCCGCGAAAATCCCCACTGCTGTAACCCATGTCGGTATCCAGAGCAGCTCTGAGCGCCCCCGGTAGAGCCATTGGATTTTTCTTCAAGGGTATAGACATTCTATAAGCATAGATATAGAATGTCTATATCCTGAATAATTTCCTGAAAGGAAAAGCCTATGAAAGCTCGCTATCAGAACCGGATCGAGTTGCTGCAAGGGACGCTCGATTTACTCATCCTTCAGACGCTGCAATGGGGGGCGCGGCATGGCTATGGCATCGCCCAGGCTATCCGGGCCAGCTCCGGCGAGGCGCTGCGAGTCGACGCCGGCTCGCTCTATCCGGCGCTACACCGGCTGGAGCGTAAGAAATGGATCAAATCGGAGTGGACGGTTTCGGATAAAAACCAGAAGGTTAAAGCCTATAGACTGACCGCGGCGGGAAAAAAGCAACTCGTGGAGGAACGCTCCAATTGGGAGAGGCTGTCGGCGGCGATGGCAGGCATTCTGTATCCTTCTGAGAAAGAGAGTGAGGTATGAAGTTATTCCGCTGGCGGCGACGCAAAGAAGAAGAACTCGACGCCGAAATCCAAAGCTATCTTGACGAAGCTATCAGCGACCGGATGGAACGCGGCGAAACTGCCGAACAAGCGCGCGCCAATGCTCTGATCGAATTCGGCAATGTCGGATTGGTCAAAGAGGTCACGCGCGAGATGTGGGGCTGGGCGTTACTGGAACGATTGGGACAGGACTTGCGCTTTGGTTTGCGGATGCTGTGGAAAGACAAAGGCTTCACCGCTATCGCAGTGCTTTCACTGGCGCTGGGCATCGGCGCGAATACGGCGATTTTCAGCATTGTTGATACCGTGATGATCAAAATGCTGCCGGTCAAAAATCCCGAACAACTATTCTCCCTCGACCGGGCCGACGTTCCGCCTGGCCGCTCACGGGAAGGTTTTTCCTACGCCTTCTTTGAGAAGGCGCGAATGCAGCAGGAACTGCTCGCCGGCGTCTGCGCGTTTTGGACGAATCCGCGCGTCAATGTCGCGCTGAATGGGCAGCCAGAAATTGCCAGCGCGCAGCGGGTTACCGGCGGCTTTTTTGCCGTGCTGGGCGTCAATGCCATGCTCGGCAGGACGATTACGGAAGAAGACGATAAGTTTCCTGGCGCGCATCCAGTCGTAGTCATCAGTCATGATTATTGGCGCCGCCGTTTTGCGTCTGATCCGGCGGTTGTCGGCAAGACCATTTTGCTGAACGGTCATCCGTTTACGATCATCGGCGTAACGCCGCCGGAGTTCTTCGGCGCCGTAGTGGGCGGAGCGCCTGATCTTTGGGCGCCGTGGATGATGACCGAGCAAATCTCTCCGGGAGATTCAATTAAGGGCTATTTCAGAATGGGTATGTCTCCCATGTTAGCGCGACTGAAACCGGGAGTGAGCGAACAACAGGCGCGCACGCTGCTGACCGAACTTTTGCGCCAAACGGCGCTGGATGAGGTCGGAATTGAAATTGAATTGTGGTCTCAGGAAAGGCAGCAAGCGTTGCGACGGCAAAGCATCGCATTGATCCCTGCCGGTCGGGGCTTTGCAGATCTTGGTTTCCCAACCGTGCTCACGCAGTTTTCCGAAGCGCTGCGCATCCTGATGGCAGTCGTGGGATTGATCCTGCTGATCGCCTGCGCCAACATAGCTAATTTGTCGTTGGCGCGCGCGACAGCGCGTCAGAAAGAAATGGCCGTGCGTCTCGCGCTCGGAGCCAGTCGCTTCCGGCTCATCCGCCAATTGCTCACCGAAAGCCTGTTGCTTGCGGCCTCTGGCGGCGCGTTGGGATTGGCTTTAGCGTGGTGGATCATCCGCTTTATATTGGCGCTGATGGCGAGCAGGCGCACTCCGGTTTATCTAAACGTGACGCTGGATGCGCGCGCGCTCATGTTTACCGCGGCGGCTTCGGTATTGGCGTGCATCCTGTTCGGCCTTGCGCCTGCGTGGCGCGCGACGGCCGTAGATTTGACGCCCGCGCTCAAAGACAGCTCCCGTCGCGCCGAGGGTGGAGCGCGGCTCACGGCTGGCAAATCTCTCGTTGTTATGCAGGTCGCTTTGTCGCTGTCATTGCTGATTATCGCGGGGCTTTTCGCGCGCAGCCTCGGCAAGCTATACACACTGGACGCTGGCTTCAAAAAGGAAAATGTATTGCAGGTTTCGACTGATCCGCGAATGATCGGCTATCAAGGCAAACAGGTCGCCGCGCTATACCAACGTTTACTCGAACGCTTCAAAACGATTCCTGGCGTGCGCTCCGCGAGCCTGGGGGGCGTAGGGCTGCTCGGTGGAAGCGAGGGGGGAATACTCATTATCATTCCGCATGCCCATGGACGGCCTGCGCCCCCGGGCGAGCCCAAACGTCCGCGTATCGGCACAGTCACGCCGGAGTATTTTGAAACTGTCGGCATGACGATTTTGCGCGGACGCGGCTTTACGGCGCGAGATTTTGACAGGGGAAGCGGTCAAAAGGCCGTGATCGTGAACGAGGCTTTCGCGCGCTACTACTTTGGCGAAGCAGACCCGATTGGGCAGCGCTTCGGTTACAACGATGCGGGCGACGGTCAGGAAATCGTCGGCGTCGTCAAGGACGCCAGGCAAAGCAGCCTGCGCGAACCGGCGGAGCCCATCTGGTACGGGGCCGGCCTTGGGCAGGAGGCTACGACTTTCCAACTCCGTACCGACGCTGATCCGACCGGCGTCATCGCCGCCGTCAGGCGGGCGGCGCGTGAAATTGACGCCAACCTGCCGCTCTACAATATCAAGACGCTCGCCGCGAATGTTGACGAGTCGCTGGCGCAGGAGCGGTTGATCAGCGCGCTTTCCGGTTTCTTCGGGTTGTTATCTCTGTCACTGGCGGCGGTCGGTCTGTTCGGCATCCTCGCCTACGCTGTCAGCCAGCGCACGCGCGAGATTGGTATTCGCATCTCGCTCGGCGCACAGCCTGGCGCCGTCTTGAGCATGGTGTTGCGGCAGGGACTGATATTGACTTTGCTAGGGGTTGGTATCGGCCTCGCGGCGTCGCTTGGCGCCACACGCCTGCTTGAGAGTCAGCTTTTCGGCGTCACGCCAACTGATCCGGCGACCTTTGTCGGCGCCCCGATTCTGTTGCTGACGGTGGCGCTGATCGCGGGTCTTGTCCCGGCGAGGCGAGCGACCAACGTAGACCCGCTGATCGCCATCCGGCAAGAGTAAGCTCGGTTGGCGCCACGGCAATGGCAACATATTTGTCAGGAGGAATTTATGAGACACAAATTGACGCCAGTACTTTTGTTGGTTGTATTTTCGCTTGGCTTCGGTCTGACGCCTGTTGGCGCTGAGGCGGGACCTTTCAATCTTACCGGGACGTGGAACCTGCAATATATGGGGGGACAAGGGCCAATCAAGATGACCTTCGTTTTCAAACAAAATGGCGAGAAGCTGACCGGCGATTACTCCGGCCCGTTCGGCCCACGCAAAGTCACCGGCGCAGTGAAAGGGAATAAAGTTGTGTTCGGCTGGGAGATGTCAGGTAACATGCAAGGTCCCGGAGGGCCCACTTTCGTTGTTGCGTTCAAGGGCGCAATTGAGTCTGCGACCAAGATGACCGGCACGGTTGGCAACCCGTTTTGCGGTGATGTGGGTTGCGAGTGGACAGGGATGAAAAAGAAGTGAGCATTCGGCGCGCTGTACGACAATTGATGCCAGCTGTCCTATGCGGATGAAATTGATATGAACGCAGGCGATGTGTTTGTCATTGAAACACCGGGCGGCGGCGGATAGGGAATACAATTCTCCTTAACTGTGGTTGCCGCCCTTGATTGTATTGAGCAAAGAATCTGACCACACGGCCAGCGGTTGGCGCGACTTGCGATCATATCCAGCGACGTATTCTGGCGCGGTACTGTTCGTATTCGCTCCCGAAGTCTTCATTCAGCCGAGCTTCTTCTACAGGAATGACAATCCAGTTAACATACGCAACCACGAAGGGCAGAATAAGAAGCGGCCAGAGTTGAACGAGTAACCCTGCTTCTCCGATATAAGCCAAAACAAGGCCTGTATACATCGGATTGCGTATGAATCGGTAGGGTCCCCAGGTTACTAACCGTGTCGAAGTTTTCCCCGGAACGGTCGTGGTGTGAGCCTTATGAAAAACGTAAAGACCCCAGCCTGCGAGCGCGGCGCCCGATAGAAATAACGCCGCTCCGCAGATATTGAAGAATACAGACGATCCAACGCTGAAAGGGAGCAACTTCGACATGCAGGCGCCGATGAGATATGCAAGTATGAACACCCAAGGCACTGGTATGCGCATAAGAAGCCGGAACGGCCCCCCGACATTTCTTTGCCGATCATTGTTCTCAGCCACTCTTTCTCCTCAGAGAAAACGATTTTTCATTCTTTCAGGGCGTCGCTTCGTCACGTGGCTATTCAGGGATTCGTCACGCGCCTCGCGCTTTCCTGGGCTTCGCCAGGCGCCGCTCAGCTCGCTGCGTAATAGTCATTCCAATGCCGCTGCTTCAGAGTAACTGGCGGCTCCGTGGCGATCATTGCCGCCGCATAACCGGCTCCGGGTTTCAGTTCGTACATCTTCCACCGCGCCACTTCTCGCTCATCGTCGTCAATTTTAAGCAAAGCCGGAGGTTCGCCGGGGGCTAGTGATACAGTGAAGCGGTCTAAAGGATATGAGACTCCCATCCCTTTCGCCTTGATAAACGCTTCTTTGCGAGACCAGCAGTTGAAGAATCCTCTCGTTCTCTGATCAGCCGGCAGTGATTTAAGCGCCGTTACCTCATCTTTTGAAAAGAAATGCTCGGCAATCTCGAGCGTCGCGAAATCTTCACGAATATATTCGATATCGATTCCGACAACCCGCCCTCTTGCAACTGCGCATAGGATCAGCTCGGCGGAATGAGACAGATTGAAATCTAGAGCGCGGTCATTCTGATCATCTGAAACAGCCGGTTTGCCGTATTCATTATAGGTAAATCGTAATTGGCCTGGGGGGAGCGCGAGATAAACGGACATGATCTTTCTCAAAATCCCGCGTCCCACAATAAACCGATCACGATCTACGGGGCGATAGTATCTCATGGCCCTTTGGTATTCATCCTGCGAAAGAAGAGGCGCCAATTCAGCGATAACGTCCGCAGGCTGATCGAGCGATCCTCTCCAAATATGCGCCTCATCGGCGCCCAGTTCATCGTCGCCTGAAGTAAGACGCCATTCGTCGATCGGCGAATAGGCAGTGTCGCTCATGTCAATCTCGCCACGCAGCGTTATCCGCTTCGATGGTTTATCTTTGTGAACATGCAAATTCCGGTCATGGTGAACGCCGAATCCGGTCGATCGACCGGATTCGGCGTTCACCATGACCGGAATTTGCAGAACATTCTCGGTTCAATTTTGCGGGCGCAATCGAAGCAAATCGCCCGCGAAGATTTGCAGAAAGATAGACAGCGAACTATTGAGGTAAAAATGACCGCCGGGAAACATTCGATTCTCAGAGGGTCCCACGGTCATCTCGCTCCAGGCCGCCAACCGCTCCGCTTCGACTTCATGATCCTCCAACCCGCCGCAAATTGTTATCGGGCATTCCAGCGGAGGTTCCGGGTGATACTCATAAGTCTCGCAAAGTTCGAAATCCGCGCGGATCGCCGGCAGCATCAAGTCCAACAGTTCGTCGTTTTGCAGCACTTCGATAGGAGTGCCATTGAGCTCACGAAGTTTTTTGACCAACGCCCTCTTCGGCAAGCCGGAGAGCGATTCCCCCGGGCTTCGGCGATGAGGCGCCTCGGTCGCCGAGACGAACAGATGGGCCGGTTGACGCCGGTTCTCGCGGCGCAGGCTGCGCGCCGTTTCAAAGCACAACAACGCTCCCAGACTGTGGCCGAAGAAAACAAATGGCTTGTCCAGGTACGGCAGCAACTCCTGCGCGACGATACGGCTGAGCGGCGCCAGGCGTTTGATATGAGGTTCGTCGAACCTGTGGCATCGCCCCGGCAGTTGAATCGCTCCCATCTCTACGCTCGGCGGTAATCGCGCAGGCCAAGCATGAAAAACCTGCGCGCTCCCGCCCGCATAATGAAAGCAGAACAAACGCAACTCGGCTTCTGGATTCGGCCTCGGGAAAAGAATCCATTTGTTTGACAATTTGTCGCTCACATCTTTTTCCTCTGGCGGTCGGCCTCAACCTACTCTACGGATTCCAAAATCTGCTTCAATCGAGCGTAAGACCTGCCACGGCAGGCCGTTCGCGGTGAAGCAAGAATCCCGCCGCTTCTAGCGGTGGGAGTGTCAAAGCGTCTTGAGCATCAGCCCGACCACCAGCCGGTTGAACTTCGCCGGCTCCGGAATTTCCGAGCCTTCGGCCAGTAAGGCGTAACCAAAGAGCAATTCGGCGTATTCTCCGATCGCCTTATCTTCTTTGTTTTGTCGAAACCGCTCCTGCAGTTTGACGAAGATCTCGTGATTGGGATTCAGCTCCAGAATCCGCCGCTGTTTCGGCCCGCCGCCCTTGCCCTTCTGCAACAAACGCTCCATCTGCGGGCTGTAGTCCATTTCGGCGCCGACCAGACAGGCCGGCGAGGATACCAGGCGATCGGACAGACGCACCTGTTTGACCTGTTCGTCCAGCGCTTTGCGCATGGCTGCGAACAAATCGGCGGCGGCGTCTTCTTTCCGCTTCAGCTCCGCCTGGGCTTTTTCCTTCTCTTCCTGGTTATCGCCCAATGTGAGCGCGCCTTTACCCGCCGACTTCAGTTTCTTTCCCTCATAATCCCAGAGTGACTGCGTGAGCAATTCATCCACCGGCTCAGTCAGATACAGCGCTTCGTATCCTTTCTCCTTGAACGCCTCCAGGTGCGGGGAATTTTCGACCACGCCGCGCGATTCTCCGGTCAGATAGTAAATCTCCTCCTGGCCCTCCTTCATTCGTTCGACATAACCCTTCAGAGTCGTCAAGTTCTCGGGATCCGCCGACGACTGAAACAGTAACAGCGAAATGATCCGCTCTCTGTTTTCGTAATCGGAAGAGACCCCTTCCTTCAACGCCCGGCCTAATTGGCCCCAGAATTTCAGGTAATTGTCGAAATCCTTCTCGAACAGGCCGGTGAGCGCATCCAGGACCTTTTTCGTCAGCCATTTCCGAATCTGCGTGATGTGCCGATCCTGTTGCAGCGTCTGTCGAGAGATGTTCAGCGGCAGGTCGGCCGAATCGACCATGCCTTTGATGAATCGCAAATAGTTGGGCAACAACTCCTCACAGTTCTCGATCACCATCACCCGCTTGGCATACAGGCGCAACCCTCCCTGATAGGCGTGATAGAACAGGTCGTACGGAGCCTGCGCGGGAATGAACAACAATGCTTGATACTCGATCGTCCCCTCGGCCTTGAGCGCTATGGTCTTGAACGGCGGGGTCCAATCATTCGAGATGTGCCGGTAAAAATCAGCATACTCGTTTTCCGACACTTCGGACTGCGGCCGGCTCCAGATCGGTTTCATCGAGTTGAGGATTTTGTCCTCAATCAGGATCGCGGGTTCGGATTCTTGCGCCAAGCCCCCGCCTTTGCCCGTCTCCTCACGTATGTATTCGCCTATGATCGGGTAGGTGACGAAATCGGAATATTTTCTCACGATGCGCGACAGCGCCCACTGGTCGGTGAAGTCTTCAATGCCGATTTCCGGGTCCGCCTGTTTCAAATGCAGCGTAACGGTCGTGCCTCGCTGATCACGCTCGGCCTCGCTGAGGAGATAAGTCCCGTCCGCAGTAGATTCCCATCTGGTCGCCGCGCTCTCCCCGGCCTTGCGGGTCGTCAATACGACCTTATCAGCTACCATAAATGAAGAATAGAATCCGACGCCGAATCTACCGATCAACTCGGCGGCCATTTGCGCAGTGGGAGCCGCTTCCAGACCTTTACGCGCCTCGTCGGTTCCCGATCTGGCGATCGTGCCGATATTGGCCATCACCTCGTCGCGACTCATACCGATTCCCGTATCGGAAACCGACAAAGTCCTTGCTTCCTTGTCGGTTTCCAGACGAATCTCGTATTTGTCGTTCTCTTCCAGCAGCGTCGGATTGGTTAACGCTTCGAAACGCAACCGGTCCAGCGCATCCGAAGCGTTGGAGATCAACTCGCGCAGGAAGATCTCCTTATTTGTGTAAAGAGAATGAATCATCAAATCAAGCAGTCTTTTAGTCTCCGCTTGAAACCGGCGCTCTTCGACTTTTGCCGTTCCAACTCTCATATCAGTAATCCTTGTTTGGCGATTGATGCGCCTTGATGCTCGCCGCGCGGGTTTGCCGCGGACCCATATTCGACTTAACACTGGGATTCGGTTAAGTGTCCAGTTTTGGGGAACCACCTGATCTCAATAGTATCGCTGCGGGCTCAAGGATGGATCAAACTCGAACCCGTAGCGACCTTCTGGCGATCAATTCCACCGACGACTTCAGTTCACCGCCTTTGCCTCAACTTTAACGAGATGACCGGTTCCTTCGAGTGTCGCCAAGTTTACATCAGCGATGCATTTGACCTTCACATAATCCAACGTCAGTCCACCCTCGATATGAACCGTCCCGCTTCCGTTCTCGAAATCGGCTTTGCTGAAGTCGCAAGCTCCACGATCCAATCTCATGCCAAGTTCGGAGCCGCCCTTCGTCTTGGTGAACTTAATATGCACATAATCGCGGTCAATCGCTTCCTTGAAGAGCTTCACCGTCTTCTCGGGGCGCAAGCCGACTTCGACGGGATGATCACCTTTGCAAAGCCTGTCGACGAGGCTCTTTTCCTGTGACTTTTTTGGATCGGGTGGTGGAGATGGTGGGAGCGGGTTTTTAGCCAACTCCTCCATCTGCTTCCTGAGACTGAGAGGCCTCATATCTGTCCACACTTCATTAATGTAGGCCAGACATTCGGCTTTCCGCCCCACTTTCCCAACTTCCATCCAACCCAGCGGATTCTCCTTGTACTCCGGCCAGATCGAATACTGTTCTTCGTGATTTACCACAACTTTATAAGTGGTAGTATCTTCCCTATCAGGATCGTGCCAACTCATTGATTTAACCTCCATATCTAGTTGTTAATTTGTAAGGTAATTTGTTACCTCTTCGAGGATTTGTGTGAATTCTCCTAAGTTCTCTTGCACCCACCAGTCCGAGTAAATGGTGTCGAGGTAACGCTCACCTCGATCAGGCAGGATGACGACGACATTTGCGTTGGAAGGAATCGAAGTTATGCATTTCCGCACGGCGGCGATGATGGCGCCTGAAGAGCCGCCAGCTAAAAGAGCTTCACTACGGGCGAGCGCCCGACAATTAACGACGCATTCGAGATCCGTAACGTGGACCACTTGCTGAGCCAGGTTCGGCTGGTACAGGGGCGGCTGAATGCCTGCCCCGTGACCAGGGATCAGGCGCTTGGCGGGGGAACCACCGAAGATCACGCTCCCCAAAGCGTCTACTGCGACGATCTTCGTTCGAAGATCTCTGGAACGAATATATTCGGCGCAGCCACGCAAAGTTCCGCATGTGCTGGTGGAGCAAAACAAATAATCCACTTCTCCAGCGAGTTCAGTGGCGATCTCGTCCATCGTCCAATAGTGCGCGCCTGAATTATATAAATTGGCGTATTGATTGGGCCAAAAGCTGTCGGCCATCGTGCTTAAGAGGTGTTTCACCCTTTTGATGCGCGCTCGCAAGAACTCGCCGGTTTGAGGGTCCGGTTCGGTAATGCGATCCACTTCGGCCCCGTAGGTCTTCAACAAGCGTATGTTTTGCTCAGTCGTTTTCGGATCTACAACACAAATGAAACGCAATCCATACAGAGAGCAGGCTTGCGCCAGGCCGATGCCCATGTTGCCTGATGAAGATTCGATGATTGTGCTGTTCGGTTTGATTTCTCCGGACTCGACGCCTTGTCGGATGACATTGAAGGCGGCGCGATCCTTGAGGCTACCACCCGGATTAAGCATTTCCAGCTTGGCGTAAAGGTTGAGGTTCGCAAAGGGGAAAAGCCTCTTCAGTCTTACCATCGGCGTATTGCCGATGGCCGATAAGACGCTTTCGCCAATGATCTTGGCGTTTTTTGCCATGGCCATTTATTACTCTTTCGAAGTTTAATGCAGCTGAAGTTTGTGGGATCCGGTTGCTTCTTCCCTTTATTGGGAACGGCGCCACATATAGATTCCGGTTATAAGGTGGGCGGCTTTATGTCTTGCTATTCAGCCCGCAGAGCGACTATGGGATTTACCTTTGTAGCTTTACGCGCCGGGAAGTAGCTAGCCAACAGAGCGCAAAAAACGAAGGCCAAAGTAACCCCACCGTATATCACGAAGTCAATGGCCCCGATACCGTATAACAAGCCAGCGAGCAGATGTCCGACCCCGAAAGCCCCGATCAAACCGAGCGCGGCGCCGAGCAAGGCCATAACCAAGCCTTGTTTCAAGATCATTTTCAATATGACGCCTTGTTGGGATCCGAGCGCCATCCTGATTCCGATCTCTTTCGTTCGCATAGCTACCGAGTACCAAATCACGCCGTAAAGCCCCATTAAAGCCAGTATCAGAGCCAAGAGGCCAAACACTCCTGTAAAAATCGCCCCGATTTTCGAGCCGAAGAAGGACCGGGCCATATGCTCGTCCATCGTTTTCACATCAAAGATTGGGAGTTGCGGATCGAGGAGCTGAATTTGATTACATGCGCCTGAAACCAGCGATTGTGGGTCGACAGTCGTCCGGAGGATCATCGTCATGCGCTCGCGAGAGAAGTTTTGGCTGTACGGGATGTAGAAGTAAGGGCGCGGCGTTTCACCGAGCGAGCGATATCGCCCATTTCCGGCGACGCCGACGATTTCATAGAGCGGGCCGCTCTCGTTCTCGAGCCGGAAACGTCTTCCGAGCGCGCTTTGATTCGACCAGAAACGTTTGGCCATCGTATCGTTGATAATGGCCACTTTCGTGGTTTGGCTGCTGTCAGTCTCGCTGAAGTCGCGGCCCTCAAGTAGCGGCGTGCCCATAGTCTGAAAGTAACCTGGCCCGACAATGCTGCGCAGCGTCTCTCGACGGTTGTCTTCGGGTTTGAGGTTACTGCCTTCGACTATCACGACGGAGGAACTGGCGACGAAGTCGAGCGGAAGCGGGCTAACGATTGTGGTTGCTTTGACTCCAGGGAGCGCTTTCAGGCGGTCGAGCAGATCGCGGTAGAAATTGCGCGTTCGCGCTTCGTTGTAACCTTGCAGCCCGGGATCAACGGACAACAGCAACGCGTTTCGGGTGTCAAACCCAGGATTTATTTGCTGCGCTCCTTGCATACTCCGGACAAACAACCCTGCCGTGATGAGCACAATTACTGAGACAGTCACTTGCCCAACGACCAAGGCGGTCAGCAGGCGGGCTTTGTGTTTACCGCCTGTCCCTCGCCCCCCCTGCGCATTGAGCGTCTGCCGCAAGTCGGCCCGACTCAGACGCAAGGCAGGTAAGAGTCCAAATATAATTCCCGCCGCCAGTGAAAGAAGGAGAGTGAAGATCAAACCCCGAAAATCCAACGGGAGACGCAGTTCGAAAGAGATGTCCGTCGTCGGTCGTAAACTGGAGATGGCGCGGTTGGCTAGTATGGCGACGACCAAGCTCACCGCGCCGCTCAGCGAAGCCAGCAAGATACTCTCGGTAAGGATTTGTTGGAAGAGTCGAAAGCGAGTCGCGCCTAGCGCCAAGCGTAAAGCGATCTCATTTTGGCGCGAAGACGCTTGAGCCAGTAAGAGGCTCGCAACATTCGCGCAGGCGACCAGCAGCACCAACCCGACGAGCCCCGAGAAGACCAGAGCGGCTAAAGACAGAGTTCCGGCGAGTTCCGGTTCCGGTCGGGCATCCAGTTCGGGAAAGACTTCAACGGTTAAGTCTTTGTTCGTTACCGGATAGTTCTGGGAGAGTTGTTGCGCCAGTGTTCGCATCGCCGCTTGAGCTTGCGCCGCGCTGACGCCCGGCTTCAAGCGGCCCATCACTTTCAGCCAGCGACTGTCACGCTGATAAAATGAGTCGCTGCTCCCAACAATGGCTTCTCCAAACTGCATCATTGGAATCCACAGCTTCGGAGAAAAGCCGACGTAGAAAACGCCTTGAAACTCTGCCGGAGCGACGCCAATGATGTTGTAGGGGCGTCCATTGACGGTTACGGATCTGCCGGCAATGTTCGGATCGCCGCCGAAGCGCGTCTGCCAGAAACTATGACTCAGGACAACCACCGGATGCCCTCCTGCTGTTTTGTCGTCATCCGGAGTGAGTAGGCGGCCCGCTGCTGGTTTGACGCCGAGTAGATTGAAATACCCTCCGGTGACGATCTCGCCCCAAACCCGCTCATTCTGACCGCTAGCGCTGAAACTTAACGGCAACGCTGAATAAGCTATTAAGCCGGAGAAGGCTGTGTTAGCCTTTTGGTAATCCACATAATCCGGATATGATAACCCCCTATAGCCTTCCGCGCCGGCCTTTTTCGTAAAAAGCACTTGTAGTTGATCTGGCCTCTCAACCGGCAAGGGCCGGCGGAGTAGTGACTCTCCTATGTTGAAAATAGCAGTGTTAACGCCAATACCAAGCGATAGGGTTAAAATGACGGTTGCAGTGAGCATCGGATGTTTTCGCATAATGCGAAAGCCAAGTCGAATATCATTGAACAAGTTTTTCATGTGATTTTGACACTTTCCCGTTCGTCAAGATTTTCAAAAGGTTCCAAAGTCCGCTCGATGACGCCGGTTACTTTTTCATCCCCCTTTTGCAACGCAGGCTTATGTTCTGCAGCGCCCTTTTCCGCCTCCTTGATGGCGTCCGGTAATTCCGTCTCGATGTGGCGCAAGCGCGAGTGGAGGAAGCCCACCACTACGCCGAGCGCAACGGTAGCTCCCATGAGAATCATCATCAGACCGATCCCACGTCCTTTGCCGGCGCCAATAACCTGTCCCACCGTATTAGCTAAAGCTCCTTGCTGGCTTAGAAGAGGCTCAAACACGCGGTCAGCCAGGGGCCCGGTGATGATCAAAGCCAGTGGCGAAGTCCCCTGAACGATGGTCGAAGCCGTTGCGAAAACTCGCCCCTGCATGTCTGCCGGCGTTTTAACCTGATAGATGGCTCGCATGTAGCCGTTCATGAGTGGCATACTGAATGTCCAGAGGAAAAGGCCAGCCGTGATGACAGTAGGATTGGGATGCGCGCCGGCGATCGCTAACGCTAAGGCATGAACCAGCGCGAACATGTAGACTCCATAAATTCGTTTTTTCGGTCCTCGCCAACTGCTCAGGACAACGCTCCCGGCTAGTAAGCCGCTCCCGAAAATAGAAACCATCGCGCCGACAACAGCTGGCGAAGCGCTTGCCAGGAGCAACGGCGGCGTAATCACTTCCGCCATACTCATAATGAAGCTCAGGAAGACGAAATAGCTCAGAAGCCCTAACATGCCAGGACGTTCTCGAATAAAGGACCAACCGGCGGCTGCGGCTTTCCACAGAGGTTCCTTCTCGGGCTTTGCGACAGCCTCTCCGGTCGGGTTGGGGATGGAAATGACCAATAAAGTAGCGACGGCGAATAAGAAGGTGGCGAAGTCAACCAATAGCACCCCTTGGATCCCGATGGTTTGCAGCAGAACCCCGGCAAGCAGCGGTGAAAGCAGCTTGCCCAGCCCTTCCCCCATTTGGACGATGCCATTTGCGCGCGGCAAGTAATCCTTCGGCACGAGCAGCGTGACCGACGCGAGGTATGCCGGCAGACGAAATGTTCCGCAAACGGAACTGAAAGCCAAGGCAATCGCGACTACCCATAGGGATCGGTAACCCAATAAGTAATTAATCGCGATAACTAAGATACTCAGCGCAGAACCGGCGTCACTGAGAATCAAAACCTTGCGCCGGTCAGACCGATCCACCCAGGCGCCCGCGAAGGGCGATAAGAAGAATGCTGGCAGGGAGATGAAGAGCAATAGAATGCCGAACTGGGTGACCGAGCCGGTGTTTTGAAGTACCCAGAGGGCCAACGCGAAATTCGTCAAGCTACTGCCAAGCAAGGAAACGATTTGCCCAACGGCAATTTTCATGAAAGTCCGCTTCCCTCCACTTCCCGTCTCTACTTGTGTCACGAATGGTCCCCGCATTATTTATGTTAATTTTAAGTTCGACGCGGCAGAGCGCTTCCAGGATTGGCGAAGTTTTGAATTTTTCTTCAAACGGAAGAGATGCCGTAATTGTGCGAACGCTTTGTTCTCAACCAGAGCGCTTTTTCAAGTTTTGTCTATTGCGAACTCAGGCCGCGTCACGACGTTTTCCTCTCGCTCGCCCGATAAGCGCCTGTAGAGTTTCGGACAAGAATTTAACGTGAGGCTCCTGGCCCATCGTCGCATGATTGCCCGGCGTCACCAGGACCTCGACCGGGCGCGGTGAGAACTTGCCCCACCCCATCGTCGGATCAGCCGCCAGATCGGTCCCATCGGTTGAATCCTGCTCCGCCGCACGAATCAATGTGATCGTGCCGGGGTAAGGCTTGATTTGGTAATTGAGCGCGACTCTGATGCGCGTTTTAAAAATGTTGATCGAACGCCTGATCCAGGAAGTCGGAATGTCGATGGGCGCGCCCCCAGTTTTTTTCAACCGGCGGGAGACAAGCTCCAGTTGTTTGGCGTAAGAACGTTTGCGGAGGTCAGATGCGGAGATTTCCAATCCGGACTCTTCACACAGGATGGCCAGCAGTTCGGCGTCATCGGCCTGTCCCAACTTTTCATACACGGGGCCGGTATCGAGAACTGCCAAGAGCGCAACTTCGTGTCCTAGCCCTGTCAGTTGTTGAGCGATCTCATAAGCCATGAAGCCACCAAATGACCAGCCGCAGAGGAGATACGGTCCTTCGGCCTGGACTGATTGAATAGCGAGGATATAGCGAGCCGCCATATCCTCCATCGGCGCATAAAGATCCTCCGACTCTTTTCCATCGTCCAGATTGAAAACCGCCGGATCCTGGATGCCGAAAACCGGCTGCTCATGGTCCAGACGTTCCGCCAGCGGCAAGTAACATATGACATTCCCCCCGCCCGGGTGGAGACAGAAGAGCGGGAGGAGTTTCCCTTCGGGCTTGATGGGGACAAGTGGCGACGGCTGCCCGACACTCTTTTCCATTAACAGGTTTGCCAGCCGTTCGATGGTCCCCGCCCCGATCAAAGCGGCGAGCGGCAACTCTTGACCAGTTCGCCGCCGGATCTGCGCCAGCATCCGCATCGCCAGCAGAGAATGACCGCCGAGGTCAAAGAAGTTATCGGTCACACCGACCCGCTCAAGACTGAGGATGTCTTGCCAAATATAGGTCAGTTGTAGCTCCCACGGATTGCGTGGGGGCGGCGCCTCGCGTCCTGGGTAAAGGTTTGACAGGTCGGGCCGCGGCAAGGCTTGCCGGTCAACTTTGCCGTTCGGCGTCAACGGCAGCGCATCGAGCGTGACGAAGGCCGCCGGCACCATGTACTCCGGCAAAGTGGAGCGGAGTTGCTGACGGAGCTGCAGACTGTCCGCACGCTGCCCAGCTTTGGGGATCACATAGGCTACCAGCCGCTTATCACCGGGCGTTTCTTCTCTACTCACGACGACGGCTTGTTGCACGGCCGGCTGTCGCGCAATGGCGGCCTCGATTTCGCCGAGTTCGATGCGGAAGCCGCGCAACTTGACTTGATGGTCGATGCGCCCGAGGAAGTCTATCGCCCCGTCGGGCAGATAGTGGGCGAGGTCGCCCGTGCGGTAGAGCCGCCGTCCCGGCTCAGCGCCAAATGGATCGGGGATGAATTTCTCCGCCGTCAGATCCGGCCGTCCGAGATACCCGCGGGCCAGACCTACGCCTCCTATACACAACTCGCCCGGCGAGCCAACCGGCTCCGGCTGCAAGTTGGCGTCGAGCAGGTGAATCTTCACATTGATGATGGGTTTGCCGATCTCCGGGGTCCGCCCGTCCGCCACGCACTCGGACACCGACGCCCAGACTGTCGTTTCCGTCGGCCCGTACGCGTTGAAGAAGCGGCGGCCTGGCGCCCAGCGTTTCACAAGATCGGTCGGACAGGCTTCGCCCGCGACGATGATCGTCTGTAGAGCCGGGAGCGATTCGCCGGGTAACAAGGACAGGACCGACGGCGTCAACGTGACGTTCGTCACTTCCTGCGCGCGCAACAATGCGGCCAGGGGGGCGCCTGACAGGGCGGCTTCGCGTGTGACCAAGCTCAACGCCGCGCCTGACCGCAAGGCCATCGCGATCTCGAAAATCGAAGCGTCGAAACTCAAGGAAGAGAATTGCAAAACGCGCGCCTGCGGTTCGATGTCGAAAGCGACGATC